>CADCWN010000021.1 GCA_902806415.1 uncultured Thermomicrobiales bacterium | reverse complement strand
TCCTCGGTGACGAGATGGACGGTCACGCCGGTGATCGACTCGCCCGCCGCGAGAACCGCTTCGTGGACGCGCTCGCCGTACATCCCCCGCCCGCCGAACTTCGGCAGGAGCGAGGGGTGGATGTTGACGATCCGCCCGCGCCAGCGATCGAGCGTGCGCGGGCCGAGGCGCTTCATATACCCGGCCAGCGCGATCATCTCCGTGCCGTGCCGCGCCAACGTCTCGGCCATCGCCGCGTCGAGTGCCGCCGGGTCGGGATGCGTCTGCCCGCTGAGGTGGTAGGTGGGTATGCCCGCCCGCCGCGCCCGTTCGAGCGCGAACGCGCCGGAATTGTTGCCGATCACCGCGACCGGCTTCCCCGCGATCCGCCCCGCGCGGCAGGCGGCGATGATCGCGCCGAGGTTGCTGCCGCCGTGCGAGGCGAGCAGTCCGAGGCGGATCATAACGGGGAACGGGGAACGGGGAACGGGGAATTAAGGGCGATGACAATCCTGGGGCGGATAGCGAGCGATCTCGCCGCTGGGGAGGCACCGCCCATTCCGCGTTCCGCGTTCCCCGTTCCCCGTTCAGTCACCGCTGACCGCCATGTCGGCGCGCAGCGGGGCGCGGTTGGCGCTCTCCAGGGTCAGCTTGTCGAACTCCATCTGCACGCTGACTGGGTAGTCGCCGTTGAAGCAGGCGAAGCAGAACTCGTTGCGCGGCAATTGCAGGGCGCGCGTCAGGCCCTCCTCGGAGAGGTAGGCCAGCGAGTCGGCCCCGATATACTCGCGGATCTCCTCGACCGATTTATGGGCGGCGATCAGCTCGGACCGGCGACCGGTATCGACGCCGAGGTAGCAGGGCCACTGCATCGGCGGCGAGTGGACGCGCATGTGGACTTCGGTCGCGCCGTTCTTGCGCAGCAGCTCGATCAGCGGGCGGCTGGTCGTGCCGCGCACGATCGAGTCCTCGACCAGGACGACCCGCTGCCCCGCCAGCGCCTCCGGCAGGGCGTTGAACTTCAGGCCGACGCCGAGTTCGCGCAGCCGCTGGTCGGGCTGGATGAATGTCCGGCCGATGTAGCGATTCTTGATCAGTGCCTCGACGTAGGGCAGGCCGCTCTCCCGCGCGTAGCCGAGCGCGGCGGGGGTCGCGGAGTCGGGCGCTGCGACGACGATGTCGGCGTAGGCGGGCGCCTCGCGGGCGAGTTCCGCGCCCATCCGCTGCCGCGCCAGGTGGAGGCGCTGCCCGCCGATCTTGCTATCTGGGCGGGCGAGATAGATCAGCTCGAAGACGCAGGAGGCGTGGCGCTGGGACTCCTGCCCGACGAACGAGCGGACGCCATCGGCCCCGATCCCATCGATCAGGACGATCTCGCCCGGCTCGATGTCGCGGACTAACTCCGCGCCGACCGTCGTGAAGGCGCAGGATTCCGAGGCGATGACGTTGCCGCCATCCGGCAGCCGCCCGAGCGAGAGCGGGCGCACCCCGAGCGGGTCGCGCACGCCGATGACCTGGGTCGGGGTGATGATCGTCAGGCTGTAGGCCCCGAGCATCCGCGGCATCACGCGGCGCAGCTTGTCAATGATCGTGTCGCCGTGCGCCGCGCCGATCAGCCGCGCCACGATCTCGGAGTCGGTCGAGGCGAGGAAGCGCTCGCCCTCGCCTTCCAGTTCCGCGCGCAGGCGGTCGGCGTTGGTGAGGTTGCCGTTGTGCGCCACCGCGATCTCGCCGAGGCTCGAACGGGTGAGGAACGGGCTGGCATTGGCGATGTTGCTGCTGCCGGTGGTGGAGTAGCGGGTGTGACCGATCGCCAGATCGCCGCGCAGCCGGGCCAGGTCGTCCTCGGTGAATGCCTGCGAGACGAGGCCCATGTGGCGATGAACCGCCAGCGGCACCCCGCCACCAGCGCGAGAGACGGCGATACCGGCACTCTCCTGTCCGCGATGTTGCAGCGCGAAGAGCCCGAAGAAGGTCATGCGGGCAACATCGGCACCGGGGGCATAGACCCCGAAGATGCCACATTCCTCATGGAGATCGTCGCCGGTCAGGTGATGGTCGTCGGTGGCGCAATAATCGTCGTTGTCAGGTGTGTGATGCGCGCACGATGCCGCGCAAGAAATGCCATGCGTGTCGTAGCCCATGTCCGGCCGACTCCCCTCCACTCGTCCGTCACGCTACGTTCGGCGTTAAGGCGGCTGCTAGAGTATCCCCTGACTCTATCACCAGCCGGGGGAAGTATAGCATAGGGGCTGTGTGGGTCGGCGGTGTGTTGGTTGATGGCGGTGTAGCGGTCAGATGGTCAGGGCGTGCGTGCGAAGGGGCAGGCGGTTGAACCCTGTGCCGGGTCACAGGGTTCAACCGCCCGCTGCGGCGGCACAACTCGCGCATACGCCAGCGGTGCGGCGGTGTGACCCAAGGTCTGCGAACGCCCCGCCTCTCACCGAACGCTCACCAGGGCACCACGCCGCTCGCGCCCGGCTGCTCCCCGCCGCGCACCGCCGGGTGAGCCCACGGCAGCGGCCCGGAGGCGGGGCGCTCGGCACCGGTGGGTAACTGCGCGGCGGTGCGCAGGGTGACGGTGAAGGTGCTCCCCTCGCCGACGGTGCTGGCGACCGTGATCTCGCCGCCCATCGCCGCGACGAGGTCGCGGACGATCGCCAGTCCCAGCCCGAAGCCGCCGGAGGTGCGGGCACGTGAGGCGTCGGTGCGGTAGAAGCGCTCGAAGATCCGGTCCAAGTCCTCCTGGGGTATCCCGATTCCGGTGTCGGCCACGCTCAGCGCGACCCGGCCCGGCCCGTCGGCGCGCAGGCCAATCGAGACGATCCCGCCGGTCGGGGTGTAGGCGATCGCGTTGCGCACCAAATTGAGCAGGACCTGGCCGAGGCGCTGGCGATCGGCGACAACGAGGGGCAGGTCCGGGGCGATGTCGCGCACCACGATGATCTGCCGCTCGCGCTTGGCGAGTGGGGCGATCGTGGCATAAACCTCCTCGACGACCTCGCCCACCGCGACCGGGGCGAGGTCGATCTTCAGTTCGCCCGATTCGGCCCGCGCCAGCGACAGCAACTCATCGACGAGGCTGCCCAGGCGCTCGGTCTCGCGGCTGATGATCCCGAGGTAGTTGCGCAACTCGGTCGGCTGCGCGGGCGCGGCCTCGACGGCTGCGGGCCGTTCGAGGCCGATCAGCAGCGAATCGACGTGGCCGCGGATCGAGGCGATCGGCGTGCGCAGTTCGTGGGAGACATTGACGATCAGCTCGCGCCGCTTCTGGTCCGATTCTTCGGCCTTGACCGTCGCCGCCTGCGCGACCGCCTGGGTCGCGGTGAGGCGCGCGGCGAGGTCGCTCTGCCCCAGCATCAACCGCGCGAAGCGCGCCGAGAGGAGGGCCATCCCGTTGAACAGGTGTAGTGAGCCGAGGCCGACGACCAGCCCCAGGGCCGAGAGGGTGCCGTTGCCAAGAATAGCGAAGGTCGAGGGCTCCTGGCCGTAGGCGGCGTCGAGGATGAGCGGCAGCGGCGCGAAGACGAGGCGGGTCGTCAGCGCGACCAACCCCATCGTGACGACGAACGAGAGGAGGCCGAGCGGGAACCGGGCGAGCAGATAGAGGAGGCTGGTCCAGGTGACGCTGTTCCCGAGGTGCGACTTCAGCCAGCGCCAGGGCGAGTAGCCCGCCGGTCGGGGGCGGTACAGCGGACGTATCTCGGCCCCCAGCCACCAGATCGCCAGTTGGCGCTCGAACGACGCCATCGCCCACCACAGCAGCACCGTGACCAGCAGGATCGGGATGCCGATGCCGGCGATGACCGAGCCGAGGCCGGAGGAGAGCCCGGCGATCAGGATGATGAAGTAGCCCAGCCCGAGCGGGAACGAGGCGAGCAGATAGAGGAGATTGCGGTAGGTCTGCCAGCGGAACGCGACCGCCAGCCAGCCCAGGGGGCCGCGCGCCCCTCGCCGCGCCGACGGCGATTCCATGCTCATCGCGTAACTCATCGCACTGACCTCATAGCCGAACTCCGTCTGCGCCCGAGCGCGTCTCGCGCCTCGCGCTCGTCTATCGTACCCCGCCGGGGACACGCCCGCACGCGCCCCGCGCCCCTGACGAAAAGTATGCCAGGAGGATATGCGCGGGATATGGCGAAAGTATGGCGGGTTTGTTCACGGGAGGTGGGTCGAAAGTCGAAGGAAGTACGAACTACGAAGTACGAAGTACGAAAGGGGGTGGAACAGGAGACGCGGAGACCCGGAGGGGGCGGGGAGGGATTGGTATTCGGGGACGGGCATTGGGGTCGGGGATAGGGGCGTATTGTCTACGCCCAACCCACGCCGGGATATCTACAGACGTTGGTGGTAAGACGACGGGCGGGCGTATGCAATACGCCCCTACCCCCGACCGCAACGCAATCCTCCCAGCACGGCAATATCCCCTGTCTGATCTCGTCCCTCTCTCGTTCTCCCCTTCGTTCTCTGTGCGCTCTGTGCGCTCTGTGGTTCAGTTTGTTCTCTGTTCCGCCCTGGCTACGCCCGCTCGTCGCCTTGACGGTCGTTATTGGCCGGTGCTACCCTTCGCGCCGACTGCGACTGTGCACCCCACGCCCGAAGGCCCTATGTCCCTCGCCAAGCCGACCGCCGATAGAGCAAGGGTGCCGGGAACGGTCGCGCGGAAGCGGCGGCGCAAGGCGCGACCGCGACCGTTCGCCCTGCCCACGGTGGCGTGGTGGCACGAGGTCGGGGTTGTGGCGCTGGCCTACATTGTGGCGATCGTGGCGATGCTCTGGCCGTACACCGCGCGGGCGGCGAGTGTCATCCCCGGTCGGCGCGACGCGCTGCTGCAAATTTGGATCGGGCGCTGGGTCGAGCACGCGCTGGTCACCGACCCGCTGCGCCTCTACGACGCCAATGCGTTCTACCCGCTCGACCACGCGCTGGCCTACAGCGACGCCAACGTGCCGGTCGTGCTGCTGATGGCCCCGATCCAGATCCTCACCGGCAACGCGATCCTCGCCTATAACGTCGCGATCTTCGCCACCTTCCTGATCGCGGCGGGCGGGATGTACGCCCTCATCCGGCACTGGACGGGCAACCGGGCGGTCGCGTTCGGGATGGGGCTCGCCTACGCCTTCCTGCCGTATCGGTTCGCGCACCTCTGGCACCTCAACCAGCTCGGCCACGCCTGGACGCCGTGGGTCGTATTGGCCCTGCTGCTGCTGGTTCGACGACCGATCTGGCCGCTGGCGGTCGCGCTCGGCCTGCTCGTCGCGGTCGAGTCGGTCAGCAGTTTCTATCTCGCGTTCCAGGTCGGGCTGGTGCTGGTCGTCGCGCTCGTTACGTTACTGATCGCCGAGCCGGGGGCGCGCACGCCGCGCTTCCTCGGGCGGCTGGCGGTGGCGGGACTCGTCGCCCTGGCGATCGTCGTGCCGCTGGCGCTGCCGTACCTCGACGTGCGGGAGGGGCAGGGGCTCGAACGGACCCTCGACGAGGCGGAGCAGTGGCAGGCCGGGCCGCGCTCGTACCTGAAAGTGGCGAGTCAGAACCGCGTCTGGGGCTGGCTCAACGCCGAGCATTACGGCGAGGATACCCTCTGGCCCGGCGGCGTGGCGCTCCTCGGCGCGGTCGCCGGCTTGGTCTTCTGGCGCCGGCGGCGCGCGACGACGCTGGCCCTGCTGGCGCTGGCGATCATCGCCTTCACGGTCGCGCTCGGCCCGACCTGGACCCGCGCCGACGGGCGGGAGATCGCCCTGCCATACCGCTTCCTCTTCGACCATTTCCCGTTCTTCACGGCGATGCGCGTCGCCGCGCGCTTCGGGGTGCTGGTCAACTTCGCGATCGTCGCGCTGGCGGGCCTGGGGCTGGCCGCGCTCTGGTCGTGGCTCGCGCCGCTCCTGGCGGCGGCGCGGGCGAGGCGACTCGGCCCCGCGCTGACCGTCGCGCTGGCCGTGATCATCTGCGTCGAGCTGGCCTCGGTGCCGATCCCGGTGCGCGCGATCGATCGCAGCGCCGCGACCGCCGCCCCCTACGAGTGGCTGGCCGCGCAGCCTGGCCAGGGGCCGGTGATGGAGTTCCCGGCGACCCCCGGCCCCTGGGCGACCGGCCTGATGATGTACTGGTCCACGGTCTACTGGAAGCCGCTGGTGCAGGGGACATCCGGCTTCACGCCGCTGCCCCACCGCGAGTACATCAACGCCTTCGTCGCCCCCCTCGTCCGGCCCGATGGCGGGCGCGGTGCCGACCTGAGCCACCCCACGCCGGACAATCTGGGGCTGCTGCAGGATCTCGGCGTCGAGTGGGTCGTCGTGCAGCGTGCCGGATACGAGGCGGGCGACTGGGCGGCGGTGCTGGCGCGTGCGCGTGCGGCGTTCGGCGGCGGGGTGGCGTTCGAGAACGAGTCCACGACGATTTTTCGCGTGCCGACCGGCCCGACCGCCGCGCCGCAATTCCGGCTGACCGCGCCTGCAGAGGTACGCGCCGACGGCGACTGGGCACCGACCCTGGAGGTGACCAACCCGTTGCCACGTTGGGCGCTGATCTACGTCAAGGCCCCGGTCACGCTGACGGTAACCTGGCGCGATGCGAGCGGGGGGACCGCGCGGCGGGACGTGCTGAACCTGCCGGTCGCGGTCGTCGGCCCGCCGGGGACGATCCGCTGCGCGCTCGATGGCTGCGCGCTCGACGGTCGCCCGCGCCCGGCAGGGCGTGTGGGGCTGCCCGCGCCGGGCCGCTATACTGTGGACCTGGTCGCGAGCGGGGGCCTGAGCGCCAGCGCGAGCGCGACCGTCGAGGTGCAGGCCGCGACCGCGGGGGTGCCATGAGCCGCGAGCGAGCAGCGGGAATCGATCGCGCCGCGCCGCGCCCGAAAGTGGCGCGGCGGCGGCAGCGTCAGCGCGGCGCGGCGACCCTCGACCGCCTGCCCGCCCCGCTGCGCGGCTGGCTCGGTGCGGAGTTCGGGCCGATCGCGCGTGCCCTCGGCGATCGGGCGATCTTGGCGGTCCTCGCCCTCGCGGTCGTCGGGTTCGTCGGCCTCTACCAATTGCCGCGCGCGCACCAGGTCGATGTCGGCGTCGCCAGCGGGCGCGACGGCTTCTACCTGCGCGACTTCTTCGCCAGGGAGGCGGTCGGTGACACCACCTTCCGCTGGATCGGCGAGCGCGCCGCGATCGTCCTGCCCGGCGCCTCGGGGAACAGTCAGTGGCGGATGACCCTGCGGCTCGCCGCGCCGCGCCCGCCCGGGGTGGCGGCGGATACCCCGCCCGCCACCCTGACGATCCTGGCCGATGGGCGGGCGGTGGCGCTCTTCGAGGTCGCGCCAGGCTTCGCCGACTACACCTTCGGGTTCGGGCGCGAGGCGCTGCCGCTCGGCGATCTGGTCCTGCGCTTCGAGGCGGCGACGTTCAGCCCGCCCGGCGGCGGCGACAACCGCCGCCTCGGCGTGCAGATCGCCGACGTGACGCTGACGCCCGAGCGGGCGGGGCTCGCGCCGCTGGTCCCGCCACTGCTGGCCGTCGCGGCGTTCCTCGGGCTGCTCGGCGGGCTGGCCGGGCTCCTCGCGCGCCTCGGTGCCCCGCTGCGAGTCGTCGCCGCGATCGTCGCGCTCGCCGCCTTCGCGGCCCTGCTCGGGCGGGCGACGGTGCCGGATGTGACCGCGTTCTACCTGCCGCGCCTGCTGCTGATCGTCGCGGTC
>CADCWN010000020.1 GCA_902806415.1 uncultured Thermomicrobiales bacterium | reverse complement strand
GCGCCGTCGTGCGGTCGGCCCCGCCCTCGAGGATGTCGGCCTTATCGTCGCGGTCGCGGTCCAGCGCCCGATCGAGGGGGCCTGGAGCCTCGATACCCGATGTCTCGTCGTTCCGTCGATTGGTCCCGCTCATCCGTTCCTCCAAAGTTGCATCGTCGTGGGCGTGGTGCCCGTCATGGCCGACACCCGTCTGGCCTCGGCATCGTGGTGCAAGTGGATTGCACCACTTGCCTCTCGACAATTTCGACAAGTGCGATTTTCGTGCCACGACCTGCACGGGTCGGGATATTTGGGGAAGTCGTTTACCGCGAACCTCTTCGGAGTGACCGCCGTATCCGTGTTCCTCGTACCACGTTCCTCGTACCACGATGGAATGCCGTTCACAGATTCCTTTACCGTCATTCACCTTTACCGACCGCCGGGGGTGGGGAGGCCCGCGCGACGGAGTTCCGAGTGCCCCTCCGTCGCGCGGGCCTCCCTGCGTTGAACTGTGGCAATTACCAGTGGCAATTACCGGTGGTCAGTGGCCGCCGTGATCCCCGCGTGGTGGCGCGGTGCGGCGGTCGCCCCGGTTGATCAGACGTTCCGTCAGGTGCAGGAGATCGTCGAGATCGAACGGCTTCTCCAGCAGCGCGGCGAAGCCGCGCTCGGCGTATCCGGCGAACTCCTGTGAGCGATGGGCGGTGCAGATAATTGTCGGCATCGGCGCGGCCGCGCGACAGATCTCCTCGATCGGCGACCACCGCTCTTCCCCCGTGCCCCCGTTGGCGAAGGCGTCGGTTAGGACCAGATCGAAGCGCCCGGTGGCGAGCGCGGCAACGCCAGCCCGCGCGCTCGTCGCGATGGTCACCGCGTAGCCCTCGCTGCGGAGCAATTCGGCGATCATCTCGCCGATGTCGGGATCGTCCTCGATGAGCAAGATCGCCCGTCGCGCTGTCCAGGCCGCACCCACGCCGTTGTTTCCTCCATCGGTCGCGCCCGGTCGCCGTGCCGGACCTCGGCGCGGCGCGGCATTCCATCTTCTCCGCCTTATTGGACAGGGCGAGCGGCGGGATCGTTACACCAAGCTCGGCGCGCGTGGGCGATCCACTATACTGCCGCGCGATGCGGATGGGGTAACGCTGATGCCCGAAGACCTGTCTAATATGGTGACGGTGTCCGACGCGGCGCTGGTCGAGCGCGCCCGCGCGGGCGATCGCGGCGCGTTCAACGTGCTGGTGCGGCGTCATCAGGTGGTCGTCTATCGGGTCTGTTACCGCATTCTCGGCAATGGGGATGATGCCGCCGATGCCACCCAGGAGGCGCTGCTGCGGGCCTATCGGCGGCTCGACAGCTTTCGCGGGCAGAGCGCCTTCAAGACGTGGCTGATGCGGCTGACGGTCAATGTCAGCCTGAACGAGCGGGAGCGCCGCAAGGAGACCGTCCCGTTCGACGAGTCGCGGGCCGCCGCGATGCCCGATCCGGCGTCCGATCTCGCGCGCGCCGAGGCGGCGACGCAGCTGCACCAGGCGCTGCAACACCTCCCGCCGAACCACCGCGCCGCCGTCGTCCTGCGCGATCTGGAAGGATTCTCCTATGTCGAGACGGCCACGGCGCTCGGAGTGCCGGAGGGGACGGCGAAAGGCTGGGCGCACCGCGGGCGCGTGCGCCTCAAGGAACTGCTGACATGAGTGCCACCGACGAGGTGCTGGACCTTCTCCCCGCCTATGTCGCCGATGAGCTCGACGCCGCCGAGCGCGAGCGGGTGGAACGCGCCCTCGCAGGGTCGCCCCGCCTCCACGAGGAGCTGGGGGGCTACCGACGGCTCTTCGTCCTGCTGGCGGCGCTGGCGGATGAGGAGGTGGTGCTGACGGCGTCAGCGGAGCGGCGGATGCTGCGACAACTGGCGATCGGCTGGTATCTGAGCGGCACGGTCCGGTTCGTGGAAGGGCTGGCGGGTGCCTATGGTCGGGCCTTAATCTACTATCTCGGTGGCGGGAGAGCCGCACGAACACAGCAAGGAGGGCGCTGACGTGCGGAATATCGTGACCAGCTTCCTGGACTATTTGCCGCGCCTCTTCGGGGCGCTCGTCGTCGTGATCATCGGGGTGTTGCTCGCGGTAATCTCGCGCGCCGTGATCGCGTTCGTCCTGCGGCGCTTGCAGTTCGACGACCTCTGCCGCCGCACGGGGATCTCGCAATTGCTGGAGCAGGGGGGAGTCCGCCGCCGCCCGTCGCAACTCTTCGGGTCGTTGGTCTTCTACGCGATCCTGATCTACGTCCTCCTCACCGCATTCGGGGCGTTGGGCCTGACCTTCCTCGTCGACTCGCTGAATATGCTCGTGCTGTACGCGCCGCGCGTGCTGACCGCGTTGGCCCTGGTGGTCCTCGGCGTCGCGGCGGCGGGGCTGATCGCGGAGGCGGCGGAACGGGTGCTGGCCGATCTGGGGGTCGAGCGGATCGGTGGGCTGCAAGCGATCATCCGCTTCGGGCTGATCTTCCTGGTGGTGATCCTGGCGGCGGCGGTGCTCGGGATCGATGTGGCGCTGCTGATCGCGATCACGGTCATCGTGCTGAGCGGCGTCGCGCTGGCGGCGGCGCTGGCGGTCGGGCTGGGGCTGCGCGGCCTCTCGCAGAATATCGCCGCCAGCCGCTATATCGCCGAGGGGATCGACGAGGGCGATCGGATCAGCGTGAACGGGGCGAGCGGGACGGTCGAGCGGGTCGGCTACGCGATGACGACCCTGCGGGCCGACGACGGGCGGGTCTTCCTGGTGCCGAACCATCACTTCGTGGAGCATGTGGTGGAGAAGGAGGCGCGGGAGGAGGTGTGAGGGGGAGGTTGGGAGCGGCGGACGCGCGAGTACGCAGGCGGTTTCAACCCCTTGGTTCTCTAGGGCGTGGCGTCAGTTGAGGAGGATGGCCGAGGCGGCCAGGTAGACGCCGCCCAGGAAGCTACATTTGGTCTTGTCGTAGCGCGTGGCGATCGCCCGGAACTGCTTGAGTTTGGCGAAGAAGTTCTCGATGAGG
>CADCWN010000019.1 GCA_902806415.1 uncultured Thermomicrobiales bacterium | reverse complement strand
GAGCTACTTCGACATCGGCGCCAAGGAGGGGGCCAAGGTCCTCACCGGCGGGAAGCGCCAGGTGCACGAGGGGGAGATCAAGGACGGCTACTACGTCGCGCCGACGATCCTCGAGGGGCACAACAAGATGCGCGTGTTCCAGGAGGAGATCTTCGGCCCCGTGGTGTCGGTGACGAAGTTCAAGGACTTCGACGAGGCGATGGCGATCGCCAACGACACGCTCTACGGCCTCGGCGCCGGCGTGTGGTCGCGCGACGGGACGACGGCGTACCGCGCGGGGCGCGAGATCAAGGCGGGGCGCGTGTGGACCAACTGCTACCACCTGTACCCGGCGGCGGCGGCGTTCGGCGGCTACAAGCAGAGCGGCGTCGGGCGCGAGAACCACAAGATGATGCTCGACCATTACCAGCAGACCAAGAACCTGCTGGTGAGCTACAACCGCAAGGCGATGGGCTTCTTCTAGACTGCCGAGGTGCGGTTGCTTGTTGCCTGTTCCTTGTGCGTTCCGCCTCGTGGCACGAGCAACGAGCAACGAGCAACAAGCAACCGCGGTGAAGTCGTCGCGCACCCAGGAGCCCCATGCCCGTATCCCGCGTCTCCGCCACCGACGCCGCGCGCGCCCTCGTGCGGCAGCTGCGCGCCGACCACGGCGACCTGATCTTCCACCAGTCGGGCGGCTGCTGCGACGGCAGCGCGCCGATGTGCTACCCCGCGCGCGAGTTCCGCGTCGGGGCCCGCGACGTGTACCTCGGCGAGATCGAGGGCACGCCGTTCTACATGGGTGGCGCGCAGTTCGAGTACTGGCAGCACACGCACCTCACCCTCGACGTGGTGCCCGGGCGGGGGAGCGGCTTCTCGCTCGAGGCGCCCGAGGGGGTGCGATTCCTCATCCGCTCGCGCCTGTTCACCGACGACGAGCACGCGGCGCTCGAGGCCGAGGGGCCGGCGCTCGTGGGCGAGCAGCCGCGCGCGGCCCACTAGCGCCGCGCACCCGAATGCGTCATCCTCCCGCGCCCGACGAGGGTGCAGTCGCCGTCCGCAGGTCCGCTGGTTTCGCCGCCGCGTCGCCGAGCATGTGCTCTCTGCCGTCGGGCGGTGGTGGGTTCGTGATCGTTCGTCCGCTCCACCACTCATTCGGAGGTTGCCTCATGAAACGAATCGCTCAGTTGGCTCTCGGCGCGCTCGCACTCACCGCGACCGCGCGCATCGCCGTCGCCCAGGAAGACGCGCAGGCGCCGGTGCCGGAGTCGGAGGGCTTCTTCGGCAAGCCCGCGTTCGTCCTGATGCCCGGCACGTTCTCCGCGCCCGTGCTGTCGGGGGCGGGCAACGGCGACGCCGACGCCGGCGACACCAAGACGTATTTCAACGCGCGCTTCATGACGGTGGTGCCGACGCGCCTCGAGTGGTTCCAGCTCGTCGCCGGCGCGCAGTGGCTGCCGAACGGCCCGCGGGCCGTGAGCCCCACCGGCGTCCGCGGCGGCCGCGCCACCCAGCCGAACGTCTTCTACGGCGCGATCATCCCGTTCATCCCGTTCAACAAGGCCACGAACGGCT
>CADCWN010000018.1 GCA_902806415.1 uncultured Thermomicrobiales bacterium | reverse complement strand
TGCCCCCCCTTGGCCCGAGTTGGTTCGTCACCCTCACGCCGGAACTGCCGCTGCCGCCCGACAAGACCCGTCGCCTCTACGCCGCGCTGCTGCAGCATAACTTCAGCGACGGCACGCGCACCCGGGCGCAAGCTGAGCGCTTGCGGCGGGGGCTGGGGATCGATCCCGCCTTGCTCGTCAACAGCTTCGCCGCGCCGTTGGAAAGCCTCTTCCCCGCACTCGCCGCCTGGCGTGAGCGCCTGCTGGCGGCCGGGGCACCGTTCGTCCTGCCCAGTGGCAGCGGCCCGACCCTCTACACGGTCGTCGATTCGGAAGACGCGGGCGTGGCGCTGGCGGAAGCGCTCGGCGAATGCGCGGCGCATGTCCACGTCGCTCGCACCGTCGAATCCCGAGAGCGCGATGACTACATTGATCTTGTCCGATAAGCGAAGCAGACCATAGGGTGTGGGATGCCGACCAAGCCCCGCGCATAACTCATACCCCTGCCCCGGCAGGCCGGCGACTATTCGCTAACTCTCGTGCCAGCCATTATACTTCGCCCACGCATTTGTCATCTTCGTCGGCCGTGCTTCGCCAGCCCTTGGAGCATGACTACTCTTGTGCGCGTCGATGTGGGGGGAACGGTGATCACAGCGCCGCTCGGTGAGATCACCGAGCCGAGTGCCGCCGCCGATGCGATGCGCCAAGCGAAGGGATTGTCAGCGGTCCGGCAACTCATCGCGGCGACGGTGGGCAGCGGCCTGATTTACATTGCATACTTCGCTCTCGTCGCGTTCCTGCCCGACCACCTGACGAAGCAGCGGTTCTCCTTGTTCAGCGCGCTCGGTCGGGGCTATCAGTCCCTCGCCCTCTATATCCTGGCGAGCGTCGCACTGTTCGCGCTCGCGATCGTCGCCTGGCGCGCGGCGGGCGCGGGGCAGGGGTGGCGCGTACACGCCTGGGCGCTCATCCCCCCCGGAGTCTTCGGTTTCCTGCTGATGCTGACGATGCCGCTGACCTCGCGCGATCTCTTCTATTACATCTCCTGCGGTCGCACCCTGGGGGTCTATGGCGCGAACCCGTACAAGCTCCCGCCGTCGGCCTTCCCGAACGATCCGCTCTTCCAATACGCCAACTGGCCCGATTACACCTCGCCCTACGGGCCGATCTGGCTGCTGGTCAGCGCCGGCCTGGCGCGACTCGCCAGCGGCGATCTCTTCTGGAGTGTCTACTTCTTCAAGCTCCTCGCGTTCGCCAGTTACCTGGCCTGCGGCGCGCTGATCTGGGCGATCCTGCGCGCGCGTGGGCGGGCACCACTGGCCGGGACCGCCCTCTGGCTCTGGAATCCGCTGGTGCTGCTGGAATTCCCCGGGACGGGGCATAACGATGTCCTGATGCTGGCGGGGCTGTTGCTCGGCCTCTGGCTCTATCTCACCGGGCACGCCCGCCTGGCGATCGTCGCGCTGGCGCTGGCGGCGATGGTGAAATCGGTCGCGCTGATCGCCCTGCCGGTCCTCCTCTGGCACCACCTCGCGCCACGCGGCGGCTGGCTGGCGCGCGCGCGCGAGGCGGCGCGACTCCTCTGGCTCCCCGCGCTGCTCGTCGCGACGTGCCTCGGGCCATTCTGGGCGGGGGCGGCGACATTCGGGCCGGTAAAAGAGTCGACCCACTACTATGCCAGCTTCGGGCATATCGCGCGGATCGTGCTGGAATGGCGGCTGGCACCATGGCCGGCGGGGACGATCACGCGCGGGACGATCCTCCTCGTCCTGCTGGGCGGCTACCTGCTGATCCTCCGGCGCACGCCGGGGGATGACCGCAGCCTGCTGGTCGGCCTGGCGCGGGCGTTCTTCCTGCTGATCGCGCTCTGGCCGTTCTTCGTCCCCTGGTACTGTGCCTGGGCGGTCGCGGCGGTCGCGGCCCTGGCCTCGCGGCGACACGGCTGGCGTGTCCTCGTCCTCTGCGCGGGCGCGACCCTCTCCTACACCTTCCAGTTCTACCTGCCGCTGCGGATGGTGACCTCGGTGGAATTTCGCAGCACCCTCTCCGCCCTGCTGACCTTCGTGCCGTTCCTGCTGACGTTCGTGCCGTGGGGCACGTTGCGGCGCGGGCAGTTGTGGCGACTGCGCCGCCCGGCGTTGACGCAGCCGCCAATCGGCTGACGCCGCGCTACAGCGTGTGCAGAAGCGCGGCGATCAGCGCGCCGCGCGGGGCGAGCGTGTCGGTCAGGATGTGCTCGTGGTCGGCGTGCGCGCCGTCGCCGTTGATCCCCAGGCCGTCGAGGGTCGGGATGCCGAGCGCAGCGGCGAATTGGCCGTCGCTCCCGCCGCCGGTCGCCGCCTCGCTCACCTCGTAGCCGAACGTTGCGCCGAGGGTGCGGGCGCGCTCGAACAACTCGCCGATCGCGGGGGTCCGCTCCATCGGCGGGCGATTGAGGCCACCGGTGACCCGCACCGTCGCGCCGGGGACGACCGGGGCCAAGGCCAGGATCGCCGGGACGACGCGCTCCCCCTCGGCGACGGTGGCAACGCGTAGGTCGATCTCGGCATGGGCCTCGGCGGGGACGACGTTCGCGCGCGTCCCGCCCCGCACCAGGCCGACATTGACCGTCGTGCCGAGGTCGTAGTCGGTCAGCGCGGCCAGCGCGAGGGTCTGATGGGCCAATTCGGTGATCGCGTTGATCCCCTCGGCGTGGGCGGCACCGGCGTGGGACGCCCGGCCGGCGATCGTCATGGTGAACCGCCCGACCCCCTTGCGCGCTGTCTTCAGGTTCCCCCCGGGCGCGACCGGCGGCTCGACGCAGAGGACGACGGCGCTCTTGCGCGCCTCCTCCTCGATCAAGGCGCGCGAGGTGGGGCTGCCGATCTCCTCCTCGCCCGTCAGCAGGACGACGACGCGTCGTCGCGGCGACAATCCCGCCTCGCGGAGGGCGCGCAGAGCGAAGAGGACGAGGGCCGTCCCGCCCTTCATGTCGTAGATGCCGGGGCCGTACATCCGCTCCCCCTCGACCCGGATCGGTCGCCGCGCCAGTTCGCCGATCGCGCAGACCGTGTCGAGGTGGCAGAGGACGGTCAGTTGCTCCGGCTCGCTCGCGCCGCCCGGCGGGTCGAACGTCAGGCGGTAATGATCGCCGTACCGCTCCTGCGGGATCGTTTCAACCTCCGCCCCGAGCGCGCCGAACGCTGCGGACAGGAACAGGCCATAGCGATCGACCGCCGCCTTGTCGTGCGTCGGCGACTCGTGCTCGACCATCCGCGTCAGGAACGCGAGCAATTCGCCCTGATTTTGCTCGAAATAGCCCAGGTAGTCCGACACTTGCTCCTCCATTAGAAACAGTCGTCAGTCGTCAGTCGTCAGTGGGGGGCTGCCGAGATCGAGCCAGCAACCTTGCGCCAAGATACCGACGACTGACGACTGACGACTGACGACTACTTCCCTAGCGTCAGCGCCCGCTCCGTGCCGCGCGCGATCCGCCCCTCGTCCGGGGCGAAGCCGAGGCCCGGCCCGGTCGGCACGGTGATCGCCCCGCGCGTGGCGAGGATCGGCGGCTCGACGATATCCTCGGCGTAATACTTGTCCGAGCCGGAGATGTCGCCTGGAAGGGT
>CADCWN010000017.1 GCA_902806415.1 uncultured Thermomicrobiales bacterium | reverse complement strand
GCGGTGACGGCGGTGGCGCGCGAGCGCGGCTTGGCGGTCCACATGGATGGCGCGCGACTCTTCAACGCGGCGACCGCGCTCGGCGTCCCGGCCAGCACCGTCGCGGGCTATGCCGACACGGTGATGTTCTGCGTCTCGAAGGGGCTCGCCGCGCCGGTCGGCTCGATCCTTGCCGGTTCTGCTGATTTCATTAAGCTGGCGCGGCGCAACCGCAAGGCGGT
Organism: uncultured Thermomicrobiales bacterium; assembly: GCA_902806415.1. Taxonomy (GTDB): domain Bacteria; phylum Chloroflexota; class Chloroflexia; order Thermomicrobiales; family CADCWN01; genus CADCWN01. The sequence goes on along the minus strand of CADCWN010000017.1, from coordinate 5,410 downwards.
TGGTGGGGGGATGCGGCAGGTCGGCGTGATCGCGGCGGGCGGGCTCTACGCGCTGAACCACATGATCGACCGCCTGGCCGACGACCACGCCAACGCGCGCCACCTGGCCGCCGGCCTGCGCGACCTCGGCTGGACGATCGACCGCGACGAGGTCGAGACCAACATCTTCTTCTGCGAACCACCTGCCAGCGTCGATCCGCGCGCGCTCAGCGCGCGGCTGGCCGAGCAAGGTATCCTCGTCTCCTCACCCTACGCCGGTCGCCGGATGCGCCTCGTCACCCACTACGGGATCGAGGAGACGGACATTGAGCGGGCGCTGGCGGCGTTCGCCGCGCTCAGCGTGGGGACGATCGTGGGGGCCACGGCATGAGGGTGGGCGCCGTAAAGGTCGTTGACCGAGGGATTGAAATCCCGGCTGAAGGCTTCGCCACAAAGCCCACCTTCGTGGACTAGGTTGACAAGAGACTTCTGCGGACTGCCCCTGGCAGCGTTATTTCAGCACGCCGCGTCCGGCGAATACCCGCCACGTTTGGTCCCCCTCTCCTGGAATTGGGAGAGGGGGGGGCGAGCGCAGCGAGCCGGGGGTGAGGGCCATTCCACCCCGAAGGGAGTATTCACCTGTGAAGCAAGCCGTCGCCTGGTGGTGTCTGGAACGGGTCGGGATGACCCTGCCGCAAGCGATCGATGCCTGCCTTGAGATCGGCTATGGCGGCATCGAAATGGTCGAGCGGCGCGATTGGCCCCAACTGCGCGAGCGCGGGCTGGTGATCGTTTCGGCGCGCGGGCATGGGACGCTCGAAGACGGGCTCAATCGCCGGGAGAACCACGACCGGATCGAGCGGGAGATCGAGGAGAATCTCGCGCTCGCGGTCGAGTGGGACGTCCCGGTCCTGATCTGTTTCAGCGGCAATCGCGCCGGGTTGGACGATGAGGCGGGGTTGGCGGCGACGGTCGCGGGGCTGCGGCGCGTGGCGCGTGCCGCCGAGGAGGCGGGTGTGACGCTGGCCCTGGAACTGCTGAACAGCAAGGTGAACCACCCCGACTACCAATGCGACCACACCGCGTGGGGCGTGCGGGTCTGCGAGGCGGTTGGCTCGCCGCGCGTCAAGCTGCTCTACGACATCTACCATATGCAGATCATGGAGGGTGACCCCATCCGCACGATCGGGCGGGACCACCGGTGGTTCGGGCACTACCACACGGCGGGGAATCCCGGTCGGCACGAGATCGACGACAGCCAGGAACTGTACTACCCCGCGATCGCCCGCGCGATCGTCGCCACCGGCTACGACGGCTGGATTGGTCAGGAGTTCATCCCGCAGGGCGACCCGGTCGCCGCGTTGCGCGACGCCTTCGCGCGCTGCCGGGTCGGGGGATGAGCGCGCGGCGGGGGCGGATCATCCTGCTCAACGGGACCGGCAGCGCCGGGAAGACCAGTATCGCGCGCGAATTGCAGGAGTTGTGCGCCACGCCCCTCCTGCACCTCGGCATGGACACCTTCTACGTCGCGGTCTGCCCGCCGAAACTCCTCTTCCGCATGGTGCCGCCGGGGATGGACCCCGGCGACGGTTCGGACGCCGCTGAGTCGGTGCTCTTTTTGGAGCCGTCTGACACGGCGGCGGGGCGCGCGGCGGGGACGGCGATCGTCCTGCCGCCGTTCGGTCGCCAACTCCTCTCGGGGATGCACCATGCCGTCGTGACCCTCGCCGCGCTCGGCAACGATGTCGTCGTCGATCATGTCCTCTGGTATCCGCCCTGGCTGCGCGAGTGCGTCGCCCTCTGGCGCGACTTCCCCGTCCTCTTCGTCGGGGTCCGCTGCCCCCTGGCCGTCGTCGAAGCGCGCGAACTGGCGCGTGGCGACCGCTCGGCGAAGGGGGTGGTGCGCTGGCAGCACAGCCGCGTCCATCGCCACGGCGAGCTGACGCTCCCGTATGATGTGGAAGTGGACACGGCGACCGCCACCCCGCGCGAGTGCGCCGAGCGAATCCTCGACCGCTGGCAGGACCGGGCCGCGCCGGGGGCGTTTGATCGCTTGACGGTGGATTTTGGGCCGACCACGCCCGGTTAACGCTCGCTCACGCCCAACCGAGTCCTGCTGCACCGCCGTTGCACCGGGCGGTTCGCGTGCTAGAGGCGTCGTCCCGCCTCACTCCGCCCATTTTCCCCGCTTCTGCCGATAGTCTCGTTCACAAGCGGGGCAGTACACCTGGGCTTCGGCGAAGCACATCGTGCTGCGCAGGGCGATATTGAGCGGGCGATCGCAGCCGGGACAGACAAACTCACTCAACGCGGTTGTCGGCGTTCCCGGTATCGGCTCTTCCCCATCGGCGTGCAGGGCTGTTGTGTCCTTTTCGTGCTGGTCCATCGCAGTACTCTGGGTCTACCGATCCAAGCGCAAGCCCGATCGAGTTGTGCAACCGCCCGTACACGGACCATCTGCGATCATCTTACCACGCTGTTGCAACGGGGAAGGGCGTGGTACGGCGCGGGTGGCAATGCCAGCCCGGATGGGTACAATAGGCCCGTACACCAAGCGAACAGGTTGAATGGTTGCCCGGCAACCCCCGCGAGAGCGAGATATGTCCACCACACGCCGACCGCCGGACCGCGCCTCCCAACTGGCGGCGGTCACCGCAGCACCACCGTCGGTGACCGATATACCACCTCCTACCGCTACAACAGGGCTAGAATCCCGCTTCGATGAGCGGGCGTTGCGTTGGGGTCGGCGTCTGCTGGTCTTCCTGGGCTACTGCCTCGCCACCGTGATCATGACCTGGCCGTGGGTCACGCGCCTCGGCAGCACAATCCCGCCCGGCGGCGACCCGCTGCTGCAAGTCTGGATCTCCCGCTGGGTGCAGCACGCCCTCGCCACCGACCCGCTCAATCTCTACAACACCAACGCCTTCTACCCGCTCCAGTATACCCTCGCCTATAGCGACTCCAACATCCCCGCCGGGATCATGGCCGCGCCGATCTACCTGCTGACCGGCAACGCGATCCTGGCGAACAATCTGCTCGTCCTCGGCACCTTCGTGCTGGCCGGCTGCGGCATCTACGCCCTCGTCGGGTTGCTGGCCGGCAATCGGGCGGTGGCGTTCGTGGCGGGGCTGGCCTACGCCTTCCTGCCGTATCGCTTCGCGCACATCTGGCACCTCAATCAGCTCGGCCACGCCTGGACGCCGTGGGCGATTTTCGCCCTGGTCCTGCTGATTCAGCGGCAGCGCTGGCGCTACGCGGTCGCGTTCGGCCTCCTCTTCGCGGTGCAGGTGCTGACCAGCTTCTACGTCGGCTTCCAGATCGCGTTCGCCATCGCCATCGCCCTGCTCGTCGCGGTCGTCGCGGAGCCGCGAGCGCGCAGCCTGCGCTTCCTGGGGCAACTGGTCGCGGCGGGGGCGCTGGCCCTGGCGATCATCCTGCCGCTCGCCTGGCCCTACGTGCTGGTCCGCGACCAGCAGGGGCTGGAGCGGACCCTCTGGGAGGCCGAGCAGTATCAGGCAACCCCCGCCTCCTATCTGCGCGTGCAGAGCGGCAACCGCTTCTGGAATTGGCTGACCGTCAAGAAAGGGGGCGAGGATACCCTCTTCCCCGGCGGCCTGGTCACCGTCGGCGCGATTGTCGGCCTGATCGGTTTCCGGCGGCGACCGGCGGTCTCGGTCGCCGCGCTGGCCTTGCTCCTCTTCGGCGTCGTCCTCTCGCTCGGCCCGACCTGGCGCCCCGGCCCGGATGGCGGCGTGCCGCTCCCCTATCGCTTCCTCTTCGACCATTTCCCGTTCTTCAAGGCGATGCGCGTCCCCGCGCGTTTCGGGGCGCTGGCCCTGCTCGCCCTCGTGATCCTCGCGGGGTGCGGCGCGGCCTGGGCCTGGGAGCGGCTGTGCAGGCGATTCCCCGGCCCGCCGCGCCTGGCCGTCGGCGCGGGGCTGACCGCCGCGCTGGCCGTGCTGGTCATGGTCGAGTTGTTCACCCAGGTGCGCCTCGCCACGCCCGATACGAGCGCCGAGATCGCCGCGACGTATCGCTGGCTGGCGGCGCAGCCCGACCGGGACCCGATCATCGAGTTCCCGGCGCAGACCGACGACGTGAACGCGGCGACGATGATGTACTGGTCCACCTTCCACTGGAAGCCGATCGTCGGCGGCTACTCCGGGTTCGTGCCGCGCGCCCACGACGAGCTGATCCAAGCCTTCACCGGCGAACTCAAGCGCCCCGATGGCAGCGTGGCGAAGAATGTCAGTTACCCGCGTGCAGACAATATCGGCCTCCTCCAGACCCTCGGCGTGCGCTATATCGTCCTCCACGAGTACGGCTACAAGCGCGAGGATTTGGCGACGATCATCGACCAGCTCGAGGCGACCGGTGTGGTGGAGAAGGTCGATGACTTCGGCGAGGCGATCGTCTACACGCTCAACCCCGCGACGGAACCACCCCTGCCGATCGAGATCGATCTGTACGCCCCCTCGCTCGCCGTCGCGGGCGAGTTTTGGGAGCCGGCCTTCGTCGCACGCAACGTCTCGCCGCGTCAGGAATTGTTCTTCATCGAGCGCCCGCTGACCCTGACGACGACCTGGCGCGACGCGAGTGGGAAAGTAGTGCGCAGCGACTCGCTGCCGCTGGCGCTGCCCGCCGTCCTCCCGCCCGGCGACCTCTTCTGCTCGGCGCGCGCTTGCCCCACCGCACCCGGAGCGACCTTGCCGGAGACCGGCCCGGAGAGCCCGCGCCTCTATCCCGAGAAACCCGGCTCGTACACCATTGAACTCGCCGTCATCGGCGGCGTCAAGCAGCGCCGCACCATCCCGGTGGAGGTTGTCGCCGCCCCGCCCGACGCGGGTGCCGACGGTCTGCCGCTGGCCTTGGTCGATGTCACCCTCGCCGGCGATCAGATCGCGCCCGGCACGGCGCTCGACCTGACGATGAATTGGGAGACGCGCCGGGCGCTCCCCGAGGACTACACCCTCTTCGCCCAGTTGATCGGCCCGGATGGGCAGGTCTGGGGCCAATATGATGCCCTGGCGGGCTGGACCGGTCATTATGCCTCGGCCTGGCGACCGGGCGAGCGCGTCAGCCTGCCCTGGTCGGTGCCGCTGAAGGCCGATGCCCCGCCCGGCACCTATCGCCTCCTGGTGGGGATGTATCGTCGCACGCCGACCGGCGTCGAGCGTCTCCCGTTCGCCTATCCCGACGGCGACGCGACGGAGTATTGGGCTGGTGAGGTCGTCGTGCCATAGCGTGGCGCTGGTGGAAAGCGGAGGCTCCTCCGCCGAATATGTTTGGTGGGGGCGGTAGTCATGGTCGAGCGCCGCGAGCACAGGTTGCGCCTGGGCGGGACGATGCGGAGTTGTCATCGGGCGGCGGCTCTTCCGCAATTCGCGTGATTCTCGCCGAGTACGAGGGTAGGATGATCCCCTGTTGGGCG
>CADCWN010000016.1 GCA_902806415.1 uncultured Thermomicrobiales bacterium | reverse complement strand
GTTGCAATGACGTGCCAGATGATCCACTGGCGGGTGCGGGGGGTGAGCGGCCTGTTCGGGCGCTCCCGCGTGAACGTGGCGTCGAGATCGGCGGGGGTCCAGCGATCGAGGCACCCGGCGATCATCGCCCAGGTCTGCTCCAAACCGGCGACCAGTTCGGCGGCGGTGCGCGGCGACGCGCCGTCGTCATCCCAACGATCGAGCGGGTCGAGCGACGGATCGCCCTCGCCCATCCAGCCGCGAAACCAGCCGATCCGCGCGCCGATGATGTGCGCGCCGAGGAACCAGAGCGGTCGCTGCCCCGGCGTCGCCTGGAGGGCCAACTGCTCGGGCGTGAGCGGCGCGAGCGCCCGGATGAGCCGCCCCTGATACTCCTCCCAACCGCGATAGAATGGGGCCAGCGTGAGGGTCGCTCCCTGTGCCATCGGGCCATCTCCTTCCCTGAATCGGATCGGTGCCACCGGCGACAAGGCTATCGGCGGTAGCGGTCACGAATGATCCTGGGCGCCGATGCCATTGCTCCGATGTCGCCCACCGAGGCATTCGCGCGGGGTCGTGAGGGTGGCGCGGCCCGCGCGATCGACCCCGTCGCGCCTAATCGTGCGGGCGCACCATCGCGTTCCCCGCCATCCGAAAGCCGAAGCGCCCGTAGAAGGTCTCATTGGAAGCGTCGTCGGTCGTCAGGATGAAACTCGTCTTGCCGAACCGCTCGACGCAACGGCGCACCAGTTCTGTCCCCAGCCCCTGCCGCTGGTAGTCCGGGTGGATCCCCACCTGTTGCAAGGTCGAGATATAGACCCGGTCCGACACCACGCGCGACAACCCCACGAGGCGCGCGCCGTCCCAGGCCGAGACGACGAATGTCGAGTTCAGCAGTAGATCGGGTAGCAGCCCGATCAGATCATCCCAGCCCAGCGCCGCGAACAGTTCGCGGAGTTGCTTCTCGGGGATTGCCCCACCCTCGCGGATATCGACCTGCGCCATGCCCCTCTCCTGCGCCGCGCTCCCCCGCGCCACCCGGTGCCGCGCCCTCGCCCCGCGCCGCGACACCACCGTACCGCTGTATAATCCGCGACAGGCGGGCGGCGCGCAAGTGCGCCGCCCGCGCGTGAGCCGAAAACGCGACCGGGCCGGTCGCGGGGAAGTGAGGAGTGCGAGATGAGCGCGAACGGGACACTGCCGACGGTTGGCCTGATCGGCCTCGGGATCATGGGCCGCCCGATGGCCCGCAACCTGATGAAGGCGGGCTACCGCCTGACCGTCCACAACCGCAGCCGCGGCCCGGTCGATGAGATCGTCGCCGAGGGCGCGACCGCCGCCGGCTCGCCGCGCGCCGTCGCCGAGGCGGTCGATGTCGTGATCCTGATGCTCCCCGACTCCCCCGATGTCGAGGCGGTGATGCGCGGCGACGCTGGCGTCCTCGCCGGGACGCGCACGGGCCAGATCATCATCGACATGAGCACGATCTCGCCCCTCGTCGCCAAGGCGCTCGCCGAGGAGGCCGCCGCCAAGGGCGCGCGGATGCTCGACGCCCCGGTCAGCGGCGGCGACAAGGGTGCCATCGCCGGGACCCTCTCGATCATGGTCGGCGGCGACGAGGCGACCTTCGCGGAGGCCCAGCCGGTCTTCGGCGCGATGGGCAAGACGATCGTCCACGTCGGGCCGAGCGGCGCGGGGCAGACGGTGAAGTGCTGCAACCAGATCGTCGTCGCCCTCGCCTACGAGGCGATCAGCGAGGCGCTGGTCCTCGGCGCCAAGGCGGGGGTGGACCCGAAGAAGATCATCGAGGTCCTCAACGGCGGCCTCGCCGCGACCCGCGTGATGGAGATGCGCGGCGCGACGATGATCGACCACAACTTCGCGCCCGGCTTCCGCCTGCGCCTCCACCACAAGGATCTCGGCATCGCCCTGGAGACCGCCAAAGCCTACGGCGTCCCCCTCCCCGCCACCGCCCTCGTCGATCAGGTCGTCGGCTCCCTCCGCGCCGCCGGCCGCGAGGACCTCGATCATTCCGCCATCCTCACCTACGTGGAGGACCTGGCGCACTACCAGATCGGCGACAAGGCGTAACAGCGAAGACCCTATTGTTGGCCGCTACGGGTGGTACTGGAAAGCGAGGAGCTCCCCGCCTTCCAGTACCACCCGTAGTACCATAAAGAGGCGACATGGGTCGTCGCGAAAAGCTCATCGCGCCCATTCGCGCTCGCCCCCCCAAAGCCGACTTCAGCGATGTCCGGGCGGCGTTGGAATATTTCGGGCGGGTACTCGATCGCGAGAGTGGTAGCCACGCCACCTTCACGAAACGTGGCGAGTTTCCGGTGACTATACCCAAGGTTGGTGGCAAAAAGGTCAAGCGGGCATATCTCACGCTCCTATGTGAGCGTCTCGGATTGGAAGATTGAGATGACCTCGGCTACTCGTATGAGTCTCGAAGAGTATCTGAGACTGCAATATCCCTTCACGGTGAGCGCCAATCTCGATGGTGGCTTCGTCATCGTATTCCCCGATCTCCCCGGCTGTGTCACACAGGCTGAGGGGTGGGAGGAGATCGGGGAATACGATGACGATGCACGTCGCCTGTGGCTCGAATCCGCATACGCGCAAGAAGAGCTCGATATCCCGCTGCCTTCGTACCCGGAGGAACACAGCGGGAAATTCAACGTACGCTTGCCAAAATCATTGCATCGTCGCCTGGTGGAAGCCGCCGAACGGGAAGGTGTCAGCCTCAATAGCCATATCGTGGAACTGTTGAGCCGTCGTGATCCGCAAGCCGAGATCCAACGCCGACTCGGGGCGATTGAAGGGCTACTAGTGCATTCGCAGATAACGTGATGGTGGTGGTACGATCCGCCGCATGAAAGCACCACTCTTTGTGCGCCCGGTGACGGACGCCGAACACGACACCCTGACCAACGGGCTGCGGTCTGCGGACGCTTTCACGTTGCGGCGCTGCCAGATCGTCCTGGCGAGCGGCCGGGGGGCGCACGCGAGCCGCATCGCGCAGAGCTTGGGGTGTAGTGAGCAGGGCGTGCGCAACGCCATCGCCGCCTTCAACGCCCGGGGCGTCGCTGCGCTGACACGGCGGTCATCCCGCCCGGCGACGACGCATCCGGCCTTCGATGCGTCGGGCGCCGAACGCTTGCGCGCGCTCTTGCATCGCTCGCCGCGCGACTTCGGCCAGGACACCAGCCTGTGGACGCTTCCGCTCGCCGCCGAGATCAGCGTGGCCGAGGGGCTGACCGCCGGGCCGGTCACCGGCGAGACGGTGCGCGCCACCCTCGCCCGCCTGGGCGT
>CADCWN010000015.1 GCA_902806415.1 uncultured Thermomicrobiales bacterium | reverse complement strand
TCTGACTGGGGAGATTTGCCGGCAATTCGATCGCCGCTTGGTCCGAGCGAGCAGGCTCGCGCTCGATCGTATCGAGGAAGAGGCCGAGGAGCGGCGCGAACTGTTCCAGCGCCTCCCGCCAGGAACTGAGCGACGAGTCCGGCCGGGCCGCGCGCACGAGCAGCACCCCTTGTACGCGCTGGTGGGCGATGATCGGGAGGCAGAGGGCCGGGGCCGGATCGGTAATCGCGATCGTCTGGCGGCGGAGGGCGGCACAGCGCATGATATTGTCGAGCGGCGGGCTCAGCAAATCCAGGGTGTCCCCGGGGACCACCGCTCGTTCCGCCGCCAGCAGACGCCAACCTTCATCGTAGGACTCGTCACGCGCCTCGATCCGCCACAACTCGACCGACGCCCCGCACAGCGCGGCAACGCGCGCGGCAGTTGACCGGAGCAGCGGCAGTTGCCCCGTCGTCAGCGAGGTCGCCGCGCCGAGCTCTGCCGCGAGCGGCCATAAGGCCGCAGTTTTGGCATCCATCTCCATCGACATCCCGCGCCCCTCTGATTAGTCGCTTACCCACCCACCCGCCATTCCGATCGGGGGTCAGGCTAGTGTAACAGGGTGCCGAAACCGGAACGAGAGCCGGAGGGATAGTCCTCCATAGGCCGAAAGTCCGGGGTATGGACGGGACCGGCGCGTGAGATTCCGGTGCCAGCGACGGATGCGGCTCATTCTTCCATCCCGATCTCCTCTTCGCTAGACAACGTTCGCGGGTATCGAATCTGCGATATGCTCCCCGGCACGACGGGGGCAGCGGTCGAGCGATGGGCGGGAGGGCGAGATGGTGCAGGGACGCCTCTTCGGTGAGGAACCGACCACGACCGATGAAGCACCTGCGTTCGACAGCCTCGACGCGGCGCGCGCAGAGGCGCGCGGCTGTGTCCGCTGCGACCTCAGCCGCACCCGCCGTCAAGTCGTCTTCGGCGAAGGCGCGCCGCGCGCCCGCCTGCTCATCCTCGGCGAGGGGCCGTCGGAGGGGGACGATCGCTCCGGCCACCCGTTCAGCGGCCCGTCGGGGCGCTTGCTGGAAACCTGGTTCACGCGCCTCGGCCTGGGGCGCGACGAGATCTGGCTGACGAACGTTGTCCGCTGTCGTCCCGCTGCGCCGACGAATGGGCGATTGAAGAATCGCCCGCCGACCGACGCCGAGGCCACCGCCTGCCGCCTCTGGCTCGACACCGAGATCGGCCTCGTCCGCCCGGCGGTCATCCTCGCGCTTGGTGGCACGGCGGGCAAGGCGCTCCTGGGCAAAGGATTCAAGATCACCCAGGAGCGCGGCCGTTGGCACCCCGGTCCCCACGGCGCGGCGATCCTCACCACCTTCCACCCCGCCTACCTCCTCCGCCTGGAAGACGACGCTCTCGCTCGCGCCGAGGCGACGGTGAACGCCGATCTCGATGCGATCAAGGAGCGCTTGGGTCGGGCGGCGGGAGCGCCGGAATAGCAGAGCTTGACTACGCGCCCGGCAGCAGTTCCCGCACGCGCCGCAGGGCGTCGATATGATCCTGCGGCGTCTTGAAGCCCGCGCCCATGAAATTGACGCTAATGTGGGTCGCGCCCAGTCCGCGCCAGCCCTCGAGATACGCGGCGGCGTCGGCCTCGCGCACCCGACTCAGATTGATCCGGGACTCGATCCCGACCGCATCGGGCGCGCGCCCGGCCCGCTCGGTGTAGCCGCGCAGCCGCTCGATCGTCGCCCGCGCCTCATCATCCGCCGGGCGATCCGGGAACCACCCGTCGCCGATCCGCCCGATCCGCTCCAGGACCGGCTCCGCCGTGCCGCCGATCCAGATCGGGATCGGGCGCTGCACCGGCAAGGGGTTGATCCCGGCGTTGTCGAGCGTATGCCAGCGCCCCTTGAAGTCGATCGCGTGTTCCTCCCAGAGGGCGCGCATCACGGCGATCTGCTCCTCGATCCGCGCGCCCCGGTCCCGAAAGTTCTCGTTCAACCCCTCGTATTCGACCGCGTTCCAGCCGACCCCGACGCCGAGGCGGAAGCGCCCGCCGCTGAGCAGATCGAGCGAGGCGGCTTGCTTGGCGACGAGCGCAGTCTGCCGTTGCGGCAGGATCACGACGCCGGTGACCAGTTCGACCCGGCTCGTCAGCGCCGCGAAGAAGCCGTAGAGGACGAAGACCTCGTGGAACGGCGTCGCGCTATTGTAGGGTCCGCGCCAGTCTGGGCGCGTCGAGAGTCCCGCGCCGAGGACGTGATCGAAGACCAGGATGTGATCGTACCCGGCCCCCTCGGCCGTCTGCGCCCAATCGCGGATGGCGACCGGATCGTTGCCGATCTCGGTCTGCGGAAATATCGCCCCGATACGCATTGTCCCTCCTTCACCAATTACTGAACACCGGATAAAGGTCCCACAGAGCCGTAACGCCGGTGCGACGGCAACGCTTCCCCACGAAGCAGTCGATCCTCTCCGCGCAGTCCCGCTCGATCGGGCAGCGGGTCGGGGGCGAGGGCCGACCTCGCCCCCGGCCCCTCCCCGACGCGGGGAGGGGTGCCTCGTTGTTGGGTTAGTGGCGATAGCATGTGCGCCGGGGCAGGATCAGGGCCGAGGTTTGCGGCTGCTCATACGCGCCACATGTTCGCTCTCCCATCCCCAATCGTCCCTCCCACTTTCTCGCCCCCTCTCTCGATCTTCTTCCCTTCGTCTCTGTGCGCACTGTGCGCGCTGTGGTTCAACCTCCGTCCTCTCGGATTGACGCCCCGATCGCGCGCTCCTATGATGCCGCGTGGCGAGAACGATGGGGAGTGAAAGAGGATCGGGATGACCACGTTGCTGTTCCAGGCTGACAGCTATCTGCGCGAGTTCGACGCGATGGTGACGGCGACCGACGACGGGGCGCGCACGGTCACCCTTGACCAAACGGCGTTCTACCCCGGCGGCGGCGGGCAACCGCATGACACGGGGACGCTGCGCGCCGGGGAGCGCAGTTGGCCGGTCGAGAGGGTGGAGAAGCGCGGGGGCGAGGTCGTCCACCTGCTCGGCGGTGACGGGCCGCTGCCCGAGCCGGGCGAGGCGGTGCGCGGAAAGCTCGACTGGGAGCGGCGCTACCGGCTGATGCGGACGCACACGGCGATGCACGTCCTCTGCGGCGCGATCTGGCGCGAGTTCGGCGCGCAGGTCACCGGCGGGCAAATGTACCTCGACCGCGCGCGGATGGATTTCGAGCTCGACGACCTCAACCCCGAGCGGGTCCGGCAGATCGAGGAGCGCGCCAACGCCGCCATCGCCGCCGGTGCGCCGGTCACGGTCAGGATCCTGCCGCGCGAGGAAGCGTTCGCGATCCCCGATCTGATCCGCACGAAGATCAACCTCCTGCCCGAGGGGATCGCCGAGGTGCGCGTCGTCTCGGTCGGCGAGCTCGACACGCAGGCCGACGGCGGCACGCATGTGGCCGACGCGCGCGAGGTCGGCGGGATCCGCGTCGTCGGGACGCGCAGCAAGGGCAAGATCAATAAGCGACTCGAAGTCGAGTTGATCGACGGGTGAGCGATGGCGCGGCACGCGATCACGGGGTCGGCTCGCCCTCGGGCGGACGCAACTCAGCCCACGGTTGCGCCGCCTCGAACGCCGCGCCCGCACGCAACACGGTCGCCTCGTCGAACCGCCGCCCGACGATCTGCAAGCCGACCGGCAGACCGGTCGTCGTGAAGCCCACCGGGACGGTCAGCGCCGGGTTGCCGGAGAGGTTGAACGGGTAGGTGAACGGGGTCCAGCCGAACCGCTCTACCGCTCTGCTCGCCACCTCGCGCGGCCCCTCCTCGCCCGCCCGGAATGGCGGGACGGCGATCGTCGGGGTCAGCAGCAGATCGTAGCGCGCGAAGAATCGGTGGAGGGTGTCCCACAGCGCCTGCCGCACGGCGTTCGCGCCGATGTAGTCGAGGGCCGTCAGCCCCACTGTCTCCTCCTCCAGCGCGCGGGCGAGCGCCGGATCGATGAGCGCGGCCCGCTCCGGCGGCAAGCCAGCCACGTTCGCCGCCACCCCGCCGTAGAAGATGATCCGCCCGGCGCGGCCCGGATCGGCGAAGCCCGGATGCGCCTCCTCAACCGTGCAGCCCAGATTGTCGGCGAAGCGGCGCGCGGCGGTCGCGACGATCCGGGCGATCTCGGGATCGACCGCCGCGTAGCCGAGGTCGGGCGACCAGGCAACGCGCAGACCGCGCACGCCCCCCTCGCAGGCGAGCAGCCAGTCCTCGCCGCTGGCGGGGAGCGAGAGGCGGTCGCGCTCATCCGGCCCGGCGATCACGTTCAGCAGCAGCGCGGCGTCGCGCACGGTGCGGGCCATCGGCCCGGTGTGCGCCACCGTCTCGACCGGACTAGGCGGGTAGGTCGGCACGCGCCAGAGTTGCTGCTTCAGCCCGACGATCCCGCAGAAACTCGCCGGGATGCGGATCGAGCCCGCGCCGTCGGTGCCGAGCGCCAGCGGGGCCAGCCCCGCCGCGACCGCCGCCCCCGCGCCGCCGCTCGACCCGCCCGCGCTCGCCTCGCGCGCCGGATCCCAGGGGTTCTTGGTCGCGCCGAAGAGCGGGTTGCTGGTGTCGCCCTTCCAACCGAATTCCGGCGTATTGGTCTTGCCGACGATGATCGCGCCCGCCGCCTTCACGCGCTCGACGACCGGCGCATCCTCATCCGGCACCGCATCGGCGTAGAGGCGCGAGCCGCGCGTCGTCCGCACCCCCTTGGTGATCGTCAGGTCCTTGATCGAGATCGGCACGCCGTGCAGCGGCCCCCGCGCCGCCCCGCGCATGACCGCCGCCTCGGCCTCGCGCGCCGCCGCCAGCGCCTCGTCGGCGGTGATGGTGCAGTAGGCGTTGATCGCCGGATTGAGGCGCTCGATCCGCGCCAGGACCGCCTCGGTCACCTCAACCGGGGAGACCTCCTTGCGCCGGATCATCCCGGCCAGGTCGGTGGCGGCGGTGAAACAGAGATCGGTCGCGTCCATAGCCCCTCCTCATCCGGCGCGAGAGATGCACCGATCGTCCGCAACGGGGGTACGCGCGCCGCGACCGGTTGCCCCAACCCGCGTTCCAAGACAGGGCGAGTATTGGGCCGCATCATAGCACTCGGCGGCGGGAGCGGGGGGCACCGGCGCGGGCCGAGCAGTCAGCGTGGTGTGCCCTCTTGCTATACTCCCCACCGCATCGCCACACACGAAGAAGATCGATGGAGCCCACCAGATTGATAAAGCAGGGATCGTGAGTTCACCGATCAGCGCACCACCGAAAACGCCCACCCCGCAGAAGCGCCGCAAGCGTCGCCCCGTGTCGGCAGCCAACCAACGGGTCGCACTCAGCCGCCACCCGCTCGTACTTCGTAGTTCATACTTCGTACTTCTCTTAATGACTGCTTCTCTCACCCTCCTACTGATCTACGCCCGGCCCCTGACGCAGACGATCGCGGTCGGCGACCCGAGTGATCGGGCGGCGACGTTCGGCTTCAACGCGGCGGAGCGGAACCCGGCGGGCCTCACCTACCGCTGGACCGACGACCGCTCGACGCTGATCTTCCGCGCGGCGGGGCTCGCCTTCCCGGCCAATCGCCCGCTCACCTTCACGTTCACCACGGCGGCGAGTCGGCCCGCTGGTGCCGCAGCGCCACAGGTCGCGGTCGATGTCGGGGGCAGGCCCGTGGAGCGCCGCACCGTCACCGCCGAAGAACGCCCACGCCTCCCGCTCGGCACAGTCGGCGGCGGCGCGATCGACGCACGCGTGACACTCGCATCGGACACCTTCACCCCGCCCGGCGATCGTCGCGCCCTCGGCGTCGCCCTCCTCGGCCCGGCGCAACTGGTGGAGGAAAGTGGGGTTGGGATCGCCCTGCCGCCGCTCGGCGCGTGGTGGCGCTGGCTCGTCACGATCGCCTGCGGCTGGGGCGTGGCGCTCGGCATCCTGCGCCACGCGCAGTGGGCGACGATCGCGGGCGTGACCTTGATCGCTGCGCTCGCGCTCGCGGCGATCGCCCGCCCGCAGTTCTGGGAGCTGATCCATCTGCCGCTGCTGACCCTCGTCGCGTTCCTGCCGATCGCCTGGCGCGACGACCTCGCCCGCCTCGCCGCTCGCATTCTCACCGGCGCGCGGCGGCGGGGGCTACCGACACCGATCGCCACCCTGATCGGACTCGTGCCGCTCATCACCGGTCAGGTCTTGCTGACGAGCAATCGGCAGATCCCGCTCGCCCTCATCCTCGGGGCGCTCGGGCTGCTCGTCGTCCTCGCCACGATTGTCACTCGGCCAGACGAGCCCAACCCCACCGAGGAGCCCGCAACAACCGCCCGCACGGAGGGCGGCGGGCAGACGGTCGATGGCGAGACCACGCCGCGCAGCCCTCTGTCTCGGCGCGGCGAACTGCTCGCCCTCACCGCCGTCCTCGCCCTCGCCACGGCGGCGCGTTTCTACAACCTCAGCACGATCCCGTTCGGGATGTGGCGCGATGAGGCGCGGCACGGCCTCGAAGCGTTGCGGATCCTCGACGATCCCGGCTACCGCCCGGTCTACATCCCCAACATCTCCCTGCCCGGCCTCTACCCGGCCCTGCTCGCCCTGGACTTCACGCTCTTCGGCGCGTCGCTGGCGAGCCTGCGCGGCCTGACAGCGGGCGCGGGTGTGCTGGCGGTCGCGGCACTCTGGGTCGTCGCGCGGCAACTCTGGGGGCCGCGCGTCGCGATCGTCGCGGCGATCCTCGGCGCGGTCGGCTCCTGGCGCGTCAGCATCGACCGCCTCGCGTTCGACACCGCGCCGACGACGCTCTGCACGCTCACGTCGTTCGCCCTCTTCCTCGTCGGGGTGGCGCAGACCCGCCGGGGCGGTCGCGGCCTCCTCGCTTTCGCCGGGGCGGGGCTGCTCGGCGGGCTGGCGATCTACAACTACTATCCCGGTCGCTTCGCCCTGCCGGTCCTGGCGGGCGCGGCGATCGTCCTGCTGCTGCGGGAACGGGGTGGCTTCGCGCGGCGATTCTGGCCCGGCCTGCTTCTTTGCGCGATCGTCGCGGCGCTGACCCTCGTGCCGCTCGGACGGTACGCGATCGAGCAGCCCGACATTTTCTTCAAGCGGACCGAGCAGGTCTTCGTCCTCTCGGAGCGGTTCCTCGAAGGGCGCACGAAGTTGGAGGCGATCGAGCAGAACGTCATGCGCCACGTCGGGATGTTCAACTGGCGCGGCGAACCGAACGCGCGCCACCACGCCCCCGGCTGGCCGCTGCTCGACGCGGTGACGGCCCTTTGTTTCGCCCTCGGGCTGGCGCTGGCGATCCGCGCGGCGCTGCGATTCAATTTCCCGGCCCTTTTCCTCCTCGGCTGGCTCGTCGCCCTCCTCGCCCCGAGCATCGTCTCGGTCGATGCCCCGAGCGCCGTGCGCGCTCAGGACGCCGCCCCCGCCGCCTACCTCCTCGCCGCCGTCGGGCTCGTCGCGATCTGGGAGCGTCTGCGCGGCCTCGATGCGCCGCGCGCCCTGCGTCGCGCCGCGCCGGTCATCTGCGGCGCGGCGCTGACCCTAGCGGTCGGCATCAACCTCTGGCTCTACTTCATCCGCCTGCCCGGCGATCCGCGCGTTTTAGGCAAATTCCAGTACGTCGGCGAGACGCGCGCAGGGCTCGCCATCCGCGCCGCCCGTGAGCGCGACCCGGCGACGGTCGCGTATGTGCCGTCGGCCTTCCTCGCGGTCGAGGCGCTGCAATTCACCGCCTGGGGGACCCCGCTGCGCGAATTGCCGAGCGACCCCGCCGCCCTCCCGCCCGGCCCGCTGCTGATCGTCGTGCCGCGCGGCGAGGAGCGCGACTTCGCCAACGACGTCGCCGAGGCTCGCCGCGTCGCGGTCGCCGCAGGGTTGCGTGAGGTTCCCGGGGAGCGTAGCCCTGGGGAGGGGGAGGTGACGTATGTGGCGTTTGTGCGAGGTGGACGGTGAGCGGGTGTAATTTGGGGGGTGGGAGATCCGAGGGGTTGAAACCCCCGGCTGAAGGCTCCGCCACGAAGTACCCATGAAGGGCATGAATCCCCCTGCGGGGACTCGAAACTGACCAACTCTGCGGCTGCCCCAAACAGATCGCCTTGCGGTGTCCAGTCCACGAAGGTGGACTTCGTGGCGAGCGCAGTGAGCCTTCAGCCGGGATTTCAATCCACCGGCACCACCGACCCTACAACGCCCTCTCGCATCCGCTCATCGCCCCCCTTGACATCCCCCACCCGACCCCGTAGGATAGCGCCAGGATAGACGAGAGGACCGATGGACAGTCAGCAGCCGCGACAATCGGACACCGCGACGAACCGGCTTCCGCAGAGCTGGTCGTTCTACTTTTATTTTAGCCCGCCGACTTGGTCGGCCGGGACGCGCGGTGTTGTGGCGAGCATGACGACGTAGGCGCTTCCAGGTTCTGAGCAAGTCGGCGGACGCAGAGGATTTTTCCTCTGCGTTTTTGTTTGCCCGCGAACAGCCCCCAACCACCAGCAGAGAGCAGCCGAGCGCGCGAAGGGAAGGCCAATGACTTGAACCGCTGCAAAACTGACCACTGACGACTGACGGCTGATTCATACCCTTTAGGGTACGACTGACGACTATGGAGGGACCGCCATGAGCACGATCACCGTACCGACGACGACGCAAACCAAACCCAGCGGACTGTACCGCCTCGCGGCGCGGCGCGATCCCGAGCAGCGAACGATCGTGCGGGTCGGCGAGGCCACGTTCGGCGGCGGCGAGCCGACGATCATCGCCGGGCCGTGCGCGGTCGAGAACCGCGAGCAAACATTGGCCTCGGCGCTGGCGGTGCGGGCGGCGGGCGGGCAATTGCTGCGCGGCGGCGCGTTCAAGCCGCGCACCTCGCCGTACTCGTTCCAGGGGCTCGGCGAGGAGGGGCTGGCGATCCTGGCCGAGGCGCGCGAATTAACCGGGCTGCCGATCGTCACCGAGGCGCTGGAGCCGGATCAAATTCCGATTGTCGCCCGCTATGCCGACATGATCCAGATCGGCGCGCGCAACATGGCGAACTTCCCCCTGCTGCGCCGCGCCGGGCAGAGCGGTCGCCCGATCCTGCTGAAGCGCGGGATGTCGGCGACGGTCGAGGAGTGGCTGATGGCCGCCGAGTACATCCTGGCCGAGGGGAACCCGAATGTCGTCCTCTGCGAGCGCGGCATCCGCTCGTTCGACCCGCTCCTGCGCTTCACCCTCGATCTTAACGCCGTGCCGCTCGTCCGCGAGCTGAGCCACCTGCCGATCATCGTCGACCCGAGCCACGGCACCGGGCGGCGCTCGCTCGTCCGCCAGATGTCGATCGCCGCGATCGCCGCCGGGTCCGACGGCCTGATCATCGAGATGCACCCCGACCGCGACGCCGCCCTCTGCGACGGTGACCAGAGCATCACCCCGGAAGAACTGACCGAGATCGTCACGGCCACGCGCGTCGTCGGCGCGGCGCTCTCGCCGGTCTGGGCGGCGTGAATCAAGCATTGAGTGCTGCACGTCGCAGGGGACGAGGTTGAACCACAGAGCGCACAGAGCGCACAGAGGCGACGGGAGAGAACGAGAGAGGGCGAGAGGGGAACGAGCAAGCTTTGCACCATCGGTCATTGCTGCGCGTTGGGCAACACAACCCTGGAATGGGTCTGCGGCGGCAGTTGTCCCGTCGGCATGACCGTGGCTGTCCTTTCGATCGGCGTCACTGGCCTGTTGTCCCGCTACGATGGGGTGAGGACCGAGTGGCGGACGATGGAGGGGTGACCGATGCGCGCGATCTACCTGACCGGCGAGAGCGTCTATCTGCGGGCGATCATCGCCGCCGATAAGGAGACCGCCGGTGCCTGGTATGCCGGGCCATTCCCGATCAACGCCGCGCGCGCCGAGGAATGGCTGAAGGAGGTGCACACCGACCTCTGGGGGAGCAATAAGCCGCGCCGCTACGTCATCGCGCGGGTCGCCGACGACACGCCGGTCGGTGGCGTCGCCCTCGCCCTCCGGGACAACCGGCGCGGCTTCCTCACCTTCGCGATGGCCCCCTGGCTCGACGAGGCCGACCACTTGCGGGCCGAGGCGCTGCGCCTCCTGGTCCCCTGGGCGCGGGACGATCTCGAATTGATGACCCTCACGTTCGCCGTCGCGGCCGATGAGACGGCGACGATCGACGCGGCCGAGGCGCTGGGGATGGAGCGCACGGCGCGGCTGCGTGACTTCGTCGCGCGCCCCGATGGCCGCGTCGATCGGTTCCTGTATCAGGCGCTCAACGCGCCGTGGAGGGTCGGCGATGCGTAATCCGCTGATGGTCGGCGAGCGCGTCTATCTGCGCGCGCTGGAGCTCGAGGACGGCGAGACCCTGGCGCGCTACGCCGCGGAGGAGAGCGACACGTTCATGTATCGCGGTCGCCAGCCGCAGAGCCCGATCGAATTCGAGATCTGGCTGAAGGACGCCTACAAGGCGAACCCGCCGCCATACGTCGAATTCGCCGTCTGCCTGCGCGCGGACGACCGGCTGATCGGCAATATGGGGATCGGCGATCTCGACTGGGTCAACCGCATCGGCGAGACCGGCAGCTACCTCGGTGCCGCCTTTCGCAACAGCGGCCTCGGCACGGAGGCGAAGCACCTGCTGCTGGAGTATGGCTTCGAGCGGCTGCACCTGCACGCGATCATGTCCACCGTCTTCGAGGCCAACACCCGCTCATCCGCCGCGCTGGCGAAGCAAGGCTATCGCCCCGCCGGGCGGCTGCGCTGGACCGACGTGAAGGGCGGCGTCTACCGCGACTTGCTCGTCTTCGACCTGCTGCGCGAGGAATGGCTCGCCGCCCGCGATGCCTGGCGGGCGACGCGGGCGGGCGCGGATCGCGGTGTAGCGTTACCACGGTAATGCTAATTAGAAATGCATACTTCCCATCTATTGCTCCGTCTCCAGGACAACGTTGAGTTGCTTTTCGATCGGCTCAGGGAGATTGTCAGCACGTATCGTGTAGCCAATCGAGAAACCGCCTGGTCGCTCTACCAGCACGTAGGCGACGATCGGTTCCATAATCCACTTCTCCTTGTGGCGGAGCTTCGGTGTCTCATATGCGACATAGCTGCGGTCTAACTCATCGTAGAGCGGTCCCCTTGGTTCCGGCTCACGCGCCGGTCTGGATAATAGATTGGCTAATGGAAGAGCAGAGGTAGAACCTAAGTCAAAACTTAAGTGGTAGGGCAGTGGGGGGAAGGGAGCGACAGGTTCGGACGGTTCCTCAAGATCTCCGAAGCCATAGTGATCGTCCTGCTCATCATCGATAGCAACAATAAACGACCCTGGGGGAAAACCGAGTTGAATACTGACCTCCACAATCGAGGTGGAACCATCGTTAGCGAACACAAAATCGAACCGAAAGCGGTGACCATGCTGGTGCGCCCGTGACTTATAAAAATATGCGCGCAACTTTTGTAGGTAACGCTCGTAGTCGTGGCGATAATTCTTGACACGGCTGTCAGCTATGCGAGAGTCCATGCTGTCGATTCGATGATTGAACTCCGCACGCAGCTTTGTCAGGTGCAACTCAATTTGGCCATCAATGTTATTACGTGGCTTAGGTTCCACCATTGGTCGCGTCACTATTTGCGCAAGTGCACCAGCCTCCCAGAAACCAAGCACCACTTTTGGCCAGCGATTATCCGCAGCTTGTAGGCGCTGCCGCAGTTGCCGGTTCTCCTTTTCCAGAGGAGAAGTCTGCTCGACCGGAGCAATCTTGCCTTCCGGCTCCCATGACAAGATTCCATGGCTTGTCGCTTTCCGCTCTGCCAGGAAATCGTTGGTCAGCAGCACTACGTGACCGGGAGGTGTTGGCGCAAACGTGAGGATACTGGCAAGAAGCCGATCATCTCCTATCTGCGGATCGAGGCCAAAATCTTGCCATGCAATCGAGGGTTCGCGCGTGATGTCGAACATTGAGACACCATGGCTGACGACTGCTGGCTTTTCCGTGGTGCTACCCCGCAGCAGGGGTTTGAGTCTAGAAAGAACATCGCGGACTCGATCGCGGCGTGCCTGTTGTGAGCTATCGTCTTTGAACTTTTCTAGCTCACGCATGACGCTAGGAGCAAGGACTAAGCACACCTGATCGGCCTCAAGCAGTTCCGGCCAATTGACCGCAGTGAACATAGTGAAATGCATGAAGAGATTAGCGTCGGGGAAAGCATAAACAAGACGCTCGCTCGATTCGTCCACTATCACCGAGACACCCCCCAGGCTAACTGTACGAACACACGCCTACAATTCTAGCAGATGAACAGATGTTCGCCTGGAAGCACGAAGTAGTAGATTTCTCCAACTTGACCTCATATTCTCTACCAACACCCTAAAGAAAACTTTTACGACACATTGATTTTGGCACCGGTTACACTATCATCAGCCGCAATGACTGATTTGCAACTGACCACACAAGCATTATGTCGGAGACGCTGCCCTTTTATTCTTCCTTAAGGAGGTAAAAGAGGGGGGCGCAAGGGAATTCCCTTGCGCCCCCCCAGCTCTAAATGAATGACGCCGACTTCAGAAGTTCGAGTCCTTCCTCAGTACCTTAGAACGCAGTACTGTTTCCCTTACATCACTTACTCCGGTGGCGTGATCGCCGGGAGTTGGAAGCTGGCGACGAGGGCATTGAACGAGACGACGTCCTCGTAAAGGACATCGTTGAGCGCGTCGCGCTGGGCATCGACGCGCTTGGCGAGGTCGGCGAAGACCTCGCGCGCGCCCTGGGTCGGCGGGCCGTCGCCGCTGCCGACGACTCCGGCCAGGAAGACCAGCTTGGCGTTGAGCTTGATCGGGTAATTGAGGGTGTCCTGCATCCCCTTGGCGCGGTGCTGGATCAGCTCATCCTCGATCTTCTGCAACTTCTCCTTCAGCCCCTGCGCCGTCTCCGGGATCCGCGCCAGTTCGGGTTTGTCCTTCGCCCGCTCCTCCCAGCGCTCGACCTCCTGGCGAATCTGCCGCAGTTGCAGGATCGCGTTGTGCGCGTCGGAGAGCTTGGCCCCGATCTCCTGCTGCAGGGCGAACTGCGCCGCGAAGTCGTCCGGCGTGGCGCTGCTGCGCGGGTCGGGGACGATCGTGAACGGCTGCTCCTGCGTCGTCTCACCGACGGTCAGGCGTACGCGGTAGTCGCCCGGCGCGGCCTGCGGCCCTTGCACGCCGCCGGACATCGCCGTGGACACATCGCCGACGAGCTTCTTCGGCGACTCGTAGCGCAGATTCCAGAGGAATCGATTGGCCCCAATCGCGACCGGCAGCCGCGCGTCGTCGTCGCCCGCCTCCTTCGCCTTCTTCTCCTCTTCCGCGCTCCCCTTCGGGCGGAACGACTTGATCTCCTTGCCGTCGCCGTCGAGGAAGGTCAGCGTCACCTTCCCGTCGTGGCCCTCCGGCAGGGTGTAGTGGACGAGGACGCCGTAGGGCGGGTTATTGCCGGAGTCGAGTCGGCGCGGGTCGTCGTTGCCCAGTTCGTCCTTGCGCTGCTGGTAGGGGAGCATCGTCGAACCGGTCATCAGGTAGCTGGTGCCGACCTTCGCGGTGCTGCCGAAATCGAACCCCTGGCCGTAGCGGATCGCCGGGCGGGGCGGGTAGAGGATCGCCGCCTGCGGATCGTAGAGGGCCGCGCGCTCGGCCTCGCCCGCCGCGCGCCGCCGCGCGATCTCGTGGATCGGGCTGATGTCGTCGAGGATCCAGATCGAGCGCCCGTGCGTCCCGGCGATCAGGTCGGTCCCCTTCACCTCCAGATCGTGGATCGGCACGACCGGCAGGTTCGCCTGGAGCGGCTGCCAGTGTGCCCCGTCGTCGAGCGAGAACCAGACGGCGTTCTCCGTCCCGGCGTAGAGGAGGCCGCGCCAGGCCGGGTCCTCGCGGATCACGCGCGTGAAGAGATCAGCGGGCAAGCCGTCGGCGATGGCGGTCCAGGTCTGGCCGTAGTCGCTGGTCTTGAGGAGATAGGGCGCGAAATCGTCGTGCTTGTAGCGCGTCGCCGCCACGTAGGCGGCCGCCGGGTCGTGCGGCGACGCCTCGATAATGCTGATCAGTGCCCACTCCGGCAAGATGTCGGCGGGCGGCGTTACGTTGTCCCAGGTCTTGCCGCCGTCTTTCGAAACGTGGATCAGGCCGTCGTCCGATCCGGCCCAGAAGAGGTCGCGCTGCACGCGCGACTCCACGAACGCGAAGATCGTGGCGTAGTACTCCGCGCCGGTGTTGTCCTGGGTGATCGGCCCGCCGGACGAGACGAGGGTCTTGGGGTCGGCGCGCGACAGGTCGGGGCTGATACTCTCCCAGGTCGTCCCCTCGTCGCGCGAGCGGAAGACGTGGTTGCCGGTGATGTAGAGGGTGTTCGGGTCGTGCGGCGAGAGGACGATCGGCGCGGTCCACTGGAAGCGGTACTTCGCCTCGTCCGCGCCCGCGCCGAGCGTGTACTCCGGCCAGACGTTGATATTGCGGGCCTGCCCGGTGCGGTGATCGTAGCGGGTGATCATCCCGAGATACGAACCGGCGAAGACGATATTCGGGTCGTCGGGATGGATGGCGATGTAGCCGCTCTCGCCGCCGCCGATCGCGTAGGTCTCGCCGTGGGTGATCGCCCCGATATTCGACTTGCTCGGCACGGTGATCGTCGTGTTGTCCTGCTGTGCGGCGTAGAGGCGGTACGGCTGCTGGTTGTCGGCGATCGTGTGGTACATCTCGGCGGTCGGCTGGTTGTAAACGGTCGTCCAGTGCAACCCGCCGTTGAACGAGACGATCGCGCCGCCATCGTTCCCCTCGATGATCCGCTGGGTGTTCTGCGGGTCGATCCAGAGGTCGTGGTTGTCGCCGTGCGGCACCCCGACCCGCTCGAACGTCTTGCCGCCGTCGGTCGATTTCCAGCACTCGACATTCAGCGCCCAGACCGTCTCGGCGTCGCGCGGGTCGGCGAAGATGTGGGTGTAGTACCAGGCACGCTGCCGCAGGTTGCGGTCGTCGCAGAGCCGCTCCCAGGTCTTGCCACCATCGTCCGAGCGGAAGAGCCCGCCCTCCTCGGCCTCGACCTGCGCCCAGACCCGCCCGCGCTGGGCGGGCGAGACGGCGATCCCGATCTTGCCGATGACCCCCTCGGGCATCCCCTCGTTGCGCGTCAATTCGGTCCAGCTATCGCCGCCATCGGTCGACTTGAAGAGGCCGCTGCCCGCGCCGCCGCTGACCATGTAGTGCGCGCCGCGCCGCGCCTCCCAGAGGGAGGTGTAGATGACGCGCGGGTTGTGCGGATCGATCACCAGATCGACCCCGCCCGCGTTCTCGTCGCGCTTCAGCACCTGTTCCCAACTCTTGCCGCCATCCTGTGAGCGGTAGACGCCGCGCTCCGCATTCGGCCCGTGCGCGTGGCCGAGCGCCGCGACGTAGACCAGATCGGGATTCGTCGGATGGACGCGCACCTTGCCGATGTTGCGGGTCTCAGCGAGACCGCAATGGGTCCAGGTCTCGCCGCCATCGACCGACTTGTAGACCCCGTCGCCGTGTGAGACGTTGCCGCGGATGGTGCTCTCGCCCATCCCGACGTAGAGCACGTTCGGGTCGGACGGCGAGAGGGTGATCGAGCCGACCGAGGCGCGCTTAAAGAAGCCGTCGGAGATATTCTGCCAACTGAGGGCACCGTCCGTCGTCTTCCAGACGCCGCCGCCGGTCGTGCCCATGTAGAAGGTCTGCGTCTCGGTCGGGTGTCCGACGACCGCGACGCAGCGCCCACCACGGAACGGCCCGACAAGCCGCCATTGCAATGAGTTGAGCAATGCCGGGTTCACACCCTGTCCCGACGCTACTGTTTCCTGAGCCACCATACCCATCCCTTTCCTCGTCATGCAGCCTCGACATGGCTGCCCGATTGCCGGGCGAAGTTTCGCATGGGAGGGGCGATCGGGGCAATCGGGGGATAGGGGCATGGTCAGGCGGTTAACTTTATGATCAGTATCTAACTGCTGGCGAGTCGGTGTCGCCGGATAAATCCGGCGCTAAGTGGCCTGCGGCCACGAAGTCCACTGAAGTGAACTAGATTGACGAAAGGCCAAGACTATCGTTAGAACCACCACGCCGCGAGCAAACTTAGTCCAGTTCACTGGACTTCGTGGCCGCAGCCCTTAGCCGGGGACTTGAGTTCCCGGTCCACCGCCTCACCGGATCAACCAATCAACCGCGATCAACCGCCCGCCTTGAATCCACTAGCCAAACCATCCCCCACCCGATACAATCAGCGCCAACAACGTAACCCGCGTGTCTGCACTCCATCCCCGACGATTGGGGATGCTCGGAGCGACCAGGGCGCAAGGCGTCCCGGCTGGCGAGACCGATCGGCGCGGGGTTCACCGGACACGGACATACTGCGGACGGCGGAGGAAGCCTTTTCCTTGGCGGTAGGGAGAGCGGCTTCCTTCGCCGTACCCTCCATTCGGGCGCGGAAGCCGCGAAAGGAGGAGCATGTATGGAAGGATCGATTCACCCCACAGTGATCACCGCGACACCCGCGCGCCGCGCGCCGTTCTACGCGATCCTCGGCGCGAACGCGATCTCGATGCACGGCAACGCCCTCGCCCAGTTGGCACTCCCCTGGTTCGTCCTGGCGACGACCGGCAGCGCGGCGAAAACCGGCCTCGCCGCATTCGCCGGCCTCCTGCCGCTCATCATCTCGGCGTTCTTCGGCGGTGCGATCGTGGATCGGCTCGGGCACAAGCGCGCCAGCGTGATCGCCGACCTGGCGAGTATGGTCACGGTCGCGCTCATCCCGCTGCTGCACGGGCTCGGCCTGCTCAATTTCGGCCTCTTGTTGGCGCTGATCTTCCTCGGGGCGGTCCTCGACGCACCCGGCGTGACGGCGCGGGCGGCCCTCGTCCCCGATCTGATTGCCCTGGGACGATTTCGCCCGGAGCGCGCCAACACCGCGCACGAGGTGATCGAGAGTGGGGCGGTCTTCGCCGGGCCGATCGGGGCCGGGATCCTGATCGCGGCCTTCGGTCCCGGCGTCGCCCTCTGGTTCAACGCCGCGAGCTTCCTCGTCTCCGCGAGCTTCGTGGCATTCGCCGTGCCGACGCTGCGCGTCGCCGCCGAAGAAGTCGCCAGCGCCGGGTATCTGGCCGATCTCGCGGCGGGGCTGCGCTTCGTCCTGCGCGATCCGCCGCTCCGCGCGATCTTCCTCTCGGCGGCGGTGATCAGCTTTCTCTTCTCCCCACTCTTCGGGGTCGTCCTGCCGTTCTACATCAAGACGACCTACGACAGTGCCACTGCGCTGGGGCTGATCATCGGAGCGTTCGGCGGCGGGGGCGTCCTCGGGGCGCTGGTCTACGCCGCCGGTGCTCACCGGCTGCCGCGGCGGGTGACGTTCGTCGGCGGCGTCTTCGCGATCTGCGGCGGCTTCGTCGCGCTGACCCCGCTCCCTCCGCTCCCGCTGATGGTGGCGGCATTCTTCCTCGCGGGCTTGATTAGCGGCCCGAATGGCCCGCTGATCAACACCATCTTGCAGGAGCGCACCCCCCAGGCATTGCGCGGGCGGGTCTTCGGCGCGACAACGGCGCTCTGCTACGCGGGCAGCCCGCTGGGCGTGCTGGCCGCCGGGGCGCTCCTCCAGCCGCTTGGCGTCCAGCCGGTCCTGATCGCCAGTGCCGTGATCTTCTCGGCGGTAGCGTTGGCACTGGCCTTCGATCGCGGGTTGTACATACTGGATGAGGCAGACAAAGGAGAAGGAGAGCTTGCGGCACAATGAGGCGCGCGTTGTGCCGCGACGGATGCGAGCCACCTTCGCCCGGCACTAACGTGGAATCAGACCAAGCTGCCGTAGCAGGCTATGCGCGTCCCATTCCCCCGCGCGCTCGACGATCAGCCCATCGCGCACGCGCAGCGTCTCGATCCCGGCGAAGGTGATCCGTTGCCCGGTCGGCGCGGCACCGAGGAACGGCCCGCGATGCGTGCCGATCGCCGACCAACGGATCGCGATCGACCCCACCGCCTCATCGATAATCAGGTCTTCGATCGTGGTGTCGAAATCGGGGAACGCCGTATAGAGTTCGCGGATCCCCGCGACATTTTCCTCTGCTGTCCCCGGTCGCCCGCTCGGGTTCCCCAGATCAATAAAGCCGGGTGCATAGAGCGTCAGCACGGCATCGGCGTCGCCCTGCTGCCAGCCAAGCTCGATCCAGCGGCGGGCGATCGAGTCCAATCTTTCGCGCAAGACAGGAGGGATCATCACCTATTCCCCTTACCGCCAGGAGCCGCACTTTCCGCTCGGGCGTCACGTTCGCGGTCCGAGGCCGTCGAAAGCGGTCGCTAGTGCATCGCCGAATGCTCCCCGCTCGGCGGCAATGTCGGGTGCCTCGCTTTCCTGGGTATACAGCGTCACCAACTCCAAAAGCGATACGCGAAGGTTAGCAGAGCAGCGCGCGATTGGGGCAAGGTTGTTCGATCGTTGCCCGGTGATAGAATGCGGGCGCGAGCAGCCGCTGAAGATGGGAATCGGAAGGAGGGCCAGGATGCCGACGATGGACTTTGAAGCCTATCTGCAGACCGAGGTCGATGCCGAGGCGAGGCGTGCGGCGCTGACAGAGTTGGCCGTATGGGAAGATCGGGCGGGGATCGAGCTGGCTGTGATCATGCCGAGCCCCACGCCGCGCCCCGATAACAAGGCGCTGCTGGAAACGCTGGGGGGCGACGCGCGCTGGATCCCCTGCTGCCAGGTCAATCCGCAGCACGACGACGCGGTCGCGCAGGTGCGCGAGGCGGTCGCCGGGGGCTGCCGGATGCTGAAGCTGATGCCCGCCATTTACAACACCCCGCCGACCGGGTCGGCATCGCGGGCGCTGGTGGACGTGGCGCGCGAGGCGGGGCTGATCGTCAACATCCACTCGGTCGGCAACAATAGTCACCCGCTGGAAATCGGCGCGCTCGCCCACCGCTACCCGGACGTGACCTTCATCATGGACCACATGGGTTATCGCACCGAGGGGTACACCGCCATCCTCGCCGCGCAGGATAATCCAAACCTCTATCTCGGCACGACGATCGCGGCGGTCGAGCCGTCGTTCGTCGCGGCGGCGATCGCGGCGGTCGGCGCGGAGCGGATCATCTTCGGCTCCAATTACCCGAACGTTTATCCCGATTTGATGGTCGAGTCGCTGCGCCGCGCCAAGTTCGGCCAGGAGGTCGAGGAGATGATCCTCGGCGGCAACCTGGCGCGATTGCTGGGGATTGCGGGTTGATAAGCAGCCCGACTACTCAGCGAGGGGTGCGGTGTCCCTGGACGTTGGGGACACAATCGCGCGTGGCGAGCACCGACCACCGCCGGTTGTAGGGGCGCATTGCATACGCCCGACCCACGCCGGGGATGTCTACAACCGTGGGCAGGAAGACGACGTGCGGGCGTATGCAATGCGCCCCTACCGACAAGCGCCGCAGGTTCAATCGGACGGGTTGCTATTCCGTAACGGAGGTGAACCGTTGTCCTCGACTCCAGAGAACGGGCCGGTGCGCTTCGGCGTGATCGGCCTCAACCACGATCATATCTACGGGATGGTGCGGATGCTCCTGGGGGCCGGGGCAGAATTGGCTGCGTTCCACGCACCGGAGCCGGAGTTGGCCGCGCCGTTCGGCGAGCGATTCCCCGGCGTTAAGCAAGCGACGACGCGCGAGGAGATCCTGGAAGATCCGACCCTGCACCTGATCGCCAGTGCCGCCATCCCGGATGAGCGTGGGCCGATCGGCGTCGCCGCGATGCGGCACGGCAAAGATTATCTCAGCGACAAGCCAGGCTTCATCTCCCTCGATCAACTGGCGGAGGCGCGACGAACCCAGGCGGAGACCGGCAAATTCCACGCCGTCTTCTACGGCGAGCGCTTCGAGAACGCGGCGACGGTGCGCGCGGGCGAACTGATCGCGGGCGGGGCGATCGGGCGACCGTTGCAGACGATCGGACTCGGCCCGCACCGCCTGCGCCTAACGAGCCGCCCTGACTGGTTCTTCGACGCCGCGCGCTTCGGCGGGATCATCAATGACATCGCCGCGCACCAGATGGACCAATTCCTCTTCTTCACTGGCTCGCGGCAGGCGGACGTTGTGGCGGCCCAGGTCGGCAATCTGGCACACCCGCAGTGGCCCGCGTTCGAGGATTTCGGCGACGTGCTGCTGCGCGGCGATGGCGGCACCGGCTATATCCGCGTCGATTGGTTCACGCCGGATGGTCTCGACAGTTGGGGTGACACCCGCCTGACGGTCCTCGGCACCGACGGTTTCATCGAGGTTCGCAAGAATGTCGATATCGCCGGGCGACCCGGCCCGAATCACCTTTTCCTGGTCGATGGGAAGGAGACGCGCTACATCGACTGCTCGCAAGTCGATCTGCCGTTCGGTCACCTCTTCGTCGCCGACATCCTGGCGCGCACCGAGACGGCGATGACCCAGGAGCACTCGTTCCTGGCGTCGGAGCTGGCCCTGCGGGCGCAAGCGGCGGCGCGACGGATCACCAGTGACACCAAGGAGGTCTGAGATGGCCGCCCCCCTGCGCGTCGCGGTCGTCGGCTGCGGGATCGGCGCGTCGCACGTCCGCGCCTACAAGACCCTGCCGGCGCAGTTCGACCTGACCACGATCTGCGACCTGGACGAGCCGAAGGCGCGGGCGCTCGCCGCGGAGCACGGCGTGCCGCGCGTCGTCAACGACTTCGGCGCGCTCTGCCGGCTGGACGATCTCGACGTGATCGACATCTGCACGCCGCCCCATCTGCACTTCGCCCAGATCAACGAAGTCCTGGCGGCGGGGAAGCACGCGATCTGCGAGAAACCGCTCGTCGGTTCGTTGCGCCACGTGGACGAGCTCGCACGGGCCGAGGCGGCGTCAGGCAGGCGGATCATGCCGATCTTCCAGTACCGCTTCGGGCATGGGCTCCAGCGTCTCAAATTCCTGCAAGCGGCGGGGCTGACCGGGACGCCCTATCAGGCGACGGTCGAGACGGCCTGGCGGCGGCGGGCTGCATACTATGATGTCCCCTGGCGCGGCAAGTGGGCGACCGAACTCGGCGGCGCGCTGCTCGGCCACGCCATCCACGGCCACGACATCCTCTCCTACGTCCTCGGCCCGGTGCGGAGTGTCTTCGCGCGCACGGCGACGCGCGTGAATCGGATCGAGGTCGAGGATTGCGCGACGGTCTCGTTGGAGTTGGCGAGTGGCGCGCTGGCCTCCCTCGGCGTGACCCTCGGCTCGGCGGCGGAGATCAGTCGCCATCGCTTCACCTTCCAGAACCTCTCCGCCGAGAGCAACACCCGTCCCTACACCAATTCGGGCGATCCCTGGGAGATCACCGGCGACTCGCCCGAACTCGCCACCCGGATCGAGGAGGCACTGGCGAACTTCACCCCGCTGCCGGAGAGCTTCGCCGGGCAGTTTCACCGTTTTGCCACCGCGCTCGCCGAGGGCGGCGAACTGCCCGTCACCCTCGCCGACGCCCGCGCCTCGCTCGAACTGATCACCGCGATGTACCACTCAGCAGAGACCGGCCAGCCGGTCACCCTGCCGATCGGTCCGGAGCATCCGAAGTATGGGAGTTGGTTGCCGGGGTAGAGTTGGCAGTCGTCAGTCGTCGGTCGTCAATCGTCAATCGTCAGAGAGAAGTGCCGAGTGCCGAGTGCCGAGTGTGAGCATGAAGCCGCCCTTCTACGGGCTGCGGCCTGCACATTTTCTTCTGGCGACTGACGACTGACGACCGACGACTCCCCCGAAGGCGGCCCCATGCCCGCACGCCGCCACGTCCGCATCGGCATAGTCGGCGCGGGGTTTGCCGCGCGGCTGCACCTGGAGAACTATGCGCTCGTCCACGGGGTCGAGGTGTCGATCGCGGGGCTCTACTCGCCGACGGCGGAGCTACAAGACCTCTGCGAAAACTGTCGCCGACGACCGCGAACCGCTCAGCGGCGCACTCCTCGCGCGCGATGTCGTCGCGGTATCGTATGGAGTGTATCTCGCCGCTGAAGAGGATCGCGCGATCGATCTCGGGCCGTATCTGCGGTAGACAGTGAGCGGTGCGGCGTCAACATACTCACCCTCCCTTTCACGGGAGGGTCGCCGCCGGGGCGGCGGGGAGGGGGCCGTCCCCACCGTTCCCATATTGGGCTGTCCCAAACAAAGAACATTTGTTCCCTGGCCGCGCGCCGCGTTATACTCTCCCCATGCCATACCTGCTCCTGCCACCGCCACAATCGATCGTCTGTGTCGGGATCGACCTCGCCGGGGTGCCGCATCGCGAGACCGGCGTCGCCATCTTGCGCGACGGTGCGCTCGACTTTCTCGCGGCGGTTAGCGGGGACGACGAGATCATGGCGGTGGTCGCCCACGCGGGCGCAGCGGCGATCGTGGCGATCAACGCGCCGCTGACCTTGCCGCGCGGGCGCTGCTGCCTCGATGATGAGTGCCCCTGTCGCCACGATCCGGGGACGCGCAGCCGCGAGCTGGAGCGCGAACTGTTGCGGATGAAAGTGCCGATCCTGGCGACGGCGCTGATCAAGGTGCTGGCGCGGCGCGGCTTCCGCCTCGCCGCCACCTTGCGTGCGGTCGGCTATGCGCCGCTAGAGGTCTACCCCTTCGCCACCCTGCGCCTGCTCGGGTTGCCCACCACTGGAAAGCGCACCCAACTCGGGCGACGGCGGATTCATAACGCGCTCCAGCCGCTCATCCCCGGCCTTGACCACCCGGAGGCCAGTGAACATCAACTCGACGCGGTCGTCTGCGCGCTCACCGCGCAGCTCTGGCGGCAGGGTCGCACGCGCACGGTCGGGGTGGCGGACGAGGGGCGAATGGTTATCCCCGACCTCGCGGCGATCGAGGCGGCAGCGGCGAGAGAAGAGCTCATCGCCGCGCCACCGCTCCGGCGTGTGGCTAAGGGCGGCGCGACCTATGATCTCGGCGAACCACCCGCCCCCGATACGGTCGAGTAGGCGTTAAGGTAGCTGTCAGTCGTGGCGGATTTGCGTATAGGTGGCGGCGGGCCAGGTTGCCCCCTCACGGCTGAGGTGCAGGCCATCACCATGACGCAGCGCGATCGTGCGCCCGCTCCCATCGTCGTCGCCCTAATGTAGTTGCCGTTAGCGTCGCTGAACAACGACTAACTATCGACGGGGTGAGTCGCAATCTACGCCAGGGCCGACTCGTTGACGGCGCGAAAGGATGCAACGAGGGGCGACGCGCTGGCGCGGGGAACCACCACGGGCGATAATGGCACTGTCGCGCAGGGTTTAGAGATCACCCATCCTCGCGCCATCGCAGCGAGAAAGGCTCACCACGATGATTGTCAAGACGCCGCTCTTCACCTACGACGATTTGGCGCAGTTGCCGGATGACGGCAAGCGTTATGAGCTTGCGGACGGAGAATTGATCGTGAGCCCGGCACCGGCAACTTATCACCAACGAGTGTCGGCGCGGTTCGGCAACCTGCTCTTTCGCGCGGAAGACGCGGGATGGGGCCGGATGTTCGCCGCCCCGACTGACGTGCATTTCGGACGCTACCAGGTTGTCCAGCCCGATCTGCTGTTTATCAGCAATGATCGCCTGGAGATCATCGAGCCGCAGTACATTGCTGGGGGACCCGATCTCGTCATCGAAATCCTGTCGCCGAGGACGCGCGACCACGACCTGGGCTGGAAGAAAACCCTCTACGCGCGCGAGGGTGTCCGCTTCTACTGGGTCGCCGACCCGATCGCCAAGACGGTGCAACCGCTCACCCTCGGCGCGAGAGGGTACGACGAGGCACCGCCCCTGCGCGCTGGCGACACCCTCGTCTGCCCACTTTTCCCCGACATCACCGCCGACGTGGCACACCTCTTTCCCTAATCGCTCAAGGATGCCGGGCGCGCACCAGCGCCATGACCCTCGCGATGACCGCGCCGAGCGCGACCACCGCGAGGGTCAGCGGATACGCCGGGTGTCCGCCACGAGTGTCGCGCCCCGCGTGACGGTGATGAAGGCGTCTACCTGCCAGCAAGTAGACGCCGACGGCCTGGGGACCACGCCGAGGCCCAGGCGCAGATCGTCGCCGCCAGCGCCGAGTTCCTGACCGCGCTCGAACGACCGTGATCGCAAGAGAGGGGGGCGAGGGATGATCATCGACAGCCATTGCCACGCCTGGCCGCGCTGGCCGTACCAACCGCCAGTACCGGACGGCGAGAGTCGCGGGCGGGTCGAGCAGTTGCTCAACGAGATGGATTTGCACGGTGTCGACCAAGCGGTGGTGATCTGCGCGCGGATCGATCATAACCCGGACAATAACGACTACATCGCTGAGCAGGTGGGGCGCTTCCCAGGGCGCCTGCACCAGTTCCCCGATGTCGATTGCGCCTGGACCGACACCTATCACCAGCCGGGCGCGGTCGATCGCCTGCGCGACGTGGCCGACCGCTGGCCGATCCGGGGCTTCACCCATTACCTGCGCGGCGATGATGACGGTGCCTGGCTCGACGGCCCGGAAGGGCGGGCGTTCTTCGGCGTCGCGGCGGAGCGCGGGCTGATCGCCAGCATCGCCGGGCGACCGGAGCATCAGCCCGCGTTGCGGCGCGTCGCCGAGCGCTACCCCACCATGCCGATCCTCTGTCACCACCTCGCCGGGCTGCGCGTCGCCGACGGGGCGCTGGACGAGAAGCTGCGGGAGGTGCTGGCCTCGGCGGCGCTGCCGAATATCTGCATCAAGGTGTCCGGGTTCGCGTACTGCTCGCGAGTGGCGTGGGAGTACCCGTATGCCGACACCGCGCCGATCCTCCGGGCGCTCTACGAGCATTTCGGGCCGGATCGCCTCTGCTGGGGTTCCGACTATCCGGTGGTGCGATCTTCCATGACCTACCAGCAATCGCTCGAAGCGTTCCGCACCCACTGCACCTTCATCCCGACGGAAGACCAGGAGCGAATCCTCGGCGGGACGCTCGGCGCGCTTCTGACCGGCGCGCAGTCGGGACGGTAAAGCCTGGGGCGAGAATCTTGACCCACGCTCCGTCGCGGGGGTGTGCCGGGTTGCAACGGGCGCTTGGCAAGTATCCGTTCTCCACCGCAGAAAGACGATCTGCACCACTCCTGATGGGACAGATCGGGGGAACATTTGCGTATTTTCAGCCCCGCGCCAGCCAGCACAGACAAATCCAAACACGCGGGCCGATGCGTATCCCCCATTGGACGGACGAAGGTTTGGTGTGGTGAAGCAACGGCTGGCAAACGCGACCAAGGAGCATTGACAATGGCGGTCGGCAGACCTTTCGGTACAGAGATGAAATCGCTCGCGGGCGGCGCGCTGCTCGCGCTGACCCTGGCGGCGTGCGGCGGCGGGGCGACACCGACCACGGGGACGACAGGCGCGCCAGCTTCGATCGCGCCAACGGCGGTCAGCGCCGCCTCGGCAGCGCCATCGGCTGCGGCATCGGCGGCCCCATCGAGCGCCGCGACGGTGGCGACGCGCGGCACGGCCGCCGCCGCGCCCGCGAGCGCCGCGCCGGCCACGACGACACGGTCGGCCACCGGCACAACGGGCGGAACCTCGACCGCGACGGCGGGACGGGCCTCCGCAACCGTGACGAGCGGGACGACCTACGCGATCGTCGCCGCGAACTCGAAGGCGACATACAAGGTGGATGAGACCTTCATCAACCAGGGGAATCGCTTCGCCACCGCCGAGGGATCGACCAGCGCGATCACGGGCAATATCACGATCGACAAGCAGAACCCGGCGCGGAGCACGATCGGCACGATCACGACGGACATCAGCAAACTGGCCTCGGACAGCGGCCAGCGCGACAACCAGATCCGCAACCGCTGGCTCGAGTCGGCCAAGTACCCGACCGCGACCTTCGTGCCGAAGCGGCTGGAGGGGCTGCCGACGACCCCCTACGCCGATGGGCAGGAACTAACCTTCAAGATCGTCGGCGACCTGACGATCCGCACCGTCACCAAAGAAGTGACTTTCGATACCAAGGGCAAGATTGTCGGCGACACCTTCACCGGCACCGCCGTGACGACGTTCAACATGACCGACTTCGGCTTCGACCCGCCGAACATCGCGGGGATCGTCCGGTCGGAGAACGGCGTCGAGTTGACGATGACGATCGAGGCGAAAGGGGGCCAGTAAGGCCCGCGAGCACGACGCACCGCGAGCGATCCGCTGGCCGACCCCGCATGGGGTCGGCCATTTCCTATGGCTGGGCGGTCGATGGCGGCGCACCATCCGGCACACTTGACCTCGAACTATGCCTCGGCGCGCAAGACTCCCACGCCGACGCCGTGACCGGATACAACCAGTACGGTATCCTACCCGCCGAGGTACACGAACATGGTGGCGCGAAGCGGAATTAACGACGAATGACGAATGGGCCAGTGGGCCAGTGCCAGCCCGTACTTCGTACTTCACCCATCACTCGTCATTCAAATTGAAGCCGAGGAATGATGAACACCGATCTCACCGGCAAGGTAGCCCTGGTCACCGGCGGCGGCTCCGGCATCGGCGCGGCGACCTGTCGCACGCTCGCCCAGGCAGGCGCGGCGATCGCGATCCTCGATCTACGACCGGGTCCGGCACAGACGGTGGCGGAGGCGATCACCGCCGAGGGCGGGCGGGCGATCGCGATCGCCGCCGACGTGACCGATGAGTTGGCGGTCAGTGCGGCGGTGGTGCGCACGGTCGAGGAGCTGGGCGGTCTCCAGATCGTCTTCGCCAACGCCGGGATCAACGGGATGCAGACCCCGATCGAGGAGATGACCCTCGATGAGTGGCGCGCGACGATCGACACCAATCTGACCGGCACCTTCCTGACGACGAAGCACAGCATCCCGCACCTGCGCGCGGCGGGCGGCGGCGCGATCGTCGTCACCGCCTCGGTCAACGGCACGCGCCTCTTCTCGGCACCAGGCTACTCCGCCTACTCGACCTCGAAGGCGGGGCAGGCGACGTTCGCGCGGATGGCCGCGACCGAGCTCGCGCGCTGGAATATCCGCGTCAACACGATCATCCCCGGCTCGATCCGCACGAATATCGGCGAGCGCACCTACCGACGCAACCTCGAAGCGATCACCTACGATGTCAAGATGCCGGAGAAATTCCCGCCGCTCGGCGCGCGCGTCGCCGACCCGACGGAGGTCGCCGACCTCGTCCTCTACCTCGTCTCCGACGCCAGCCGCTACGTCACCGGCACGGAGGTGGTGATCGACGCGGGATTGACGCTGTTGCGGGGGTAAGGGGTTGTGGGCGAGTGGGCGAGAGGGCCAGTGGACGGGGGAGGCCGGTGGGTGGGGTCTCTCGCACGCGGGTGTCGCCCGCGTGCTGACCCGGCGCTGTGACTCCGGGGACCGCGCACCCGCCCAGGCTGCGCGACAACGCGACAGCAAGGCGGGGGGCGCCCAGGGCCTGCGCCACCATCCTGGTGACATCGTTCATCAGCGCGTCTGCCGCCGCCCGCCCGCCCGCTTCCAGGGAGTGGCGGCTGCTCTCGGCGGCGGCGAGGGTCTTGATCCACTGCCGCTCGGTCTCGCGGCGCAGGATCTCGGTCTCCTGCAGCTTGACCTGCTGCTCCCGCTCGACCTGCTGGATAGGGGCTAGCGCGTGCGCCCAACCCACGCCAGGGGTTCTCCTAACGTTCGAATATAGGAGCGGCAAGCAGGGGAGACCGGGCGGTTGGTGTGTGTTACTGTGCCATCGGTGAGCATCGCTTGGCGGGAAAGGATGCGCGTATGCCGCCTAACCAGGGCATGGCGCGAGCAGCACTCCGGGCCGACGCACCACCGCGCTCCTCAACCCACGAGCACTTCGCGGTCTCGAACAGGGCGTATGCAATACATCACCTTGCCTTGTCAAGAAAGGTTTGAGCGTCCTTCGTGCATGAGCCTACAGTGCCGCTCCCCACTTGTGCGAGGACAGCTTTCCAGCGTACTCGGCGTCAATATGGTGCGCCCCTGTCGCGCGTGTGCGCCGGTTCTGCTCGGGTGAGCTATCCGCCGAGGAGGGTCTAGTTGCTCAGGCATCTGAAGATCGTTTCTGCGTCGTGCTGCGCTGGCCTCGTTGCCTGCGCGCTGGCAGCCTGCGCGCCGCTCGGCGAGACTGCGCCCACCGCGACGGTGCTGCCGATCGCGCGGGTGGTAACGTCGCCGACACAGGCCGCAACAGCCTCGCCGATCACTCCCCCGACCACTGCGACGGTCGCGCCGCCGACGGTCACCCCACCAGCGCCGATGGCGACAGTGGTGCCAACCGCGACCGCCACCATCGCGCCGACAACGATTCCTACCACCGTGCCACCCGCGCCGACGGTGCCGTCCTCACTCGCCCCGACCGCCACGCTGCTCGTCCCGCCGACGGGCGCGCCCGCGACAACTGCGACCGAGCCGCGAGGCTTGTGTACGCTGACCTTGCCGGTCGACTTCGTCGCGACTGGGGGCGGGGCGTATACCGATGCCAACGGGCGCGTCACCGTGACGCTGGCCGGGCTCACTGCCGAGCCCGACGACACGCTCGATGATGTCGCGCTGCCATACGTCGGTACCGCCTCCGCGACGATCGCCGATTACCGGCAAGCACAGGCGACGAAGGGGGCCGACAGCTTGCGAATCGATTTCACGGGGCGATTGGCCCAGCCCGGCACCGGCACGCTCTTCCTGCGCCAGTTCGGGACGACGGTCTGCGCCCTCTCCTTCTTCGTCGCGGGGGGGGCGGAGATCGCCTACGAGCCAACACTCGCGCAACTGCTCGCGTCGCTGCGCGCGACTGGCGCTGTTGGGGCGCGCCCCATCAAGGTCTCCTGACGACTCTCGCCCCTCGGTAGACAAAAGAAACGGCGCGAGGGTCAAAACCCTCGCGCCGTTCTCAGTTCACATCGTGGAATGAGCGGATTAGTCTATCGTTGCGCCAGCACCCGTAGCATCGGCATCGCCCATCTCACCCTCCCCTGTAGGGGAGGGTCGCCGCCGGGGCGGCGAGGAGAGGTCCGAGCCTAAGCGTTGTCCGAACCGGTCGTGGTCGGGGTCGGCTCGGCGGCGGCCTCGTCGATCGTGGCCTCCGGCTCATCGGCACCGGCCATCGCGGCGGCCATCCGCGCGGCGGTATCCTCGCCACGGCGCGGCGGGGCGTCGGTGATCGCCATCTCGACTTCTTCCTCGTTGGAGCGCATCTCTTCGAGGCGGCGGCGCTGCTCCAGCTTCTCCTCGCGGCGTTCGACCTTCTTGCGGCGCGGGGCGGCCTGCGCGTTCTCCACGCGGCGCATGAAGCGCTCGACCTGGCCAGCGGTGTCGACGATCCGCTGCTCACCGGTATAGAACGGGTGGCAGGCGGAGCAGACATCGACGTTCACGACCGGGCGGGTGGACCGGGTGGTCCAACTGTTACCGCAGGCGCAGTTGACCGTCGCCAGCTGATAGTTGGGGTGAATTCCTTGCTTCACGGATCTTGTCCTTTTGCTGCTGGGGCGACCGCCCTCTCGGGGGGCGAATCGCGGGAAATTAGTCCGCAGCCTCCACAACATCGGTGGTGGTCACGGCGGGGTAAACGCTGATCCGCTTGCGATTGCGCGCGAATGCCTCGAACTTAACCTGCCCGTCGATCAGCGAGTAGATGGTGTAGTCGCGACCGATGCCGACGTTCGTGCCGGGGTGGAACTTCGTGCCGCACTGGCGGACGATGATCGACCCAGGCTGGACATATTCGCCACCGAAGCGCTTGACACCGCGCATCTTCGGCTTGCTATCGCGCCCGTTACGAGAGCTACCGACACCCTTCTTGTGAGCCATGATCTACCTCCAAGGGGATTTCGTATGACGGGCGATTACCAAATATAACGCCGACAACTGCCGCGCTATTCCGTCGCCCATCCCGCGCCACTACACGATAATATCCTTGATCGTCAGCCGGGTCAGCTCCTGGCGGTGGCCGGTCTTGCGGCGATAGCGCTTCTTCGCCTTCATCTTGAAGATGACGATCTTGTCGCCGCGATGATGCTCGGCGACGGTCGCGACGACCTTCGCCCCATCCAGCAGCGGCGCGCCGATCCGCAGTTCCGCCCCTTCGCCGCCGACCATCAGGACGCGGTCGAGCTCGACATCGCTGCCGGCCTCGACGGGCAGGAGTTCGACATCGATCGTCTGACCGACGCTCACACGATATTGCTTGCTTCCAGTCTCGACGACAGCGTACACCGCCCTATCCTTCCCCTCGAACGACTCAGTGTTTTAGTCATGCACACTTCAACTGTGCGCGAACAAGATGGCCGGTACGGCATGACGCATCAAGCGAAGCCGCACAGGCCCTCAGCGGGTAATAGTACCAGGAGCGACCGGAATCGTCAATCGGGCCGATCGGCCTCGCCGTCGCGGGCGAAGAGGCCCGCTGGTTGGCGGGCGAAATTGTCGAGCAGCTCGGCGGTCGGCTCCGGCTTGGTGATCATCACCAGGTGTCCGCCCGCGATCTCATGGGTCTGATACCCCCGCGCGGCGGCGAGCGCCAGCCCGCTCGCGGCCAGACGATCGCCGCGCGAGGGGCGGACGGCGAGGGTCGGGCGGTCGAGCGCGAAGAACGCGGCCAGATCCACCGTCTGCTCGTAGGGCGCGACCGGCATCGGGGCCAAACGGTCCTCGACCCAGTCGGCGTCGCGCCCCGCGAGGCCGTCCAGCAGCAGCCCGATGTCGGGCGGATAGACCGACACGCCATCATCGTCGTAGGCGCGCGCGCGGAGGCCAACGGCGTCCGCGCCGAGCGTTTCGATCAGGCTCGCGCCCTCGCGGGCGAGCAGCGGATCGAGGAAGACCAGCCGCCCGACCCGCTCCGGCGCGAGCGCGGCCACCCGCTGGACGACCGCGCCGCCGTAGCCGTGCCCGACGAGGATCGCGCGGTCGATCCCCTCGTAGTCGAGGAGGCTCAGCACGTCGGTCGCGTGCATCTCCAGGTCGACGTCGGGGCCGAGGAGGTGATCGCGCTCACCGAGGCCGGTGAGGGTTGGGGTGTGGACGGTGTGGCCGCGCGCGCGCAAATCGGGCGCGACGCGCGACCAGACCCAGCCGCCGAGCCACGCGCCATGGACGAGGACGAAAGTGGACATAGTGATCCCTCGATGCCGATAGTGCGACGGACGAATGGCACCCCCGATAGCGTGAGCCAATGCTGACTATACTTCACCCCGCGCGGCGCTGCCGCTTGGTGATGAACATTTGGGGCTCATACGCCAGCGTCGACACCCACTGGCGCACAAGCTCTGGGGATGCTCAGTCGGGGAGGGCAGAGTGCTGACGCTGGCGATTGTGACCCTCA
Source organism: uncultured Thermomicrobiales bacterium (assembly GCA_902806415.1). Taxonomy (GTDB): domain Bacteria; phylum Chloroflexota; class Chloroflexia; order Thermomicrobiales; family CADCWN01; genus CADCWN01. The sequence goes on along the minus strand of CADCWN010000015.1, from coordinate 101,698 downwards.
TCGTGCTGGTCGTGGCGGCGTTGTCGCTGCTGTTGTGGCCGGACGAGTCGTGAGTCGTGAGTCGTGAGTCGTGGGTCACGAATCGCGAGAAGATTTGCTGAAGCCGGGCGCCCTTTTTCCAGCAACGCCTCCCTCACGACTCACGACTCACGACTCACGATTACTCCCCCCGAGCCACTGATCGAACCAGGCGCTGTTGTGCATCAGGCGCTCGATCCGGTGGCGCGGCTTGCCGTTGCGCGACATCCCGTGACTCTCATTGGGATAAATCAGGAGCTTGGTCGGGACGCCGCGCTTCTTCAGGGCGGCGTACCACTGCTCGGCCTGGCTGAGTGGGCAGCGATAGTCCTCGGCCTGGTGCTCGATCAGGGTCGGCGTGGTGACGTTGCCGACGTGCAGAATCGGGGAGAGGGCGAGATAACGCTCGGGGACTTCCCAGGGATGGCCGCCCAACTCGGCCACATCGCTGATCGCGCCGATGTCATCCACGCCGAAGTAGCCGAGGGCGTTGCAATAGGACCGTTGCGTCACGGCGGCGGCGAAGCGCGTCGTGTGGCTGGTGATCCAGTTGGTCAGGAACCCACCATACGAGCCGCCGGTGACGCCGAGCCGCGCCGGGTCGCAGCCGCCGCGCGCGAGGGCCGCGTCGAGCCCGGCCATCACGTCAGCCATCGCGAGCGCGCCCCAGTCGCGGAGGATCGCCTTGGCGAAGGCGTCGCCGCGCCCGGTGCCGCCGTGCGGGTTACAGTAGAAGACCGCGTAGCCCTTCCCGGCCAGGATCTGGAACTCGTGGAAGAAGGCGAAGCCGTACTGCGCGTGCGGCCCGCCGTGGATCGCCACGACCAGCGGCACCGCCGCGCCCGCCGCCGCGCCGAGCGGGCGCACGAGCCAGCCATCGATCGCGTCGCCCCGCGCGCCGCTGAAGCGGAACGACTCGGGCAGGGCGACCGCGCGCTCGCGCAGCAGGGCGGCATTGCAGGCCGTCAGCGCCCGCTCGTCGCCTTCCCCATCCAGTAGGAAGAGTTCGGCGGGTGTGGCGGGGTCGGTCGCGGCGAAGACCAGCCGCGCGCCCCCGCCCGCAGTCGCGAAGGCAGTCACAACCCGCTCGCCGCAGACCACGACCTCCGGCTCGCTACCGTCGAGCCCGAAGCGCCGCAGCCCCGTCGCCCCGCCGTCGCCGACCAGGGCGAGGATCGCGCGGCCATCGAGCGACCAGACCGGCCCTTCCTGGCCGCCCGGCAAGGTCTGGTCGGTGAGGGTGCTATTGCCGAGGTCGCGATCGAAGTCGGCGCTGCGGCAGACCGGCGGCCCGTCGCCGCCCGTCCCGACGGTCCAGAGGCGGGTCATCGCCGCCGCGCCCTCGCCCTCCTGATGGCCCAGATAGGCGATCTGCCCGCCATCGGGCGACCAGGCAGGGGCGGTCGATGCGCCGCCCCCGCCGGTCAGCTTGCGGCACACGCCGTCGGCGAGGGTCAGCGTCCAGATGTCGGATCGGAAGGTTACATCCTCGTCCGGCTCGCGATAGGAGACGAACGCGAGCCGCGTCCCGTCCGGCGACCACGCCGGCTGGCTGTCGTTCTGGTCGCCGTCGGTGAGCTGGTGCGCGGCGGCGGGCGACGCGCCGGGGGCTGGTACATCGGCGACGAAGAGGTGCCGCCGCTTGCCGTCGAGGTAGCCGAGGCCGTCGAACTTGTACTTCAGGGTGGTGATCTCGCGGACCCGGTCGGCGCGCTCCCGCGCCCGCTCGGTCGCCGATTTGCCGGTGTCGATCGGCTCGTCGTCCGGCCCGCCGACCTGCGAGGTGCAGGCGAGCCGCGCGCCATCGGGCGACCAGGCGGGATCGCTCGTGCCCTGCCGTAGGGCGGTGACTTGCCGCGCCTCGCCGCCGGCCAGATCGAGGGTCCAGATTTGCGGCTTCGCCTTCTCGCCGCGCTCGACGCCATCCGGCAAGGTCGCCGGCTCGCGATCGGACAGGAAGGCGATGCGCCGGCCGTCGGGCGACCAGCGCGGGCTGGTGTCCTTGCCCGGCCCGGCGGTGAGCGGGCGCGGCGGTGCGCTGCCATCGATCGGGACGATCCAAATCCGCGAGCGATAGTCGTTGCGCTCCCGGTCGGCCACCGTGACGACAAAGGCGACGCGCGCCCCGTCGGGCGAGACGCGCGGGTCGCCAACGAATTGGAGCGCGTACAGATCGTCGGCGGTGATTGCTCGGTTCGCTGCCATGCTGCTCCCTTCCTGACTGTATCCACATACGGCGGCATGGTATGGGGCGGGCGGGCGTTGCGTCAATTGCCGCGCCTCGCGTCAGCGCCCCTCCTTGGGGTGCCGACCGGGCGCGCGATATGACGACCCTTCCCCCACCCTGCTACTATTGGTCAGTACGCACGCATGGTGCGCGCGCTGCAACGGGGCCGCCGGATGGCGGCTGGCGGGGGATGGTAAGAGACAATGGCGGGGAATGGGGCGAATGCGGGGCTGACGCGGGGCGCGACGCTCGATTTCATCAGCCACAGCCCCGAGCAGACCCGACGTCTCGGCTGGCGACTCGGCCAGCACGCGCGGGCGGGCGATCTCTTCCTCCTCTCCGGCACGTTCGGCGCGGGCAAGACGGCGCTGACGCAAGGACTCGCCGCCGGTCTTGGCGTGGCCGATCGGGTGACCAGCCCGAGCTTCGCGCTCGTCAACGAGCATGACGGTCACGACGCCGAGGGGGCGTCGCTGCGGCTGTACCATATCGACCTCTACCGTTTGGAGACGGAGGCGGAGGTCGCGTCGGTCGGGTTGGAGGATATGCTGGACGATCCGGCGGGGATTTGCGCGATCGAGTGGCCCGACCGTCTCGGCGAGCGGGTCGCGCGCGAGCATTTGCTGATCATGCTGGCACCCGTGAGCGAGACGAAGCGCCGCCTGGCGTTCCTGCCGCGCGGCGCGCGCCCCGGCGAACTCCTGGCGGCGATCAGGGCGGAGGCGTTCGGTGTCGGCTCCTGACGCGGCGCGGCGCGGGCCGCTGCTGGCGCTCGACACCTCGACCCTGACAGCGGGGATCGCGCTCTACGGCGCGGGCGGACTCCTGGGCGAAACCTCCTGGTCGGCGGGCCGCGCGCAGACGACGGCGATCCTGGGGGAGACCGCGCGGCTGCTCGAACTCGCCGCCCTGCGCCCGGTCGATCTCGGCGCGGTCGCGGTGGCGACCGGCCCCGGCGCGTTTAATGGCTTGCGCGTCGGGTTGAGCACCGCGAAAGGGCTCTGCTTCGCGCTCGGCCTGCCCCTCCTCGGTATCCCGACGCTCGACGCGGTGGCCTACCCGCACGGCGGCTACGGTCACCCGGTGCGCGCCGTCATCGCCGCCGGGCGGGGGCGTTTCGTCAGCGCCCTCTACGACTGGCCGGAGGGAAGCTTGCGTCGCCTGACCGAGTACGAGAATACGACGCTGGAAGGCTTGGCGGCGCTAGTCGCCGCCCCCACCCTGGTCTGCGGCGAGTTGCCACAGGACCGCCTCGACGCCTGGCGCGAGCTGGCCCCCGAGGCGCTGCTGACCTCCCCGACCTTGAACGCGCGCCGCGCCGGGTGCCTGGCCGAGTTGGCCTGGGCACGCTTCCGTCGCGACGAGTGGGATGACGCGGATACGCTGGAGCCGGTCTACCTGCACGCCCCGCCCGCTGGCGACCCCGCCCGCGCCCTCGCCGAGGCCACGCTCCCGACCCTGCCGGTCGCCGACTGGCGACTGCCGCCCGATAACTGAGTTATGCCCCCCAAGCGCGACCCTCGACTAGCCACTGGCGAGTGGGCGGATAGGGAAGCAGAGTCGCCGCCCTTCTACGGACTACCGACTACCGACTATCTACCGAGGCGTGCCGTGCCGTTCGTGATCGAGCCGATGACCCAAGACGATGTCCAGGAAGTCAGCCAGGTGGAGCGCCGCTGCTTCACCAACCCCTGGCCGAGCAGCGCCTATCGGCGCGAACTGCGCGACACCGAGCACAACTACTACATCGTCGTGCGCTGGCGACCGCCGCATACGGGCGTGCCGGACGAGCGCCCGCGCGGCGGGCTGCACCTGTTGCCGTTCGTGCGCCGCGCGGACCCCGCGAAACCGCCGATTCTCGGCTTCGGCGGGATGTGGAATATGCTCGACGAGGCGCACATCACCACGATCGGTGTCCTGCCCGAGCAGCGCGGGCGGTCGCTCGGCGAACTCCTCTTCGTGACGATGATCGATGAGGCGATCCGCCGCCGCTCGCGCTGGGTGACGCTGGAGGTGCGCGTCTCCAACGCCAGCGCGCTGGCGCTCTACGAGAAGTACGGTTTCACGCGGCAGGGCCTCCGCAAGCGTTATTACAGCGACAATGGCGAGGACGCTCACATCATGTGGTCGCCAGCCCTCAACGAAAGCCCGACCCTCGAAAGCCTGGCCGGGTTGCGCGCCACCCTCGGCCTGAGGCTGGCGCGGTGGCATGATTCGCCGAATGGGGCGGTCCGTAGTCCGTAGTCCGTAGTCCGTAGAGGGACTGCAGAAAAGTAAAGCATTAGCATACCTACGAACCTTCTACGGACTACGGACTGGAGTACTGATATGCCGACCATCCTGGCCATCGAGACATCGTGCGACGAGACGGCGGCGGCGATCGTTCGCGACGGGCGGCGGGTGCTGGCGAACGTCGTGGCGTCGCAGATCGAGCTGCACCGCGCTTATGGCGGGGTGGTGCCGGAGTTGGCGGCGCGCGGGCATATCACGGCGATCAACCCGGTCGTGGAGCGGGCGCTGGCCGATGCCGGGCTGACCCTCGACGGGATCGACGCGATCGCCGTGACCGAGGGGCCGGGGCTGGCGGGCGCGCTGTTGGTGGGGGTGAATTGGGCCAAGGCGGTCGCCTGGTCGCGCGGGCTGCCGCTGATCCCGGTTAACCACCTGGAGGGGCATATCTACGCCAACTGGCTCCTCCAGGCGGGTGAAGATCAGGCTACGCCGCCGCCTTCCTTCCCGCTCGTCTGCCTGATCGTCTCCGGCGGGCATACCGAACTGCTGCTGATGCTCGGCCACGGCCACTATCGCCTCCTCGGGCGGACGACCGACGACGCAGCGGGCGAGGCGTTCGACAAGGGCGCGCGGATTCTCGGCCTTGGCTATCCGGGCGGCCCAGCGATCCAGCGCGCCGCCGCTGCCGGGCAGGCCGACCGCTATCGCCTGCCGCGCGCCTGGCTCGGCGATTCGCTCGACTTCAGCTACAGCGGCGTGAAGACGGCGCTGCTGCGCGCCACCGAGAAGCACCACCTGACCGGTCCGACGGGCGGTCGCAAGGGCAAGAGCAAGGGGCAGCAGCCGACCCCCGCCGCGCCGTTCCCGACCTACACGCCCCCGAAGTTCGGGCCAACCTTGCCGGTCGCCGACCTGGCGGCGGCGTATCAGGAGGCGATCATCGAGCCGCTGGTGGAGAAGACCGCCCGCGCGGCGCGCGAGTCCGGCGCGACGATGGTGCTGCTGGCGGGCGGCGTCGCGGCGAACGGCCTGCTGCGCGAGCGCCTGGGCCGGCGGCTCGATCTGCCGCTGCGCTATCCGCCGCTCGCCCTCTGCACCGACAACGCCGCGATGATCGGCGCGGCGGCGGCCTATCGCCTCCCCGTCGGTCGCCTGGCCGATTTCACCCTCGACGTCCGCCCGAATTTCGACTTAATCTAGTCTCGGCGTCCCCGACGCCACGGTGCAGCACCGGCGTCTGCCTCAGGGTGGTCGGCCGACTCCGGGATATTCTTTGTGACCGGGACTGGCTGCTTTGTGTCAACAGTGAGGATGTTGCCACCATGCGCGTCCTGTTCGCGACCCAGGTCGGCACCGGGCATTGGCGACCGTTGGCACCGCTCGCCCGTGCGCTCCAAGTGGCCGGGCACGAGGTCGCCTTCGCCGCGACGCCGTTCCTATGTGGGGAACTCGACGCATACGGGTTTCAGTCTTTCCCGGCTGGCACCGATGATTGGCTCAACCCGTCGCCTGCGCCACGAGGGGTGCCCCCGCCCGCGCCCGCACAGGCCGACGCGGTCTTGCGCGACGTTTTCCTCCCCGACGCCGAGCGACGCCTGCCGGAAGTGCTGGCGGTCGCCCGCGCCTGGCGACCCGATCTGATCGTGCGCGAGCATACCGAGTATGCCGGCGCGCTCGCGGCAGAATCGTTGGGCCTACCCCACGCGGCGGTGCAAATCTCCGCCTGGCGCGGCGCTATCGCTGACCCGGCAGTGATCGCCACGCTCGATCGTCTGCGCGGCGCACTCGGTCTGCCGCCCGACCCGGATCTCGCCATGCCGCACCGCCATCTCACGCTCCTCCCTTTCCCCCCGCGCTACCCGGACCCCGCCGCGCCCTTACCCCCCACCGCCCACTTTGTCCAGCACGTCGATTTCGACCACGACCATCGCGCCGGGGACGGCTTGCCCGAGTGGTTCGACACGCCCCCTGATCTGCCGAGGGTCTACGCCACCCTCGGCACCGCCTATAACCGCACTCCCGGCGTCCTCGCGGCGATCCTCGCCGGGTTGCGGGATGAGCCGATCAACCTGATCGTGACCGTGAACCACAACCAGGATCCCGCCGACTTCGGGCCGCAGCCGCCGAACGTGCGGATCGCGCGCTATCTGCCGCAGAGTTTGGTGTTCCCCCATTGCGATCTCCTCGTCACGCACGGCGGTTCCGGCACCGTGCGCTCCGCGATCCGGCACGGCCTGCCACTGGTCGTCGTGCCGATCGCCGCCGACCAGCCGGAGAATGCGCGGCGTTGCGCCGCGCTCGGTCTGGGCGTCGCCGTCGCGCCCGACGACCGCACGCCGAGGGCGATCAGGGCGGCGGTCCGGGCGACCTTGCGGAACCCGCGCTACCGCCAGAACGCCGTGTCGTTGCAAGCGGAGATGCTGACGCTCCCCGTGCCGAGCGCGGCGGTACCCTGGCTGGAACGCCTGGTCGCGGAGCAACAGCCACTCTCAGGAGGATGAGCGGATACCGGGGAGCGGGGTGTCAGGCTTATTCGTGTGAGGGATGGTCGTGGACTTGACGGCACAGGCGGCTGAGTCCGACCTCTTCACCGGACTACTCGAGGCGCACTACCCGCTCCGGGTGCGCGCCCTGCACCCGCTTGTTCGCACCGCCGAGAAGTGCGTCTACCGGGTCGAGCGAGTGGAGGATGCGCCACTGGTGCTGCGCGCCTATCAGCGAGGCGCGGCCCAGAATAACGCGTCGGCCCAGGCGGCGCTGCTTACATTCCTGGCCGGGCAGCAGTTCCCCGCCGCGCGGGTCATCACAAGCACTGCGGGGGCGCTGATCGTCCGCGCCGCCGGGTGGGGGCTGCTCGTGACGACGTTCGTGGAAGGGCGGCCAGTAGTCTACGATCCGGCCAGCCTGCGTGCGCTCGGGGTACGGCTCGGGCAATTGCATGCGCTCGACCCGGTCGCCGCCGCCGGGGCAATCCCGCCGATCCAACGGGCGTCAATGACCCCGCCCAATGAGATTCGCTGGGTCTCGGGACAACTCGACCATGTGGCCGCGCGAGTGTCCGGGCGACAGCGGGCGTGCCACGATTGGTTCGTGTCGGCGCTGCACCGACTCGATCGTTGCGAGGGGCTGCCCGTCGTCATCATCCACAACGATTGCCACCCTGGCAACGCCGTCACGACTCCGACCGGCGAGGTCGTCCTGATCGATTGGGAGGGCGCGGGGCTCGGACCGGCGATCCTCGATCTGGGCTTCCTACTCTCGTCCTGCGAGATTGCCCCGTCGTGGACGCCGCCGCTCCCGCCCGATCCGGCGCGCGTCAGGGCGGTGCTCGACGGCTACTGCCAGTACCGGCGACCGGTGGTGGCGGAACTGGATAGGCTCGCCGACGCGATCCGCTTCCGGGCGCTGATCTACGGGGCAGCGAACTTCGCGGCGAGCGTCGCTGGCGATGCGGAAGAGGATCATTCGTGGTGGCGCGCGCGGTACGACGCTGCGGATGCGCTCTCCCGGCATGTGCGTGCGCTGCTGGTATCGAGCTGATGGGATGGCAATGCGGCAGCGCGGGTGAACTTCGCCCGCCCCCCTTGCCCTGTAACTGTCGGCATGACTTGCGCGTTTGGCGCTACTCCTCGTCCCTCTCCGATTCCTCGCGGCGACGGAGGGGACCGGTGCGGCGCTTGTGGAGGCGATCGAGTTCGGCCAGCCGCGACAAGGTCGTCTGGCTCATCAGCAGGAGCGTGTCGTCCACACTCGGCCGGGCGGGGTCGTTATTGTCCCGCCCCTGGTGGCGCTTGGCCGGTGACGCCTGGTCGGCGGCGAGCGATCCCTGCGCCAGTTCTCGCGAGGGCGGCGGCCCGGTACCCGCTCCTCGGGCGGTGTGGGCGGGGACGGGGGGCGCGTTATCGGGCACGCTGATCTCCGCTTGCGCCGCCGCGTTTGGGGTGTTGGTGTCGCCCTCTGGTCTGGACGGGGACGGCGCGAGTCGAGTAAATTCCTCATCTGCGGCGGCGATGCCGCTCGCCGGATCGATCTGCCCCACTTCAGTCGGCTGGTGTGTCCGGGCGCTGTCGGGCACCTGCTCCGTGGTGGATACTTGACCCTGGGCGTCGTGAGCTTCGACCCCCACTCCGACCATCGGCCCATGCACCGGCCCGCTCGACGCGGCGACCGCTGTGTCCTTGCGCGCGCGCCACGCTGATTCGTCGCTGCCCTCCGGCGTTGGGACGTGTTCGACCGGGATCTGCTCTAGCAACGCCGGATCCCAAGCGGCGGCGTTCTCCCCTTCGCCGGTTGGCCTGACGAGTCGCACGAATGTATCGACCAGGCGAGGGTCGTAGCGACCGCCCGCCTCGCGCCAGAGTTCGGTGATCGCCATGCTGTGGCTGAGCGCGCGGCGGTAGGGACGGTCGCTGGTCATCGCCTCGTAACCCTCGGCGAGCGCGATGATCCGCGAGCCGAAGGGGATCTGATTGCCCCGCAACCCCGCCGGGTAGCCGTTGCCGTCGTAACGCTCGTGCGCGTACTCGACCAGCGGGATCACCCCTTCCAGCGAGGGAATCTGCATCAGCATCAGTTTGCCGACGGCCGGTTGCTCGCGCAGGATCGCCCGCTCCTCTGCCGTCAGGGTGCCGCGCTTACCGAGGATCGCCCGGGGGAGGCCGATCTTCCCCGCGTCGTGCAACATCCCGGCTAGTTCGATCGTGCCTGCCTGTGCCGCGTCGAGCCCGCACGCTTCGGCCAGCGCCCGCGCGTAGCGCCCGACCGCTCGGCCATGTCCCGGTCGTGCCTGATCGTGCGCGTCGCCAGCGGTCGCCAGCGCGTCGAGCAGACCCTGGAAGACCCGGGTGATTTGCGGCCCTTCCGGCACGGCGACCGCACGATCCGGGGTCGGTGGCGCAGGCCGCGACGAGGGCGATTCCATCTCGCCCAGGCCGCACAGGCGGATCTGATCGCGCCCCATCCGCTTCGCGTAGAGGACGGTGCGCTCGGCGGCGTGCAGCAGTTCCTCGGCACCCGTGCCGTCGTCCGGGTAGCCGACCACGCCGCCGCTGATGGTCAGGCGCAAGCCCGGGGCGTGGAGGAGCCCCCCCGGCTGGCGCTGTTCCAGGGTCGCGCGGATCCGCTCCCCGACGCGCAGGGCATCGTCTACCTCGCTCATCGGCAGGATGAGGATGAACTCGTCGTCATCGCCGCGCCCGATCAGGTCAACATCGCGTACCGAGTCCCTGACAACCTCGACCAGATGGGTGAGCAGGGTGGGAATCGCGCCCGCGCCCACATGCCCGACCCACTCTTCGACCCGGTCGGCATCAAGGATGAGCAGGGCGAACGGGTGGCCGAATCGGCGCGCGCGCCCGATCTCCTCGCGCAGTCGCGCCAGCATCGCCGCACGATTCGGCAGGCGCAGGAACGGATCGGCGGCGGTGGGGACCGTCTCCCCGGCCGGCGGTGTCCCGGTCGCCGCCACGGTGGTTGTCGGCTCGGCGGGCGCGGGCGTGGTGCCCGCGCTCACCCCATCCTCCTTGCGACGCTCGAAGACGATCGCCGCGAGCGCGGCGCAAGCGGCGAGTGCCGCGCGCGCATCTTCCCCGAACGTCGTCGCCTCGCTCCCCGGTGGTATCCCCGCCACGGCGAGGATACCGCGCGGCTCACCGCCGCTGATCGCGGCGCAGATCGCGATCGGTTCGACGCCGATGATGTCGCCCCAACTGACGGCTTGCTCCATCGGGCGGTTCAGGTCGATCAGCACGGTCGTGGGGCTGCGGATCGCGCGCAGCAGGGACGGCGACGCGCTGAGGCGCGGTGCGGATGCTTCGTCGGGCCGCCACCCATCGGTCGCGGCCCAGGCCAATATCGTCAACGGTTGCTCGGTATCGCCCTCGATCGCCCAGAGGATCGCGCGCCGGGCACCGGTAGCCGCCGTGGCCCATTCGACAACCCGGCGCAGGGTATAGGTCGTTTCCTCACCCCGCGCGACGAGGCGCGCGGCGGCGGCGAGGAACGCGCCGCTCGCCCAGGTGCGTCGCTGGCTCGGTGGCGCGCCCGTCGGCAGATTTGTCACCGGCGGCGCGGGATCGGCGGCGGGCGTCTGGTACGCCGACGTGGCGTCCTTCAGTGGTGCATTCGCGCCGATCTCTGCGGCATCCTGCGCGCGCACTTTGCGCAGGAGTCCTCCCCATTCCACCGCCAACCTCTGCCTTTCGCGTCGCGATGGCGGGGTAGCCCGCGCTGACCGATCTTGCATCGCGCCCACCCAGGCCATCGGCTGGCCGTCGGGGCGTTGCTCTATGGTATCAGGCTATGGCTGGTGGTGTCATTTACCCATCCCCTAACGGTACTGACTTGGTACGCCCGTTCGGCTGTGGGGGAGTCGGTTGGTGTACTGGGAAACGCGGTGTTCACTGGGGGTGCGGAGATGGGGGTATATGCACCACGTCCTCGCGCATAAGCGGCGGAATGCCGAGGACGTTTTCTCGTGATGCGGCTCTCGATCGTCAGCGCGGCAAGTAGCCGAGCGGGTCAACATAGACGCCATTGCGGACGACGATGAAGTGGATGTGGGAGCCGGTGGAGTTGCCAGTGGAGCCCATGGCGGCGACGACCTGCCCGCGCGAGACCCGTTGCCCGGTGCCGACCGCGAGTGAGGAGGCGTGTCCATACCAGGTCACGAAACCGTTCTCGTGGTCGATCCCGACCGCGTTGCCGAGTCCACCCCGCCAGGCGGCGTAGATCACCACCCCGCCATCGGCGGCGAGTAGCGGTGTACCCAGGCCGTTGGCGATATCCAGCCCATTATGGCCGCCAGGCCCGTAGTAGGCCGGGTTGTCCCCGAAGTAGGTGGTCAGCGCGCCGGTCGCCGGCCAGATGAACGAGCCCACGGCCCCCGCTCCGCCGGTTGGCGCGGCGGGCGCAACAGGGGCGGCGGGCGCGGGATCGGCCGCTGGCGGGGGAGCGGGCGCGGGCGGTGCCTCCGCGAGCAGCGGCGGAGGTGGCGCGGGCGGGGTACCACCGGGAACGATGATATCCTGGCCCGGCACCAGAGGGCTCCCCCCGCCGAGACCATTGGGCGCGAAGGCGGCGATTTCCGCCGGCTTCACCCCGTACCGCTCGGCGACCGCGTCGAGGCTTTCCCCCGCGCCAATCCGGTGGATGACGCCGTTGATCGGCGGGACGATCAGCGGCTGCCCGATCACGAGCACGTCGGCATTTGTCAGGCTGTTGGCCCAGACGATCGTGCTCGGTTGCAGCCCGAACCGTTCCGCGATCGACCAGAGGGTATCGCCGTTGCGGACGACGTACTCCTCGATCCGCTCGCGCGTGGGGATTTGGCCGCCAACGACCAGCACATAGCTGTTCGGCACGAGATCGTCCGCCCCCCCGACGTTGTTCGCGCGATACCCGGTGATCGCCGTCGTCTCGACCTTGTACTTGGCCGCGATCGCCGCCAGGGTGTCGTTGCCCTGTACCTGGTGAAGCATCCCATCGGTCGGCGGCACGCGCAGCTTGGTCCCGGCGAGCAGCGGCCTCGCGGGATCTTGCAGCCCGTTGGCCCAGAGGAGTGTGCTCGCCCTCAAGCCGAAGCGCCCGGCAACTTGCGCGGGGGTCTCGTTCGCCCGCGTCTCGTAGGTGGTGATGCGCAAGCGCACGGCGGTGATCGGGAGGGGCGGGCGGGTGAAGGAGCCGCTGCCCGCCTCCCGCTCCGGCGGACTGGCGGGCGCGCCGGTGGTCCCGGCGGGGTTGAGCGGCACGCTGAGATCGATCGTCGTCTCGGCCTCGAATTGTCCCTCTCCGCGCAACGCCGGATCCCAGAAGCCTCTGCCGACTACGACCGCGCCGACGATCAGCAGGACGAGCAGATGCGGCAGGCAGCGCGCCAGGAAGAGCGGCGCGCGCGGTGGCAGTGCGCCGCCCCGTTCCCGCCGCCCGATGCGCCTCCCGCCCCGATCATCGGCGCGCATTCGCACGATCTCGCCGGGAGGCGCATCGGACGGCGCTGGTGTCGCGAGTTCCGGCTCCTGAAGCGCGGTCGCGCGACGACCTTCTCTCCTGCCTGACCGATCCAAGCGCCGTGTCCCTTCTTCGCCGCCAACACCCGATACCCGCGACCGCGCATTCCGCACCGACTACGAACGTACGCAGAAATAGGAGTGTACGTTCGCGAGAATACCACCGCATTCCCACCCCTGTCAAACGATCAGGGTCGTGTGTCCGTCGGCGGTTGTATCGGACGTCCTGCGGCCACCCACGACTTATTTCCCATTCTCCTGCTGCGGGGTTATCGCTATGCTGATGGCATTGCGGCCCCTATCGATCTGTCGCATAGAGAAGCCCGATGGATTTTGCATCCCCCACTCGCGCCCTCAAGCCTGAAGAGATCCCCGGCGCATCAGCACCCCTCGGTATGACCGTTGCCCCGCCAATGGAGTCGGCGATCGCGACCGAGCTACGGCGTGAGCGGGATTTCACCGCGGCGGTCCTCGAGACCGCCGGGAGCCTGGTCGTCGTCCTCGATCGGTCCGGGCAGATCTTGCGCTTCAACCAGGCGTGCGAGGTGCTGACCGGGCAATCGTTCGCCATGGTCGCGGGCCGGACGCTCGATGCGATCCTGACCGCGCCGGAGGCGTCGCCGTTCGTCGCGACCTGGGAACTCCTCCGCGCCGGCCTCCCGCCGGTCTCGTTCGAGCACATCTGGCTCACCGCCGGTGGCGAGCGTGCCCACATTGACTGGACGATCACCGCGCTCCTGGATGATCTCGGTCATCCTGCCTACGTCGTCGGCGTTGGCATCGACATCACCGAGCGCAAGCGGGCCGAGCGGCAGCGCGCCGCCGAACACGCGGTCTCCAGTGTCCTGGCCGAGGCGGCCTCGTCCGACGAGGCCGCCCCCCTGTTCCTCGAGGCGATCTGTTCGCATCTCGATCTGGCGGTTGGCGAACTCTGGCTGCCGGTCGAAGGGGGGGAGAGCCTACGCTGCGCCGCGCGCTGGTCGCTGTTGCAGGATCGGGACGAGGCGCTGACCGCCCTCACCGAGGCGGTGACCTTCGCGCGCGGCATCGGATTACCAGGGCGTGTCTGGGCGACCGGCGAGCCGATCTGGTGGCATCCCGCGAGCGAGGCGGCTTCGATGACGCGCGCGCGCGCCATCACCGAGGCCGGGCTATGCTGATCGCTATCGCCGCCCGCCTGCGGGGGCATGTGCGCGGCGGCGATACCGTGGCGCGGCTCGGCGGGGATGAGTTCGTCGTCATCCTCCTGGCCCCCGTCGATCAGCGCGAGGCGATTCTGGTTGCCGAGCGGCTGATTGCGGCGGTCTCGGCGCCGTTCACGCTGGCGGCGGGGACAGCGACCGTGACGGCCAGCGTCGGGATCGCCCTCAGCTCGCCCGACTGCGCGGACCCCGAGGCGTTGCTCGCCTCCGCCGACGCGACGATGTACGCGGCGAAGCAGGATGGGAAGGGGCGTTGTGCCCTGGCGGGGGCGAGGTGCGGGGCGGGCGTCTAGCGCCCGCCGCCCCGTGCCTCGCCGCGCCCAATCAATCGACCATGATCTGGACGAATTGGCGAACCCAGTCGAGGCGATGTCGCGAGTCGATCCGACGGATCGTGCCGGAGCGCGAGCGCATCACCAGCGACTGCGTGTCGGCGTATTTGCCGGTGAACTTCACCCCTTCCAGCAACTCGCCATCGGTGATGCCGGTCGCGGAGAAGAAAAGATCGTCGCCGCGCGCCAGATCCTCGATCTGGAGGACTTGCTCGAAATCGACCCCCTGGGCGACCAACTGGGCGCGCTCCTCGTCGTTGCGCGGCCAGAGGCGGCACTGCATCGCGCCGCCAATGCAGCGGAGGGCGCAGGCGGCGAGTACCGCCTCCGGCGCGCCGCCCATCCCGAGCAGGATGTCGCCGCCGTGGCCGCGCGCCGCCTGCATCGCCCCGGCGACATCGCCATCGGTGATGAATCTGATCCGCGCGCCGGTCTCGCGCACTTCCTTGACGATCGCGTCGTGGCGCGGGCGGTCGAGGATGATCGCCGTCAGATCGCGCACCTGCATCCCCTTCGCCTCGGCGACCGCGTTCAGGTTCTCGGTGACGCTCTTGCGGATGTCGATCGCATCCGCCGCCTCCGGGCCGACCGCGATCTTCTCCATGTAGTAGATCCCGGGCGGGGCACTATAGAGCGCGCCGCGCTCGGCGAGGGCGACGACAGCGATCGCGTTCGACATCCCGCGCGAGGTCAGGGTCGTGCCGTCGATCGGATCGACCGCAATATCAACCTGTGGCGGGCTGCCGTTGCCGACCTCCTCACCGATGTAGAGCATCGGCGCCTCGTCCTTCTCGCCCTCGCCGATCACGACGACGCCATCCATCTCGATGCTGCCGAGGACATGGCGCATCGCCGAAACCGCCGCGCCATCGGCCGCGATCTTGTCGCCCCGCCCGACCCACTGCGAGGCGGCCAGGGCGGCCGTCTCGGTCACGCGCACCAGTTCGAGCGCCAGATTGCGGTCGGGCGCGACGCGCATCCCGGTCCTGCTCTCCGTTCCCATCCTGCCCACTCCTCCGTTCTGTTCGCCTATACTGCTCGCCGTCCACGCACATGCCGAGATGTACAGTGGCCTCAGGAGCGCACACCGCGTCATCATACTACGCTTGCCGCGGTGTGCGATCGTGTCTTTTCGGGTACGCACAATACGAGCGGGCGGGGCCAAGTGGCTCCGCCCGCATAATCGTCGCTGAGTGAGGGTGATGCACGCTAGCGCCCGCCCTGCTGGGTGTAGATCTGGCGACCGAATTGGCCGAGCTGGACATCGTATGGGGCCGCGCTCTCGGGGTGTTCCTCGAAGCGGGCGCGCTCGAAATACTGCACGGTGTAGGTGGTCCCGTCGCCCAACTGCTCCCGGAACGGCTCGCTGAGCGGGAGGCCGAAGATCGGGAGACCGCCGTTCTTCGTCCAGTATTCGAGGAACCGCCCCTCGACGTTGTGCCCGGTCTCCGGGAAATAGGTCGCGCCGGGCTGCTGCTCGACGCGCGGGTCGGCGGGGTGCAGGGTGCGCCCGAACTGGCCGAGCAGCACCTTGTACCGTGGGTCGGTGTTCTCGGGGTGCAGCTCGAAGCGGGCGCGCTCGAAATATTGGACGGTGTAAATTTCCTCGCCGATCCGCTCCTGGATCTCATCGGAGATCGGCAGGCCGAAGAGGGCCAGGCTCTCGCGGTAGGAGATCCCCGCTTCGCCGAAGTCGAGGCCGTTGTCGCGCCAGTAGGTCAGGAACGCCCCCTGCACCGTCTTGCCGGTCTCCGGGAAGGCGAGGCTGTCGGCGGGCGTGCCGCCCTCGGCGATCACCTGGACCTCGGCCTGCATGAACGGGTGCGGGGAGCAGTGGTAGCGGTAGCTGCCCGGCTTGGTGAAGGTGTATTCCCAGGACTGGTTGCGCCCCAGCAGCGGCGACTTGACTGGCGCGAACTCGCCATCGCCGGTGACGTCATGCCCGACCGCGTCGTAGTTCGTCCAGCGGACGGTGGTGCCGACCGGGACAACGAGCGGGTTGGGCGAGTAGGCGAAGCTGCGGATATCAACAGTGACCGTCGCGGCGGCGCTCTTGGCCTCTGCCGTGGTGCTCGCCTCGGGGCGCAGGAACAGCCCCCCGCCGAGGAGGACCGCCAGGGTCAGGGCCAGGGTGAAGGGTCGTGCTCGACGTAACCGGATCTGCATCGCCTTTTCTCTCTCCCGCTCCCGTAGGTGTGGTCGCTCATCGTGCTCAATGTATGCACATAGGGTACTACGCGCGCCGAGGGGATACGGGTTAACGCGACCGTTTATCACCGCGCCGTCGATAGCGCGCGAACGCCCAGCGCGTGTAGCGCAGGCGGGGCGATGGGTATCCGGCGGCGGTACGATCGAAGCTCTCGTGGCCGGGCTCGGCCCCATAAACCGCGCCCATCACCGCCTCAGCCCAGTCCTCGAAGCGGCTAACCCGCGCATACCCCGAGGCGCGTGGGCCGGGGAGGAGGGTGATCCCCAGTGAGAGACGATAGGCGGCGCGGCGATCCCAGGCATGTGCGAGCTCGTGGAGGAGAACGCGCCGCCCGTTCGTCACACCGCCGACGCGCGCATCGAAGCTCCAATCGTTGACCGTCAGGAGCCGCCGGTTGGCGTCGTAGAGGCCGAGGATCGGATAGCGCGTCCCCGCCGCGTCGGTCGTGATCGGCCCGGAGTGGTCGCGCAGCAGGGTGATCGGGCCACCGAGCGCGTTGGCGCAGACCTCAGGGGACCAGCGGGCGACGCGCAGGAGATCGGCCAGCGCCTCCGCCACCATCGCCAGTTCATCGGGCAACCAGCGCTCGTCCGGGCGGAGGCGGAAACCGAGCGTTGACAGGAGCGCGATGTAGCGGCGCACTTCCGCCGTTCCCCCGGTGGTGAGAGTGGGGGGAGCGGTCATCGGTGCCGCGTATCGGGGTAACGACGCAAACCGCCGCGATTCCCTGTTGCAGCTTGGGCATTCCCAGACCACAGTGTTGTCGCTGAGGCCGCTGCCAATAATCTGCCGACGCACATCGGTCAGGCTCCCGCCGTGGTGGGGAGGTCAGGGTAGGCGGCGAGGGCGCGACGCACATCGGCCCGGGTGCCGATCCCGCGCTCGCGGAGCGCGGCGAGGAAGGCGGCGCGGCGGTCTCGCTCGGGGGCGAAGAAGTCTGGTGTGAGGCCGACTCGGCTGGCAAATGGCGACGGGAACGGATCGGCGTGGTGGACGACAGTGTCGCTCGCCAGATCCCAGTGGGCGAGGATCAGCGGGACTAGCCCGCCATCCGCGCCATCGCGCTGGAGGAAGGTCAGGGCATCGAGCCGCCGGCGTGGGCGACGGTCGCGATAGTCCACGGCGAGGGTGAGGACGAGATCCAACCGGGCGAGGGCGCGCTGCGCGATCACCAGCGGGCGACCCGTGAGGATCGCCAGTACCTCCTCGGCGGTGTCGGCGTGCATCGTCGCGCCGAAGCCGAACCCGGCCTCGGCGGCGGTGAAGAGTTGCCCCACCTGGATCCCCCAGAGGTAGACTGGCAGATGGGGGCTGATCTCGTTGCAGAGGAGATAGGTGCGGGCGGGATCGGCGGTGGCGCGCCAGCCGAACGTCTCATTCCCGCCGCGCAGGTAGCGGCGTTCGACGGCGGGCGGCAGGAAGTCGGCGAGAGCGCTGAGGGTCGTCGTCTTGCCCGCCGCCGAGGGACCGGCGGCGACGATGATCGAGGCGCGCGCCTCGATCAGCAGCCAGAGGGTCGCGGCGGTGCGGGCGTCGAAGCTCCCCGCGTCGAGCAGCTCCACGATCGAGAGCGGTCGCGAGACCTGCCGGCCGAATCCCCACCAGTCGTATGGCTCGGGTTCAGCATACGCGATAGTGGGGAACATCGGACTTCTCCCGCATGTGCTCGGCGTTTCGTGAGCGAGTATGGGGGTGTTGCGGGCGTGGATGCAAGGCCCGATGGTCGTTCGGGGGCGATAGGTCCATGCCAAGGGCCACGCCGGGTGGGGCTACGGGTTGGCCGCGTGTTCAAACGGCAGGGGTGGCGAGGCGGCGAAGGGGGGTGACATGGCGGCGAGGTCGGCGCGGAGCTTGAGCAGGGCCAGATCCTTGTTCTTGGCCTCGAGCATGATGTCGAACGGGATGTCGCGCACCGAGGCGAGATAGGCGGCGAACTCGGCGGCGTCGATATCGTCGGCGTGCTGACCGGTCGCGGCGGCGGCCTCGACCATGACGCGCTCGCCGGTTTTCCGGTTCTTGCGAGCGACCAGGCGCGGCTCGCGACGTTGCGAGCTGTAGTGGATCTTCGGCTGCTGCCCCGGTGGCCAGGTGGCGGACACGAGGCGGGTCGCCTCGTCGGCGGGGATCCGGTCGGGGTTGTTGACGTCGTGGTGGAGCCAGTCCCAGCAAATCGGCACCCCGGTCTGGCGGTGGATCGCCAGCACATCGGTCAGGTCGTAGTGTGTCTCGTCATTCTCCAACACCAGGCGGGCTTTGATCTTGTCGGGCAACGTCTCGTAGCGGGTCGCGAAGCGGTCGCGCGCGGCGTCTTTGTCGCCGTAGACCCCGCCGACGTGGGTGACGATCTTGTGGTCGATCGGCATCCCCAGCGCGTCGAGTAGCGTGACGTGGTAGTCGAAGTCGCGCAGGGAATCGGCATAAATCTTCTCATCGACCGCGTTGAGGAGGCTGTACTGGCCGGGGTGGGAACTGAGGCGCAGGTCGTAGCGCCGCGCCTTCGCGCCCAATTCGGCCAACTCGTCCCGGCATTCCTCGATCTGGTTCCAGAACTGGGGCATCTCCGGGTGCGTGATGTAGGGCGCGACGCCGGAGGAGAGGCGGTACATGCGGATATCGACCTCATCAAGATAGTCGAAGATGTCGTGCAGATAGCCGATGCTGACGCGCAGGTGCGGCTCGTTCTGCCAGCGCCGCGCATCGTGCGCCTTCATCCCGGCCCGCCCCAGGACCACACAGGCGAAGCCGAGGCGACGCCCCGCGAGGAGATCGCTGCCGGTCGTCTCCGGTGTCGTCGCCGCCTGTGCCATCTGCCCCGCCTCCCAGTTCTTTATCGATCAATCCTCGTTCTTCCCTGCGCCGACCCTGCGGCGAGTACGCAGGCGCTATGCCAGTGCTGCGTTGGCGTTGGAGTTCACCCCGCCCCGTCGCCCCGGCGGCGACCCTCCCCGGAAGAGCCTCACCAGCGCTGGTGAAATGGACCGCATTCAGCGCCCCGCGTAGCTAATCCGATAGACCACGCCGAGCGCGTCATCGGTGACGTACAAGCTGCCCTCCGGCCCGACGCTGACATCGACCGGGCGACCCCACGAGGAGCGGCCGCCATCGGGGAGCCAGCCGGTGGCGAAATCCTCGACCTGGCCGGTCGGTTGCCCCCCCTGGAAGCGGGCGCGCACGATCTTGTAGCCGGTCGGGATGCTGCGGTTCCAGGAGCCGTGGTAGGCGACGAAGAGATCGCCGGTGTAGTCGGCGGGAAATGCCTGGCCGGTGTAGAAGGCGAGGCCGAGCGGCGCGGAATGGGCCTGCACTTCGAGCGCCGGTTTGGTCACGCTGTCGCACGATCCCTGCTGCCCGAACTGCGGATCGCGAATCCGGCCATTGTGGCAGTAAGGCCAGCCGAAATCGGCCCCGTCGCGCACGAGGTTGATCGTCTCCGGTGGCAACTCGTCGCCGAGGCCGTCGCGCCCGTTGTTTGTCGCCCAGAGCGCGCCGGTGCCTGGCTGCCAGACGAAGCCGACGGCGTTCCGCAGGCCGCGCGCGTGGAGCCGACCGCCGCTCCCGTCGGCGTTGTACTGGTAGAGCGCGGCGCGGCGCGCGTCCTGCTCGTTGCAGACGTTGCAACTCGACCCGACCGCGAGATAGAGCTTGCCATCCGGCCCGAAGCCGATCGTGCGCGTGGCGTGCCCGCCGGTCGGTAGATCGGGGATGATGGTCTCCGCCTCCCCTTGCGCCGCCGCGCCCCCTTGCCAACGGTAACGCACCACCTGATTCTCCGCGGCGACATAGAGGTAGCCGTCGCGGAAGGCGAGTCCGTGCGGGTTGCGCAGCCCTTGGGTGAAGGGGACACGCTCGTCGGCGGCACCGTTGCCGTCGCGATCGGTGAGGATTGTGACGCGCCCGCTCGGTCCTTGCTCGCTGACCACGAGCGCTCCCTCGGGGCTCCAGGCCATCATCCGCGCCTTGCCCAGCCCCGCCGCGAAGACGCTGATCTG
The DNA here is from genome assembly GCA_902806415.1 of uncultured Thermomicrobiales bacterium. Classification (GTDB taxonomy): domain Bacteria; phylum Chloroflexota; class Chloroflexia; order Thermomicrobiales; family CADCWN01; genus CADCWN01. The sequence continues at coordinate 81,483 of CADCWN010000015.1, read as the reverse complement.
GAAGCCCGCCGGTAGGGTAATCGTTCGCTGCTGGGTCGGCTGCGTCTGGCCCTGCCCTGTCGGGACGCTGAGGGTCTGTTGCTGCGGCGGCCCCGCCGAGGCGGGAGCGGGGGTACTCACAGTGCGCGTGGCTGTCGCGCTACGCGTGGCCGTCGGATTCTGCGGGGCACTGCTGCTCGCTGGCGTGGGGGGAGTGGTGGTCGCCCCGCCGCGTGTGGCAGTCCCGGCGCGCGTGGCGGTCCCGGTCTCGCCGAGCGGTGTCGCGGCGGTCGTCGGACTCGGCGCAGCAGCCCGGGTGCCACCGACTGCCGTCGCGGTACTTGGCGGGGTCGGCGGGACGGTCGGGGTATCAGGCCCGCCGCCGCACGCGGCGAGGAAACTCGTCAGGGTGAGGGTGAGGAGCCACGGCCAGCGTCGTAAGCAACAGGATGGGACACGCTTCGGCATTGGCTTCTCCCCCGATTGCACAGTTCCAGCGAACGGTATAGAGCTCCAGTGGCCCAGACCTATGGGGAGGACGCGCGCCCAGCGCGAGTACGTTCCCCAGCGGGAGGGGCGGCGCACATCGCGTGCCGCCCCGAAAACGGCACCACATCGCCGGAATAGCGGTGTTGTATACTACCGGTCTTCCGGCACCGGTCGGGAGCCTGAGCACCGCCAGCGGCGACCGATGCGCGGGTATTTGGGCCTCAGTGACGCGTATCCAAAATGGCGCGTATATGGAGGGGTAGCGGTGGTTGAGGGCGCGCGACCGCGACCGATGGCCGGTCGGGAGCAGCCGACGCGCGCGGAGGCGTTGCGCCAGCCGCGCCTGCATGTGGCGACGCACCCGCTGATCGCGGTGCAACTGACTCTGCTGCGTGCCACCGAGACGGCACCGTCGCGCTTCCGCGAGTTGCTCGGCGAGTTGACGACCCTCGTCGGTTATGAGGCGCTGGCCGGGTTGGCACTGGCCGAGCGACCGATCGTGACGCCGCTGGAGCCGATGATCGGGGTGAAAGTGGCGCAACCGATCGCGATCGTGCCGATCATGCGCGCCGGGTTGGCGATGGTCGAGCCGCTGCTGCGCCTGCTGCCGGAGGCGCGCGTCTGGCACCTCGGCCTCTACCGCGACGAGGAGACGCTACGCCCGGTCCCGTATTACAACCGTGCGATGCGGAGCGGGCAGGCCGCGCATTGCATCGTCGTCGACCCGATGCTGGCGACCGGTGGCTCGGCGGTGAGCGCGGTGGATCTGGTGAAAGAGGTCGGCGCGGAGCGGATCACCTATATCGGCATCGTCGCCGCGCCCTATGGCGTGGCGCAGCTGACCGAGGCACATCCCGACGTAGAGATCTATGTCGCGGCGCTCGACCGCGAATTGAACGAGCAGGGATATATTTGCCCCGGCCTCGGCGACGCGGGGGATCGTGTCTTCCACACGGGCGAGTAGCGAGTCGTCGGTCGGCAGTCGTCAGTCGTCAGAGGGTGGTGCGAGTGAGCCAGTGGGCCAGTGGTCGAGTAGGGCCGCAGGTCAGCTACCCTTCTACGGACTACGGACGCTCTTCTGAGGACTGACGACCGACGACCGACGACTACCAGCCGACTGCCGACTGCCAACAATAAACCGGAGAGAGGGATGACCGCAGTAGTATCGCTGAAGGGCCGCAGCTTCATCGCCGATGATGATTTCAGCACCGCAGAGTTGCTCCGTGTCCTCGATCGGGCGACGGCGCTGAAGGACGATCGGCGGCGCGGACTCCTGCACGACGAGATCCTGCGCGGCAAGACCGTGGCACTGATCTTCGAGAAGGTCTCCCTCCGCACCCGCGTTTCGTTCGAGGCCGGGGTGGCGCAACTCGGCGGCCATGCACTCTTCCTCTCGACGCGCGATCTGCAACTCGGGCGGGGCGAGACGATCGAGGATACCAGCCGAGTCCTGGCCCGCTACGTGGATGCGGTCATGGCGCGCGTGATGCATCACGAGACGCTGGAGGGGCTGCTGGTCGGCGGCCTGCCGACGATCAATGGCCTCTCGGATCTCCTGCACCCGTGCCAGGCGCTTTGTGATATGCTGACCGTCCGCGAAAAGTTGGGCGGCTGGCAGGGGCGCACCCTCGCCTTTGTGGGCGGTGCGAACAATATGTGCCATTCGCTGATGCTGTCGGGGGCACTGCTCGGGCTGAATGTGCGCGTTGTCTGTCCGCCGACGCGGATGCCGAACGCCGATATCCTGGCACGGGCGGAGCGCCATGCCGCCGCCAACGATGCCACGGTCGAGGTGATCCACGATACGTACCTGGGCGTGCGCGGCGCGGATGTCGTCTACACCGATGTCTGGCGCAACATGGGCGACCCCGACACGATGCCGGTCGATGATTTGGAGCCGTATCGGGTCACCGACGGCCTGATGGATGCCACGCACCCCGACGCGGTCTTCATGCACTGCCTGCCGGTCCTGCGCGGTCAGGAGGTCACCGCCGAGGTGGTGGATGGCCCGCAGTCGATCGTCTTCGACCAGACCGAGAACCGCCTGCATGTCCAGAAGGCGCTGCTGGTGGAAATGCTGGCCGGGTGACCCCGCGCTGTCGGCGCATCATCACCGCTGCCCTCGCCCTGTGATCGCGCCACTCCTACAACGTTCGAGCGATCCGCCGCGCGCGGATCGCGAGTCACACGGCTGTTCCATGCGCGCCTCCCCCTGTTGAGCGTACGGCGGAGGGGATGGTCGCGCGCGCAGCGACAGGGGGGAAGGGCGTCATGGCGGGCGCGGAGACATTCGGGCAACTCCTCAGGCGGTATCGCCGTAGGGCCGACCTGACGCAGAAGGGGCTGGCCGCGCGCTCCGGCGTCGCCCTGCGCTCGATCGTCGGCCTGGAAGGCGACCGCCGCGCCCGCCCGCGCGGCGATACGATTCGCCTGCTGGCCGACGCGCTCGGACTGACCGCCGACGAGCGCGCCCACCTCGAAGCGACGATAACCCCTGTCCATCCCAGCGTACCGGGGATAGAAGCGCCGCACCGCACCCTGATTCGCTACGATTCGGACTTCGTCGGGCGCGAGCGCGACCTGGCCGAACTGCGCGTTGCCGGTGCGCCCGAGCCTGAGGACGCCCCGCCGGGCGGCGGGCCTTCCCCCCCGTTGCGCCCGCGATTGATCACCTTGGTGGGGCCGGGCGGTTCCGGTAAGACGCGCCTCGCCCTCCGCCTCGCTGAGGATCTCGCGGGGGACTATCGCGACGGGACGCGGCTCGTGGTGCTCTCGGGCCTGATTAACCCCGAAAATCTGCCACGCGCGGTGGCCCGCGCCGTCGGCCTGCCTGCATGGTCCGGCCTGACGGCGCTTGATGCGCTGGCCGGTGCCCTCCGCAGCCGCCAACTCTTGCTGCTGCTCGACGAGTGCGAGCTGCTGCTCGACCCCTGCGCCACCCTCGTGGCGAGTTTGCTGCGGCGCTGCCCGGCGTTGCGCTTCGTGGCGACCAGCCATGAACCGTTGCAGGTCGAGGGGGAGATGGTCTGGCGCGTCGCGCCGCTGGACTTGCCGGGCGCATCCGGCACGTCGGTCGGCGGCCGGCCCGCGCGCGCGCCTTTCCCGGCGATCCGCGCGAGCGCGGCGGTGCGGCTGTTCGCCGACCGGGCCGCGCTCGCCCTCCCCACATTCACCGTCAACCTCGCGAATGCGGGGCGGATCGAGGCGATCTGCCGGGTGACCGGCGGTCTGCCGCTGGCGATCGAACTGGTCGCCGCGCGCGTCGGCACCCTGTCGCTCGAAGCTCTCGCCGCGAGCTTCGCAGCCATGCCGAGCGAGGATACGTTGACGGATACGATCGCGTGGAGCTATGCGCTGCTCGCCAGTGAGGATCGCGCCTTGTTGCGGGGTCTCGCCGCGTTCGCGGGCAGTTGGCCCGGTGAGGCTGCCCCTGTCTTCGCGCGGGCGGGCGACGGCGCTGCCGTGTCCACCGGTCTGCGGCGCCTGGTGCAAGCCGCGCTCATTCAGCCCGAATGTCGCGATGGAGGGCTGCGTTACCGTCTTGCGCGCCCGATTCGCGACTACGCGCGCGCGAAGGGTCGCGCGGCGGGCGAAGAGGACGAGGCGCGCGACCGTCACCTCGATTGGTGCTCTATCCTGGCCGAGGAGGCTGTTCGGCAGGCGACGGGTGGGCCGGGCCGCGCTTGGTGGGGGCGGCAACTCGACGACGATGATGACGATCTCGCCGCCGCGCTGATCTGGGCGCTCGACCATGACCCGGCGCGTGGGTTGCGACTCGCCGAGTCGCTGCGGCGCTTCTGCCTGGCACGCCACCCCGGCGAGACGAGTTGGGAGCGCCTATTGCCCCTGTTTGAGCAACGCCCCGCGCCGATCCCCGCGCCGCAATAACTCCTTTCGGACAAGCTAACCTGAGCGCCATCCTGCCACAGCGCGACGCTCAGCGATGGGAACGCGCCCGCCCCTCACCACGCCGTGTCGATCTCGATTGCGAAGGCGTCGAGATCGGCGCGCTGGAGAAGGAGGGTCAACTCCCGCCGCTCCTCCGAAAGAACACCCGCCCAAACAGGACCGCGCGGGGCGTCAGTCACCTCGTGCCCGAGGTGGATGCGCGTCGGCACCGGCTCGGCGAGGGCGTGCTCGCGCAAGCGTAGCGTCAGCCGCAGCGTGTCCGCAGTATCGCCCGCGAACACGGCGAGGAGGAGCGGCCCGAGGATCTGCCGTTGGATCGGCCGCTCATCGGTGCCTGCCCCTTCGCGGAGCCATCGCCCGGCGCGCGTCGTGTCGGGCGGGGCGGGCAGGAACGGGGGGAGGGTCTCCCCCCGGATGAAGGCGCGACCCTCACCGGCGAGGGTCGCGCCCGCCGTACGCCACTGCCAGACGCGGGTGATCCGATCCGGCTCTGGCATGGGCGCTACGGGACTGAGGTCGGCGAAGATCGCGCGCCAGCCGAAGGTGTCGGGCGGTGCTAACTGCTCCGTCGTCCCTGGCCGCGCTGCGGCGATCGCTGCGGCGAAGTCGGCCTCGTCGTCGGGCGCGATCGCCAGGGCGGCGTAGAAGCCTCGTCGTGTCTGGTCGTCGGCCCGCTCGCGCCCACTGGCGAGCGCCTCGGCCATTTGGTCGAGCAGGGCGAGCGCCGCAATGCGCGGGAGCGGCGTCCAGCCGTGCCGTCGTGCCTCGGCGATTCGCCAGCGCCGCAAGCAGATCGGGCAGGCACGCACCGCCTCCCACGGCGGCAGTTGCCCGGTCGCGGCGACGGCCAGCGCGTGATCGCAGTAGTCGATCATGGGGAACGGTTCACCGCTCGTCATCGTCGCCCCCGCCCACGAGGAAGTCGGCCAGATGCGGGCAGTGTCGTCGCATCTGCCGCCGCCCGGCCTTGGCCAGATCTTTCAGCCGTTGCACCAGTTGGGTCGCGGAGCGCCCCTCGGCGATGCCCGGCGGTTCGAGGAGTTCCGGCACGCCCGGCACTGTGACGATCGCCGGGAAGCGCAGCCCATAGAAGTAATGCAGGATCAGGACCGTGCGCTCGGCGTGCGGCAGCGTATCCAGGCAGGCGGCGATCTGTGCGTGTAGCTCCGTCGCTGCGGTCGCGCGCTCGGGGCCGGGCTGCGGATCGCGCGGCTCCTGGCCCGTTGCCACGAGATCCGCCAGGTCGCCCGCGCGGGCGTTGTCCGCCGCGATCCGCCGTCGCCCATAATCGGCCAGGACATTGCGGTAGGTTGTCCAGCGCATCGCCGCCAGCGGCGCGAGATCGAGGACGAGCGGTGCCGACCCGAAGGTGATCGCGCCGTCAAAGGCTGTCCCTCCTTCCGTCTCGCTGACGCGGAGCCAGCCGCTCACGACGGCGCGCCGCGCCCGCACCTCGGCCTCGGCGGGGTCGCACGCGAGGTGCCGCGCCAGTTCAGCGATGGCGAGCGGTCGCCCCGTTGCCCGACCCTGGCCGACGACCGCGCGCACGGTGGCGGTGTCATCGCGATACCGCCGCGCCAGCTTGATGAACGCTTCCTGGGCGCAGTCCTCGGCGTTGCGCCGGTCACGCTCGCGGTAGAGCCCTTGCCGGAAGAAGCGCACCACCTCCGCCCAGTGGCGATCGAGGAAGCCCGCGAAGACACCCTCGGCGGGATCGCGCCCGCTACGTGCCCCGCTCATCGCGCCTCCGATGCACCTTTGCTCGCGTCGCCCCATCACCACGGCGAGACTGTGGGGGATCGCGCTCACGCCACGGCGAGATTGTAGGGGATCGTGCCCACGCCCGCCGCGTTGCTGGTAAAATGGGCACCCGCCGGAGAGAGTCGGGCGCGTGATGATGTGGTGGGTGTTAGGAAGGGGCGCGACGGGTGGAGGGGCAGACCTGTGTGATCGTTGGCGCGGGGCCGGGGATCGGCCTGGCGGTCGCCCGCCGCTTCGCGCGCGAGGGCTTCCGGATCGCGCTGGTGGCGCGTCGGGCCGAGGCGCTACGCCAGTATGCGGAGGAGTTGCGGGCCGAAGGCGACACCGCAGTCGCCTACCCTGCCGATCTCGCTGATCTGACGGCGATCCCCGAGCTATTCGCGCGGATCGGCGCGGAACTCAGCGCGCCGGATGTGCTGGTCTACAACGCCAGCGCCGTCACGCACGGGGTGCCATCGCAGCTGACCGCCGAGCAATTGCGCGGCGATCTCACGGTCAGCGTGGTCGCCGCGCTCGCCTGTGTGCGCGAGGTGCTGCCGGCGATGCGCGAGCGCGGCGAGGGGACGATCATGCTCACCGGCGGCGGCTTCGCCCTCAACACCTACGCGCCGATGGCGTCGCTGGGGATCGGCAAGGCGGCCTTGCGGAGCCTGGCGCTGAACCTCGGGGCGGAGTTGGAGCCGCAGGGGATCCACGCGGCGACGGTGACGATCCTCGGCGAGGTGCGCGAGCGGACCCTCTTCGACGCCGACCGGATCGCGGAGGCGTATTGGCAGTTGCACGCGCAGCCGCCCGGCGCGTGGTCGCGCGAGCTCCTCTATAACGAGGCATACGCCTCGCGGCTGTAGCCGACACCATCGGGCAATAGCGCACGCGCATGGCATGAAAACGACCGGCCCCGCATACTCAATGCGGGGCCGGTCGTAGCCACTACTTCTTGCGGGCGAGGATTACTCGGCCTTCTCAATGTCCGGCAGCGCCTCGATGTCGCTCTTCGCGGCCTTCAGGCGCACCTCGTCGCCGGCGACGCTGTCTACCAGATCGGCCGGGACGGATTTGTCATGCCCGAAGATCAGGCCGGTGTGGACGACGATGTGGGTCAGCGCGCCGGTGAGGGCGTCGGAGAGGACGTCCTTCACCGTGCCGATCTTGCCGCCATCGTCGCCGATGACCGTCATATTCTGCGCGACCTGGTAGGCCGGCGTGTCGCGCCCGGCGGTCGCATCGGAGAGGCTCTCGCCGGTGGTGCCGACCGTGCCGTGGGTCTCGGACAGGGTGAGGACGTTGCGGGGCAGTTCGCCGACGATCGCGCCGCTGCTGTCCACCACCGCGAGGCGGTCGATGTCGTGCTCGCTCATCAGCCCGGTGACGTCGGCGAGCGACTGGTCGGGGCTGACCGTCGGGATATTACCGACCATCACGTCAGCGACGGTGCCGCCGGCCTCGGCGGCGCTGATGTCGTTGTAGCGAACCGCGCCGAGCGGGCGATCGTTGTCATCCACGACGACGAGCGATTTGACGCGCATGTCGCCCTGCATCCGCTGGCGCGCGGCGACGATCGTCTGGGTGACACGGATCGCCTGCGTCATCGGCACCATCACGTCGCGCACATAGGTTTCCCCGGTCATAAGATCCTCCTTCTGGTCTTTGCTAGAACGACGAGGTCTTCCCCGCAGGCAGCGCAAGGATGGTGCCAGAGGGGCTGTGGAACGCGGAAGTCGGAAGTCGGAACGCGGAACAAGGGGTGATGGCCCTGCCGAATAATGCGGCGGGGCGGCACAACATGTGCCCCCCGCCCGGTCCTCGCTTCTTATTCCGCGCTCCGCGCTCCGACTTCCGCGTTCAGCCTAGCCTTTCGCGGCGGCGTAGCGCTTGGCGACGGCATCCCAGTTGACGACATTGAAGATCGCCTTGAGGTAGGCCGGGCGCAGGTTCTGGTACTTCAGGTAGTAGGCGTGCTCCCAGACATCGATCCCGAAGATCGGGGTCTTGCCCTCCATCAGCGGGCTATCCTGGTTCGGGGTGCTGGTGATGCTGAGGGTGCCATCCGGCGTGGCGACGAGCCAGGCCCAGCCGCTGCCGAAGCGCCCGGCACCGGCGGTGCCCATCTGCTCTTTGAGGGCGTCGAGCGAGCCGAATGCGGAGTTGATCGCTTCCGCGAGCGCGCCGGTTGGCTCGCCGCCGTTCGGACCGAGGACTTCCCAGAAGAGGGAATGGTTCGCGTGGCCGCCACCATTGTTGCGGACGGCGGTGCGAGCCGATTCCGGCACCTTGTCGAGGTTCGCCACGAGTTCTTCGATGCTCATGTTCTGCAACTCGGGCGAGTCCTTGAGGGCCGCGTTCAGGTTGGTGACGTAGGTGTTGTGGTGCTTATCGTGATGGATTTCCATCGTCTTGGCGTCGATGTGGGGCTCCAGCGCATCGTTGGCATACGGCAGCGGCGGCAACTCGAAAGCCATTCCTCTCACCTCCACACAATGGGGCTATCGCTCAGCATCGGCGCGTCATCATGCGCCGACACCCCTTAGGGTAGCACTCCCGGCGGGGTCGGGCAAGGGGCGCACGACCCGGAACTACCGGATACTGGCGCAACGAACATGCTGGGGAGGGATGGGTGGCCAGGTGCCGCTTCCCTGGCACGACAGTGGGCGGGAAGCTCTCTCGTCGGCCCCCCAGCCCGTCGAGGGGCATGGTATATTTGCTCTCGTGCTGCGCGCCCTTTCCGGCACGCTGTCGCGAGAAGGATGGAACCTCATGGCGCTCGCCGCGACACGCTATCAGCACGTTGTCCTCAACGATCAGCATACACCGCTTATTGCTGGCACGACGATGAAAGTACTCGAACTCGTCGTGGCGCAACGTGCTTACGGTTGGAGCCCTGCCGAGCTCCAGTTCCAGTATCCATACCTCACGCTCGGCCAAATCCACTCGGCTCTCGCGTATTACTGGGATCATCAGGGTGAGCTAGACGACGAGATCGCGCGCGGTCTCGCCCTTGTTGATCAGTTAGAGCGCGAGCTGACTCCCGCCCCGACAGTTGCTCAACTGAAGAGGGATCCGCAGCGCTGATGCCTCTTGCCCTGTACATGGATCAGCATATCCCACGCGCCATAACCACCGGGCTGCGACAGCGCGGCCTCGACGTGTTGACCGCCCATGAAGACGGGGCCGATCAGTTTCCAGACGATTTGCTGCTGGAACGCGCCACTGCATTGGGGCGCGTACTCTTCTCTCAAGATAAAGATTTGCTCATAGAAGCCCGCCGACGCCAACGCGCTGACCACCCCTTCGGTGGGATCATCTATGCACATCAGTTGCGCGTTTCCATCGGGCAGTGTATCGATGATCTGGAGTTGATCGCGCTGACATGTTCGGCGGAGGAACTCACTGGACGCGTGACGTTCATCCCATTGTGAGCAGGGTTTGCGGCATTCCCCGCCCGCGTGAGATGCACTGGCGGTATTACCAAAGGCGCTGCTCCAGGCTTCAACGGGTTTGTGTCGGTAGCCTACCATCCGTGTGGGGACAGCGTATCCCCCGCCAGTCGCCGCCGCTCAGGCCGGCGTGGAGACCGGCAGCGCCCGCACCGCACCGCCAGTTCGGCTCGCGAGGGCCAGCGCCGCGCCGATGAAGCCGACACTCGCCGCGAAGAGGCCGAGCCCGCCATACCCCGCGCCGATGATGATCGGGCCGCCGATCGAGGTCGCGGCCAGCCAGCCGACGCTCGCCCCGGTGATATTCAGGCCGAGGACCGCGCCGCGCGCCTCGCCCGACACCTCGCTCAGCGCCGTCAGCAGGACCGGGCGTCCGAACGAATTGAGGAGCATGTAGGCGAAGCCGAGCCCGACCGACGGCCAGACCGCGGGCTGCCAGAGGAGGAGCGGCAGCGCGGTCAGCCCGGTCAGCGCCAGCGAGGCCGCGACGATCGCGCCGCGCGCCTGGAACCGATCGCCCAGCCGCCCGCCGATCAGGTTGCCGACGAGGTTGCCCGAGGCGACGATCGCCAGCGCGATCGCCAGCGTCCCGAGCGAGATCCCGTAGGTCTGCACCAGATAGGTCGGCAGGAAAACGGAGACCGCCGCGTAGCAGAGCCGATCGCCGATCCCGGCGAGGAGGAGCGCGACCGTCCGTGGCCGGAGCAGGCGCAGGGTCGCCGCGAATGACAGCGGCGCGATCGCGCGGTCGCGCCCCGTCGCTGGCACGACGAAAATCGTGAGGCAGGCGGCGAGGAGCATCGCGATCCCGTAGGCCCAGAACGCCCCGCGCCAGCCCCAGATACCGCCGATACCGGTGAGGAGCGGCACGCCCGCGACGAGCGAGAGCGATTGCCCGGTCGTCAGCCAGCCGAGCGAGCGCCCGCGCTCGCGCGCCGGGAAACGATCGGCGACCGTCGCGAAGACGGTCCCCATGAACGCGCCGCCGCCGACCCCGCCGAGGATCCGCCAGGCCGCGACCGCCGAATACCCCTGCGCCAGCGCCACGCCGAGCGGCGAGAGGACCAGCACGCAAAGGCCGCCGACGAGGAGCGGCTTGCGACCGATCCGGTCGGAGGCCGCGCCCGCGCAGAGCGAGGAGAGCCCCCAGGTGACGCTGGAGAGGGCGACCAGATTGGCGACCGCCGCGAGATCGGCCCCGAGATCGCGCGCCATGTCGAGCAGGAACGGCGAGACCGCGACCCCGTTGCCGGTGACCAGAAATGTCGCGAAGCAGAGGGCCAGCAGCATCCGCCCTCGCCCCGCCCCGCCGCCTTCCTCGGCGAGACCCGGACCGCCCGGTCGCTCGGGCGTCGCGGTTGCCGACGATTCCCCGGTCACTGCTGGTCGCCCGGCCATCGTCCACCCGCCCCGTTCCGCCGCCCGCGTTGTTCTCGTTGTTCTCGCTGCAGAGCGGGGAGGATAGCACGCGGGGGGAGGCGGTGGGAAGGATGAATAGGGGGACCAGTTATCGCGCGATCCTGCCGGGCCTCGGAGTCGGGTCGCGACAGGGTGACAGGCGCGCGGCCCCACAAGTGCGACACCGTCGCCGTTCGTCTATCATTGCGCCGTTGGTTTCATCGGGTTTGGGAGGAGGCAATGGTCGTTGGGCCGCAATTTTGCTTCGTCTATGGCACGCTCAAGCGCAGGCAGACGAATCACCATTTGATCGCCGCCGCGGTGCGCTCCGCCACCCCGGCGACGATCCGTGGGCGGCTCTACGATGTCGGCCCGTTCCCGGCGCTGGCCGAGGGCGACGATCCGGTGCGCGGCGAGTTGCTGTTGATCGAGCCGACCGAGCTGGCGCGGGTCCTGGCGATCCTGGATGATCTCGAAGGGTATGCCCCATCCGATCCGACCGGCTCGATCTACCTGCGCCGGGTCGTCGCTGCCGCGACCGACGATGGCCGGGAGGTCGCGGCACACGCCTACTTCTACAATCGCGACACCGCCGCCCTGTGCCACCTGCCCGCTGGCGAGTGGCACGGCCCCAGCGCCGCCGAGGTGGCGACAGTATCGGAGGAGTTGAGCCTCTTCGGGCGGCATGTGCGCGACTTCCGGCGCTGAGAACGGGTGGCACGCCGGGGGATGGGGCGCTTATAGCCGCGCTCGCCATGCTTGAACCGCGCACCCCGCAGCCCTATAATCCGCCATATTGATGTGTACGTATACCCCTTCACCCTGGACTGAGGGCCGATGACGACGCCGATCCGGCAGCAATACCTGGCGATCAAGCGCCAGTACCCCGATGTCCTCCTCTTCTTCCGTCTCGGCGACTTTTACGAGATGTTCGAGGAGGATGCCAAGATCGCCGCGCGCATCCTCGACATCACCCTCACCGCGCGCGAGATGGGGCGGGGGCAGAAGCTGCCACTGGCCGGGGTGCCGTACCACTCCGCCGAGGCCCACATCGCCAAGCTGATCGCTGCCGGGTACAAGGTCGCCGTCTGCGAGCAGATCGGCCAGCCGACGAAGGGGCGGGAGATCGTCGAGCGCCGCGTCACGCGCGTCGTCACCCCCGGCACCGTCGTCGAGCCGAGTATGCTCCCCGGTCACGCCAACAATTACCTCGCCGCCGTGCTGGTCGAGGGCGCGCGCGCCGGTGTCGCCTACGCCGACATCACCACCGGCGAGTTCGCCGCCACGCAACTCACCCGCGCCGACACCGAAGCGATCGAGGGGGCGATTGCGCAGGAACTGTTGCGGCTCGGCCCGGCGGAGATCCTGCTGACGAAGGATGACGACCCGGATGGGAACGTGCCGCCCTGGCTGCCGAGCGGTGCCTACACCAGCCGCACCGACGGGCGCGAGTGGCGACTCGACCGCGCCGAGGACGCCTTGCGCGACCATTTCGCGGTCGGCGCGCTCGACGGCTTCGGGATCGGCGGGCAGCCGCTGGCGATCCGTGCGGCGGGTGCCCTGCTGCAATACCTGGCCGCGACGCAACTCGACGGCCTGGCCCAGATCACCGAGTTGCACGGTTACAGCACCGACGCCTATATGCCCCTGGACGCCGCAACCAGGCGCAACCTCGAACTGACCGAGGGGAGTCGCGGCGGGCGCGGCGGCTCACTGCTGGCGACGATCGACCGCACCAGGACGCCGATGGGCGGGCGGCTCCTGCGCCGCTGGCTCGGGCAGCCGCTGGTCGAGCTCGCGCCGCTGATTGAACGGCAGGAGGCGGTGGCGCTCTGCGCGCGCGACGCCCTCCTGCGCGCCCGGATCACGCCCCTGCTCGGCGGGGTCGGCGATCTGGAGCGGCTGATCAATCGGGCGGTCACCGGCGCGGCGACCCCGCGCGATCTCGCCACCCTGGCGCGCTCGCTCGGCCGCCTGCCCGATCTGCTGGCGGCGATCGCCGATGTTCCTAGTGAGGATGGGGCAGGCGGGCCGCTCGCGCCCTGGCTGCCGCCGCTGCGCGCCGCGCGCCTCGACGACCTGGTGGCGACAATCGGCGCGGCGATCGCCGACGATCCCCCGGCGGCGCTCGGCCCCGAGGTGCCGTCGATCCGCACCGGGTTCGCGCCCGACCTCGACGACCTGCGCGAGAAAGCCCGCGAGGCGAAGGCATATATCGCCGGGCTGGAGCGGACGGAGCGCGAACGCACCGGCATCCGCTCGCTGAAGGTCGGCTACAACAAGGTCTTCGGTTACTACCTGGAAATCAGCCACACCAACCGCGACGCCATCCCCGACGATTACATCCGCAAGCAGACCCTCGTCGGCGCGGAGCGCTACATCACGCCCGAGCTGAAAGAGTACGAGACGCTGGTCAGCGGCGCGGAGGAGCGGATCGCGGCGCTGGAGGGGACGATCTATCGCGAGGTGGTGGGCCGGGTCGCGGGCGCGGCGCCGTATGTCATGCGCGCGGCGGAGGCGCTGGCCCACCTGGATGTCTTCGCCGCGCTGGCGACGGTCGCGGTCGAGCGCCGTTACGTCCGCCCGACGCTCAACGACGACCCGGAGCCGATCGTCTGCATCGAGGGCGGGCGGCACCCGACGGTGGAGGCATCGCTGGCGGTCGCCAGCGAGGGGTTTGTGCCGAACGACACCAATCTCGACACCGCCGAGCGCCAGGTCGTGATCATCACCGGCCCCAATATGGCCGGCAAGAGCACCTATCTCCGGCAAGTCGCGTTGATCGTCCTGCTGGCGCAGATCGGCGCGTTCGTCCCCGCCGACCGCGCCGAGATCGGCCTGGTCGATCGGATCTTCACCCGGATCGGCGCGCAGGATGACCTGGCGGCGGGGCAGAGCACCTTCATGGTCGAGATGCTGGAGATGGCCGCGATCCTCAACTCGGCCACGCGCCGCAGCCTGATCGTCCTCGACGAGATCGGGCGCGGCACCAGCACCTACGACGGCCTCTCGATCGCGCGGGCCGTCAGCGAGTACATCCACAACACGCCGCGCCTCGGCTGCCGCACCCTCTTCGCCACGCACTATCACGAGTTGACCGCGCTGGCCGACATCCTGCCGCGCGTGCAGAACGAGCGGATGGATGTGCTCGAAGAGGGCGATCGGGTCGTCTTCCTGCGGCGCGTCGTCCCCGGCGGGGCCGACCGTTCCTACGGGATCCACGTCGCCGGTCTGGCCGGGATGCCGCGCGCGGTCGTCCGTCGCGCGGGCGAGATCCTGGCCGACCTCGAAGGTGGCGGCGAGCGCGCCCCGCGCCGCACCGGTGGTCGCCGCGCCGCCCCCGTCGCCGCGCCGCCCCAGTTCCAACTCTCCCTCTTCGGCGCGCCCGACCCGGTGGTGGAGGAACTGCGCGCCCTCGATGTCGAATCGCTCTCGCCGCTGGAGGCGATCACGAAGCTCTATGAGTTGAAGCAAAAAGTGTCCGGGGCGAAGGATGAGGCGCGGAGTGTGAGCGGGAGCGTGGAGGCGTAGGGCGGGCGAGGCGGGCAGTAGGGGAAAGCGGCGCTGTAACAGGCGGTTGAAACCGCCTACCTTGAACGACCTCCAGTTGCCCGCCCCGCCGTCACCTGTTATCAATGCTCAGTAAACCTTGTCGCGCAGTCATGATGGGAGCAGCCGATGAGTGGCATCGATTTCAGCACTGAAGCGGCGGCGGCCCTGGCGCGCGTGGCCGAGCGGGTGCCGCTGATCCACCACATCACCAATATCGTCGTCACCAACGATGTTGCCAACGTCACACTCGCCTTCGGCGCGTCGCCGGTGATGGCCTACGCGCCCGAGGAGGCCGCCGAGATGGCGGCGCTGGCCGGGGCGTTGGCGCTGAACATCGGCACCCTCTCGCGGGCCGAGATCGAGGCGATGCTGCTGGCGGGGCGCGCCGCCGCCGCGCGCGGGGTGCCGATCGTCCTCGATCCGGTCGGCGCGGGCGCGACGGCGTTCCGCACCGAGAGCGCCCTGCGCCTCCTCTCCGAACTGCCGATCACGGTGCTGCGTGGTAATCGCGGCGAGATCGGCGCGCTCGTCGGCTCAGGCCAGATGTGCGGCGTCGATGCGGTCGGCGGGGAAGATCCGCGCGCCGTCGCCGGGGCTGCGGCGGCGCGCTTCGGGGTCGCGGTCGCGGTCACCGGTGCGATCGATATCGTTGTCGGCGGTGGACAAACGCTCGCCGTCCACAACGGTCACCCGCTCCTCGGGCGGATCACCGGCTCCGGCTGCATGGCGACCGCCGCGATCGGCATCTTCCTGGCCGCCGGTGGTGATCCCGTGACCCAGGCCGCGCTGGCCCTCGGCACCTACGGCCTCGCCGCCGAGCGCGCCGCCGCTGGCGACCCCGGCCCCGGCACCTTCCGCGCTCGCTTGATCGATGAGGTCGCCGCCCTCGGCCAGCGGGGTGTTGCAGAAGTCAAGATTAATGATGAATGACGAGTGACGAATAAGGTTCGCGGGAGGACTCTCAAGATGTATGACCTCCGTCACGTTCCCATTCGTCACTCGTCACTCGTCACTCGTCACTCCCCGGAGGGGCCATGACATACCGAGCGACGCAGGATGTGGTGCAGCGCGTACGCCCGCTCTTGGAGCGGTTGGCGACGCGCACGATCGATAAGGCGCGGCTCCTCCAGTACCTCTCGGCGATGGCGGGGGTCGATTGGGGGGTGCTGCGCCTCAACGGGCGGGCGGCTGCGATCGAAGGTGGTTTGGAGGTCGAGATACTGACGCTGGAGGACAGTGCCAGCGGCGAGACTTATCAGCTTCACTACCCGCAGTGCTTGCCGCGCGCTCTCGACGCTGCGGTGCGCGAGGAGTACAAGCGCCTCGCGCTCGACCGCCATCTGACGACGATGAGCCAGCCCCTCTTCGACCATTTCTACGGCGTGAGCCACTGCGCCCGCTGCCGCTGGGCCGGTCCGCAGCACGCGCAGATCCATCTCGAGTGCCGCTTTGCCGGACATCCGATCAACTTCGAGCCGGCGGAGCATACCATCTGATGCCAGTATTGAACTATTGCGAGGTTGCGGATCGGTTCTACCCACAAATTGATGCTGAATTCGTCAGCGCGCACGTTTCCCTGCCTGAACGTGAAGCGCGCTATACAGTGCGCTTCTATCCGTGGTGGGAGCACCCGCGCTATCTCGAAGCGAGACAGTAGAACAAACCCTGGAAGCTACAGCCCGGTGAAGAAGCAAAGAAGAACGTAACAGTACTTGCTCATACTGTGTACATGGCGTGTTTGTCGCAGCACGCTGGCGAAATAATCGACTGGATGTTTATTGAGGATCATCCACTACTATGGGCGTACCATCCAAGCCACCAAATTCTTTGCACCACACCGCTGACGCAGCAACAGACCAGCGAGATCATCGATCTGGTGCGTGCCGAGACGCGCTATCACGAGAATCCGTACCTTTTCCTCAACGTGCCAGGAGATACGCGCATTTTTTATGAGTGGACCGCGAGTAAGTCTTTCGTGCTGGGCTGGTTTCCCACGCCGCTGTATCGCAAGGTAATCAGCTTTCTCGACACTATCGGTGCGCGGTACCTCGGTAATGATCAGGTCGAGGATACGCCGGATATGCCGGTGCTATTCCTGATCAATGGCGACGACTACATCATTGCGACCGACTTTGAGATCGATGTGCCGGAATTCATTCACCAACCTGAGTGGTTTGTAGAGCCATAGCGGCAAATCATTTGCTTTGTCGCTGATAACCTTCCTATGGATCGGGGCGATCATACTACTATGATCGCCCCGATATTGTGATCTTGTCGGGTAATAGTTGCCTAGAAGGCCCGCTTCAGCAGCCCGAGCGCGCCCTGTTTCCAGGGGACGCGGTGGGAGACCCCGGACTGGCTGGCGAACTGATCGCGGTGCTCGATATACCAGGCGAAGTTGCGGAGCAGCGCATCCTTATTGGAATACTGCGGCTTGAAGCCGAGCTGGCGCTTCGCCTTGTCGATCGAGACGAACGAATCTTTCGAGGCCGTCTCGTAGACCCATTTGTAGAGCGGCGAGATGCGCAGCAGTTCGAGGAAGCGCAGGCCCCAGATCGCCGGTTCGGCAGGGAAGCCGATGATCCGCTTGCCGAAGCCCGCCTTGTCGAGGACCGCCTGGTAGTCCTCGGCCATCGTGGTGAATTCCTCCGCGCCGATGTTGAAGGTGTCGTTGGCCCGCTCGGCGGGGAGGGTCAAACAGAGGTGAATCGCCGCGCAGAGGTCTTCCACGTCGAGGAACTGGTAGCGGTTCTTGCCGTTGCCGATCATCGGGAAGTTGCGCCCATTAAGCGCCCAATCGTAGAAGAGGGCGAAGACGCCCAGCCGCTCCGGGCCGACGAACGACTTGGGGCGGATGATCGGCACGACCAGCCCCTTCTTGCGGAATTCGAGGCAGACCTCCTCCGCCTCGATCTTCGCCTTGCCGTAGGGGCCGACGCCGTCCAATTTGTCCTCCTCGACCAGCGGGTGATGGTCGGGAATCCCGTAGACGGCGGTGGAGGAGACGTGGACGGCGCGCGCGATGCCGTGCTGCCGCGCGACGTCGAGGATCAGCCGGGTGCCGACCACATCGGTGGTGTAGATATCCTCCTCGGAATAGAGCGGCAGCGCCGCCGCCCCGTGGACGACGAGATCGACCCCCTTCATCGCGCGCTCGACGGTCGCGCGGTCGCGGATGTCGCCCTTGACGACGAACACTTTGTCGCGCATATCCGGGTAATCGAAATCGGCCATGTCGAGCGACACGAGGTCGTAACCGCGCGCGTGCAGGTAGCGCAGCAAGTTAATCCCCAGGAACCCCGCGCCGCCGGTGACGAGCACGGTCTGGGATGCGGTCCGGGCCATCAGCTTCTTCCCCCATGAGTGGCTATCGAGCGCGCCCTGCGGCGCTCCTGGCGATGGCGATGTGGCGAACTGCTGCTGTGGGCGTGGTCGCCCGCCAAAGGGGGTATTGTACTCGGCGGCGCGGTGACGGCGCATGAGATTGGATACCCCCATTTCAAGGGAGGGACGGTGCCTGGCGAATGCTTCTGGAAGTGGTCGAACGTGTTGGTGGGGATGACTGCGACATATCCGTCGGCCAAAAGACCCGCAATGGCTTCCCTCCTCTCCTGGAATCAGGAGAGGGGGTGCCGCCCGCATATTGTCCTGACTTGCAGCAGGATAAATCCGGTTCATCCGGAGGCGGCGGGGGTGAGGGCCGCTTCTCTTATCCTTCGCCCTCCCCCACGGCCTCGGCGAAGGGGAACCCCGCGAAGAGCCGATCGAGGGCCACGGCGAAGCCAGGCAGGAGTGGCGTCGTCAGTGTGTCGCCGGGGCCGAGTGTCTCGGCGAGCGTGAGGGTGTCGCCCGCGCGGAGGTAGATCTCGACGGCGTGTCGAGGCCAGTCGGCGATCCAGTATTCGTCGGCATCGCGGCGGGCATACAGTTTCAGCTTCGTCTCGCGGTCGCGCGCGATATTCTTCCGACCCGGCGACAGCACCTCGATCACCAACTCGGGCGCGGCATAGAGCTTCCCGCCTTCGAGAATCCGCGCCAGCCGCTCCCGGCTGGCCCAGACAACGTCCGGCGCGACATCGTCGTCCTCCGCGAAGATCAGCCCCGGCGCGACGGCGACCTGACCGCGACCGGACTCATCGCCCCACTCGCCCAGAAATTGGCCGAAGCGGGCGCAGAGGACTTGGTGATACCAGTGCGGCTGCGTCGACACGTACAACTCCCCGTCGATAATCTCGCGTCGCTTGCCGTCATCGGGGAAATTCGCCAGGTCGGCGGAGGTCATCCGCAGGGAAGTGTTCATGGTGCCTTGCCCTTGCCTTGCGTTGTGAACGAGGCTATCGATCGTGCTGCCGGGAAGTATACGCCGCCGGGTGCGCCGGGTCAGCTTTCCAAGTGAATGACGAGTGACGAATTGAGACAGCACCGACTTTTCCCCCCTATCATATCGTGTGCTCGAAAGAAACTGCTAGAATTGAGGCGGTCGGCTCGTTGTGAGGACAACTATGGGCGCAGCAGACCCCGTCGCCGCGCAGCACGTAACGCGCAGTCAACTGATCGCCGACCTCCGCGCGCTGGGTGTGCGCGAGGGCGGCGTGGTGATGCTCCACGCCTCGGTGCGGGCGATCGGCTGGGTCGTGGGCGGCCCGCGTGTCGTCCTCGATGCGCTCCTCGATCTGCTGACGCCGCGCGGGACGCTGCTGATGCTGGCGAGTTGGGAGGGGAATCCTTACGAGATGGCAGGGTGGTCAGAGGCGCAACGGGCGGCCTGGCTGGCCGAGTGTCCGCCGTTTGACCCAGCCACTTCTCCAGCCGATCATCACGAGATGAGCGTCCTCGCTGAGTATCTGCGTACCTGGCCGGGCGCCCGGCGCAGCGACCATCCCCTCGCATCGTTCGTCGCCGTGGGCGCGGGTGCCGAAGCGCTCACCGCGCGCCATTCCTGGCAATACGGCCACGGCCCCGACTCGCCGCCAGCGCGGCTCTGCGCGGCGGATGGTGCGGTGCTCCTGCTCGGACCGATCCTCTCGAATATCACGCTGCTGCACCACGCGGAACATCTGGCGAATATCCCCGATAAGCGGATCGATCGCTACCTGATGCCGATTCTGCGCGATGGAGAGCGGGTGTGGGTGGAGATCGAGGAGTACGACACGACGAACGGGATCGCCGACTTCGGCGAGGACGACCCCTTCGCGGCGATCGGGCGGGATTATCTCGCGACCGGTCGCGGCAGCAGCGGACTTGTCGGCGCGGCACCGTCGGCGCTCCTTCCGGCGGCCGATCTCGTGCGCTTCGGCGTCGAATGGATGGAAACGCGCGTGCGTCGGTGAGTAGGAACTGTTGGCCGCCGCTCGCGAGGAGGACGGAATGAGCGTGCGGATTCGGGAGTTCCGCCGCGGCGACGAACCGGCCCTACGGGAAGTCTTTTCCTCGGCGATCCACGGTACGGCGTCGGCCGATTACACGCGTGAGCAGATCGATGCCTGGGCACCGGAGGCGGTCGATCGCGAGGATTGGGCGCGGCGGATGCGCGAGATTAAACCGTTCGTCGCGGAAGAGGGGGGGCGGATTGTCGGCTATGCCGACGTGCAGGGCGATGGCTATATCGATCATTTCTATGTTGCGGCGACGGTGGCGCGGCGGGGTGTCGGCTCCGCACTGATGCGGCAGATTCACGCGACCGCCACCGCGCGCGGCGCGACGGGCCTCTACTCACACGTCAGCATCACCGCGCGCCCATTCTTCGAGAAGTGGGGATTTCACGTCGAGGCGGAGCAACGTCCCAGCGTACGCGGCGTGAGCATGACAAACTTTCGGATGCGCAAGAGCCTCCTTCAGCCGTCATAATCCGCACTCGCGGAGGTTGTGGGGGTGGGGCGACTCCGCGACCTTCGTGCGGAGTCGCCCCGCCCCCATGGATAGCCATTGCGCGTTAACCGCCGCGATGCGGCGGGCGGAGCAAACGACTCGCCGCCGACTCAGCGCGGGACAAAGTCGGTCTCCGGGCCGATCGCGCGGATCGCGGCGGCGAGGAGTTTGGCGCAGGTCTCCAGGTCGGTCAGGCTGACGACCTCGACCGGCGAGTGCATGTAGCGGCAGGGGACGGAGATGACGCCGCCTGCGGTGCCGCGCCCGTTGACGACCAGGGCGTCGGCGTCGGTGCCGCTGCGCCCGCCGGATGCTTCGAGGGTGTAGGGCAGTCCCTCGCGCTCCGCCGTCGCGATCAGCAGATCGACCAGCAGATCATTCGAGACGCTGCCGCGCGAGATCGCCGCGCCGCTGCCGCAGGCGTGCGCCCCGACCTCCTGCGGCGACACGCCCGGTCGGTCGCTGGCGTGGGTCACGTCGAGCGCGATCGCCACGTCCGGCGCGACCGTCGCGGCGACGGTGTGCGCCCCCCGGAAGGTGATCTCCTCCTGCACCGTCGCGGCGGCGTAGACATCGCAGCGGGGCGGCTCGCCCTCGCTGAGGAGGCGCAGCGTTTCCAGCGCGATGAAGGCGCAGCAGCGGTCGTCGAGCGCGCGGGAGGCGATCAGGTCGTCGGTCAGCATGATCGGCGCAACGTCGATCACCGCCGCATCGCCGACGCGCACGCGCGCCGCCGCCTCGGCCTTCTCCTTCGCCCCGATGTCGATCCAGAGGTCGTCCAGCTTCACCGCGCGGTCGCGGTCGTCGCCGCGCAGCAGGTGGATCGCCTTGCGCCCGATCACACCGGTCACCCCGCCGCCGCGCGCCAGCACGCGCACTCGCTGGCCGACGAGGACTTGCGGATCCCAGCCGCCGATCCCCCGGAAGGCGAGGGTGCCATCGTCGTTGACGTGGGTGATGATCAGGCCGATCTCGTCGATGTGGCCGCAGAGCAGCACCTTCTTCGCCCCGGCGGGCGCGTCGCCGCGCAGCCGGGCGATCGAGTTGCCGTTCACATCCGCCGCGACCTCGGCGCAGAACCGCTCAGCCTCGGCCCGCCAGACCCGCGCCGCCTCGATCTCGTAGTTCGACGGCCCCGCCGCTTCGAGCAGCCCGTGCAAGAAACCTCGTGATTCGTCGCGCATCTGTCCTCCGGGGAGTCGTCAGCCGTCAGTCGTCGATGGGTGAGTGGGCGCAGTATAGCAGTGGCAAGCTATGGGTGAGGGGGCGCGAACATGAGTGGGTGGCGGAGGCGGTCGGATGTAGGGGCGTATGCAATACGCCCAACGGCCTTGCCCAGCTACAAACGCCCGCAGGCAACCCCGGCGTGGGTCGGGCGTATGCAATACGCCCCTACGCCCAACCGCTGTGCCTACCTACCGATTCCTTGCCATCCCTTGCGGTACAATCGTGGCGGGCGTGAGCATCGATCGGCGATCGGATGGCGATCCGAGAAGGAGCACTCATGCGCTACAAGCGACTCGGCACTTCCGGCCTCAAGGTTTCGGTCATCGGGCTCGGCGGCAACACCTTCGGGCGCTACGTTGATGCGCCCGGCACGGCGCGGATCATCCACCGCGCGATCGAACTGGGGATCAACTTCTTCGACACCGCCGACGTCTACTCGATCGGTGTGTCGGAGGACCATGTCGGCAAGGCGCTGGCCGACCGGCGCGACAAGGGGCTGATCGCCAGCAAGGTGGCGATGAAGATGGGCGAGGGGCCGAACGAGCAGGGGCTGTCGCGCGGGCATATCATCGCCGGGGTCGAGGCCAGCCTGCGCCGCCTCGGGACCGACTATCTCGACCTCCTCCAGGTCCATAGCTGGGATCCCGAGACGCCGATCGAGGAGACGATGCGCGCCCTCGACGATCTGGTGCGCGCGGGCAAGGTGCGCTATCTCGGCTGCTCGAACTTCACCGCCTGGCAACTGACGCAGTCGCTGTGGGTCAGCGACAAGCGCGGCTATGCGCCGTTCGTCTCGGTCCAGCCGCGCTACAGCCTGCTCGATCGCAGGATCGAGGCCGAGCTGGTCCCCGCCTGCCGCGCCTTCGGGATCGGGATCGTCCCCTACAGCCCGCTGGCGGGCGGGATCCTCACCGGCAAGTATCGCGGCGGGGCGCGGCCCGAGGGGGCGCGCGGCACCGACCAGGAAGGGGCCGGGTTCTTCGATCGGCAATTGGCCGGCAAGGATGAGGCGGCGGTCGAGCGGCTGGCCGGGTGGGCCGAGGCGCGCGGCAAGACGCTCGGCGACCTGGCGATCGCCTGGCTGGCCTCGCAGCCCGAGGTCTCCACCGTCATCGCCGGGGTCACCTCGCCGGGGCAGGTCGAAACGAATGCCAGCGCCGCCGAGTGGCAACTGAGCGCGGACGAGATCGCCGAGGTCGGCGGATTGGTCGGCTGAGTACGCGGGCGGGAGGTATGGGGACGAGCTGTAATGCAGAGGGACCGATGAACGCCGAGCGCCGCTCCATCTCACCCGCTCCGCGCGCCTCAAGCGCACCAGCAACGCCTGGTGTTGGCACCGAGTTCGATACCGAATATCTGCTGCGGCGGTTTCCGCCATATCGGGTCATCCTCTACAACGACGATGTCCACTCGACCGATGAGGTGGTGCGGGCGCTCTGCAAGTCGGTGCCGAGCCTCAGTCAGCGCAAGGCGATCCTGATCATGCTCCAGGCGCACGTCACCGGGCGCGCAACGGTGGTCATCTGCGCGCGCGAGCAGGCCGAGTATTATGCCGAACGCCTCGGCACCTTCGGCCTGACGGTGACGATCGAGGCGGCGGAGTGATCAACGGTGCCGACCGGCGCTCGGGGGTGAGGCGATGGACGAGCGGGCGGGCGAATTCACCGGCGAAACCTACGCCGCGCTCGTCCGGCGGTATCGCGCACTGGCCGCCTATCTGGCGGGGGCGATCGGCTCGCTCGCGGAGTCGGAGCGCGATTGGGGCTTCGGCGTGGACCGGCTCAATCCCGAGGCGCAGTACCGCTGGCTGGAGGAGGTGCGCGAGATGCAGCGCGAGCGGACGGCGTTGGAGGACCTCATCATCGCCGGTGCGCGGGCCGGGTTGCCGTACCGGGCTATCCCCTCTGTAGAGCCAGGTCAGGATGAGCCGCGATGAGCGATGGGGATAAGCCGATACCCGAGGTGGACGCCCTCGCCGCTGATCCGCTGGCGCGCTGGCGCTTCCTGAACGCGCGGCGCGAGACGGTCATCGGCGCGATCCGGGCGCGGCGCGGCGACGAGGGCGACTACTGGACCGCGCGCGCCGCCGCGCCGGGCGCGCAGATGCGCGTCGATCCGGCCCACCGCTTCCCGCCGCTCGACTGGTTGCTTGATCGGGTCGATGCCGAGACGACCGTCCTCGATGTCGGCGCGGGCTGGGGGCGCTTCGCGATCCCCCTGGCGCGTGCCGCCCGCATGGTGACGGCGGTCGAACCCTCTGATCCGTTGCGGGCACTGTTGCGCGAGAATGCCGCAGCAGCCGGGGTCGGCGATGAGCGTCTGCGCCTCGTCGCGGACGACTGGGAGGCGGCGGAGGTGTCGCCCGCCGATCTCGTCCTCTGTGCCAACGTGCTGATGCCGCTCGCCGAGATCGGCCCATTCATCCGCAAGCTCGATGCGCACACCCTGCGTCGCTGCGTCATCATCCTGCGCGCCACGGCGGTGGATGCGCCGCTCGTCGCCCTCTGGCGGGCGATTCACGGCGTCCCCTACCCGCGCGAGACGACCCACGCCGACGCCTTCGCCGCCCTTGATGCGCTCGGTATCCCCGCTCAGGTGACACTCCTCCCCTCCGCCCCGATCTGGGCGTTCGGCTCACCGGAGGATGCCGCACGCCTCGCCCGCGAGCGGTTGTGGCTCGGCCCGGTCGGGCGCGACCCGCACGCCGATCGGCTGCTGGACGATTGGCTCGTCACGACACTCGTGCGTGAGGGCGACCGCTGGCAAATCCCCGCGCCGGAGCCGCGCCAGGCGCTCCTCTGGTGGGAGAAGGGTTAGCATCGTTCTATACTTTGCCGATGGCGCTGAATCCCCACAGGAGCACACGATCATGCAGCAAGTGAGTCGCGCTGAGGCGCAGTCCCGCCTGCCCGAGCTGCTCGACGCGGCGCTGCGGGGCGAGGAGGTCTACATCACCGGCGAGGGCGTGGTGCGCGTGCGGCTCGTCCCAGTGCCGGTGCGGCGGGGTCGGCCGCAGTTTGGCAGCGCCAGGGGGATGGCCACGATGTCCGACGACTTCGACGATCCCCTGCTGGAGTTCGAGGAATATATGCGG
The DNA here is from genome assembly GCA_902806415.1 of uncultured Thermomicrobiales bacterium. GTDB lineage: Bacteria > Chloroflexota > Chloroflexia > Thermomicrobiales > CADCWN01 > CADCWN01. Next base: position 56,772 of record CADCWN010000015.1, on the reverse strand, counting down.
TGAGGCTGCTCCTGGATACCCATAGCTTCCTATGGTTCGTCCTTGGCGATCAACGCTTGAGCACGCTGGCGGTGCATGCGATCGGTGACATCGCCAACGACCGCTGCCTGAGTGTTGCCAGTGCGTGGGAGATCGCGATTAAGGCCAATTTGCAGAAGCTTCGACTCTCCGCGCCTTTCCCGATCTTTATGGAACAGGCAGAGCGAAACGCGATCGATCTCCTCCCCGTTACACTCGAGCATCTGAATGTTGTCTTCACCCTCCCTTTGCATCATCGCGACCCGTTCGACCGCCTCCTCGTCGCGCAAGCGCTGGCGGAAAACTTGCCGATCGTCAGCGCCGACCCGCTGCTCGACGCGTATCCGATCACCCGCCTCTGGTAATGTCGCCACTTCCAGCGTTGTTGCATCTCTCCCGAGCGCGTGTTAACCTCTCGTTAAGACGACGCCAGTGTCAGTACGCTGGTCTGACAATGACTCTCTGGGTCGTTGTCGGCAGCGCGATCCCCACGACACTGGGGCCGATCCGTCGCGAGGTGTGACGCGCCCGACGGTTCGAGCGACGGCGAGCGCGATCGCACACGAGCTGTAGTCGTGGAGGATCGTGATGCAGATGGAGCAGTACGCCCCCGAACGGATTCGCAATGTCGGCCTCTTCTCCCACGGCGGTGCGGGTAAGACCTCGCTGGCCGAGGCGCTGCTCTTCGACAGCGGCGTGATCAATCGCCTGGGCCGCGTCGAGGATGGGACCACCGTCTCCGACTTCGACCCCGACGAGACGAAGCGCCACCTCTCCGTCAGCGCCACCGTGCTGCCGCTCACCTGGCGCGACCACAAGATCAACCTGCTCGATGCGCCCGGCTTCGCCGACTTCGCGGGCGATATTCGCGCCACCATGCGCGTCGCCGATGCGGCGATCATCCTGGTAGATGCCGCCGCAGGGGTGGAGGTCGGCACCGAGCAAGCGTGGAAAGGGGCGTGCCAGCACCGGCTGTCGCGCCTCCTCTACGTGAACAAGATGGATCGCGAGAATGCGGACTTCGCGCGGGCGATTGCCAGCGCACAGGAACGGCTCGGCAACAGCGTCGTGCCGCTGGAGATGCCGATCGGCGCGGAGGGATCGTTCCGAGGGGTGATCGAGGTGCTGCATCGGCGGGCGTTCCTCTACGCCGGGCGCGACGGCAAGATGGAGGAGGCGCCGATCCCGCCGGAGCTGGTCGAGGAGGCCGAGGGCTACCGCGCGCAGCTGATCGAGCGGATCGCCGAGAACGACGACGCGCTGATCGAGAAATTCCTCAACGACGAGCCGATCGCCGACGCGGAGTTGGACGCGGCGTTAAAGGAGGCCGTCTGCTCCGGCGCGCTGGTCCCGGCTCTCTGCGGCGCGGCGACCGCCAACAAAGGTTTGCAGGCGTTGCTCGACGCGATCGTAGACTATCTGCCCGCGCCGACCGAGAAAGACCCGGCGATCGGCAAGAACCCCCAGGATGGCGAGCGGGTCGAACTCCCCTGCGACCCCGCCGGGACGACGGTGGCCTTCGTCTTCAAGACGACGGTCGATCGCTTCGGCACGCTGAGCTACTTCCGGGTCTACTCCGGCACGGTCCAGGCCGACTCTCACCTCCTCAACGCCGGCAAGGGGCAGGATGAGCGCCTGGGCCACCTCTACTTCCTCTGCGGCAAGGAGCAGGCTCCGACGACGCGCATCGTCGCGGGCGACATCGGCGCGGTCGTCAAGCTGGCGGCGACGCGCACCGGCGACACCCTCTGCGATCCGGCGCGCCCCGTGGCCCTCGACCCTATTACCTTCCCCAAGCCGCTCTTCTCCGCCGCCGTGCTGCCGAAGGCGAAGGGCGATGTGGACAAGATGGGCAGCGGGCTGAACCAGCTCATCCAGGAAGACCCGACGCTCCAGATCGGCCGCGACCCGGTGACCGGCGAGACAATCGTCTCCGGGCTCGGGGAGTCGCACGTCCAGGTGGCGACCGAACGCCTGGCGCGCAAGTCGGGCGTCCACGTCGAAGTGAAGCTGCCGCGCGTGCCGTACCGCGAGACGATCGCGGCGACGGTGCGCGGCGTGAAATATCGCCACAAGAAGCAGACCGGCGGCGCGGGGCAGTTCGGTGAGGTGGTGATCGACATGGAACCGCTGCCCGACGAGGATTTCGCGTTCACCGAGAAGATCGTCGGCGGCACGGTGCCGCGCCAGTACATCCCCGGCGTGGAGAAAGGGGTGCGCGAATCGCTCGACCACGGGCCGATCGCCGGGTATCCAGTCGTCAACGTGCGCGTGACGCTGACCGATGGGTCGTATCACACGGTCGACTCGAACGAGATGGCCTTTAAGATCGCCTCGGCGCAGGCGTTCAAGGAGGCGATGCAGCGCGCGCAGCCGACGCTGCTGGAGCCGGTGATGGCGCTGCGGATCAGCATCCCCGGCACGTATACCGGCGACATCATCAGCGATCTCAACGCCAAGCGCGCCCACGTCCAGGGGGCGATGCCGGACGACGACGGCCTCACCCTGGTCGAGGCGACCGCCCCGCTGTCCGAGGTGCAGCGCTACGCGACCGACTTGCGCCAACTGACCCAGGGCCAAGGGATCTTCGAGATGGCGTTCGACCACTACCAGAAAGTTCCGCCGCACCTCGCCGAGGGGATCATCGCCGCCGCGCAGGGGGCGGCGGCACACTAGCGCCGAAGGCGTGCAGTCGGCATCGACTACCACGGCGACCGGGGCGTGATTTTGATCACGCCCCGGTCGCACGTTCTCAGTCGCGCCAGCGATACCACGCGCCAGCATTCCAGGTCGGCGGGGCGTTGTGCGCCGGGGCGAGGCCGTGGATCGGCCCGTCCTGCGGCGCGGTGAGGGTCTGGGCGTCGGCGCTGAGGAGGAGATCGATCATCCCCGCGCGCAGGGCTGCCTCGGCAGTCGCTCTGTCCTGGTAAGCGCGGAAGATGATGCGGTCCAGGTAGGGGCGGTCGCGGAGACGGTAGCTGGGGCTGCGCGCCAGGGTCAGCGAGACGCCGGGGGTCCACTCGGCGAAGCGGAACGGGCCGGTGCCGAACGGCGCACGGGCGTAGGGTTGGTCGACGAGATCGGTCGCGCCGTTGAAGAGGTGCGCCGGCAGGACCGGTGAGAAGGCGCGCAGATAGCTGTCGCCCGGCGCGGTCAGCGTCAGGCGCACGGTGTAGGGGTCGAGCGCGTCGGCAGCGCGGATCGCCCGGTAGGCGTCGGCAATCTCAGGCGCGAAGGGGTTGGCGGGGTTCTGCCCGACTGCCAGGGTGTAGACGACATCGGCGGCGGTGAACGGCGCGCCATCCTCCCAGGCGACCCCTTGTCGCAGCCGGATGATGATCGTCGTCCCATCGGTCGAGACGCCACGCCCGCGCCCCGGCACCTCCTCCGTCAGCCAGGGGCGCGGGCGGCCCTCCCCATCGAAATCGAACAAGCCCTCAACGACCGGGCGGAAGAGCGCGCCCGGCAAATCTTTCCCGCCGAAGGCCGGATTGAGTTGGCGCAGATCGTCGACCACGCCGATTGTTGCCGTGCCACCCCGTTGCGGGGCAGACGTTGGTGCCAGGGCGGTCGCCGGTCGCGCGCTTGGTGTCGGCCCTGCCATGTCGGCGCGCGGCGTCCCCCCACCGCAGGCCGCGAGCGTGAGGAGCAGGAGGGGCGTGAAGATCGCGCGGACGAACGGGGCGATACGTGCCACAGGAAAGCTCCATCCGGCGAGATGACGCGCGCCGTTGCGGCATATGGCAATGGTAGCAGACCGCCTCGCGTCCATCGCTCCGTGCGACCGAGACCGGGATGGGCCGTTAGGGCAGCGACCGACGCGCGATGAGTGATAGTCAGCCAATGGCCGGGGTGGGGATGGGGCGCGGCGAGTGTTATCATCTCTCACGGATCGAGGACGAGAACGTTGGACCAGGGGAGGATAGAAATCGTGGCAGACGAGCGGACCTTTACACGGGTGATGGTGACCGGCGGGGCGGGCTTCATCGGCTCGAACTATGTCCATCTCCTGCTGGAGCGACACCCAGATTATGAGGTCGTTGTCGTCGACAAGCTGACCTACGCGGGCAACCTCGCCAATCTAGCTGATCTGGACGGCGATCCGCGCTACCGCTTCGTCGAGGCCGATATCGCCGACGCCGAGGCGATCGAGCGGGCGATGGTGGGGTGCGACGCGGTCGTCAACTTCGCCGCCGACAGCCACGTCGATCGCTCGTTGCACGATCCGGGCGGCTTCATCCGCACCGATGTCCACGGCGTCTTCGTCCTGCTGGAGGCGGCGCGCAAGCACGGTGTCGCGCGCTTCCTACAGATCAGCACCGACGAGGTCTATGGGCACTTCCCGGAGGGGGGCGAGTCGCGCGAGGGCGATCGGCTGCGCCCGCGCAATCCGTATTCGGCGGCGAAGGCGGGCGGTGAGATGATGGTCAACGCCTATGTCGAGACCTATGGGCTCGATTGCGTGATCACGCGCGGCTCCAACACCTTCGGCCCGTACCAGTACCCCGAAAAATTCATCCCGCTGATGATCACCAACGCGATCGAGGGGCGACCGCTGCCGATCTATGGCGACGGCCAGCAGCGCCGCGACTGGCTCTACGTGCGCGACCATTGCACGGGCGTCGATCTGGTGTTGCACCGGGGCGTGACCGGCGAGGCGTACAACATCGGTGGTGGCAACGAGCAGGTTAACCTCGACGTGGCGACGCTGATCCTGGATCGGCTCGGCAAGTCGCCCGATCTCTTGCAGCACGTCGGCGACCGCCCCGGCCACGATCGCCGCTACGCGCTCGACACGAGCAAGGCGGAGGCGCTGGGCTGGGAGCCGCGCCACGACTTCAGCATCATGCTGGCCGAGACGATCGACTGGTACGCCGCGAACGAGGGCTGGTGGCGGACGATCAAGTCCGGCGAGTTCGCCGAGTGGTACGACCGCAACTACGCCACGCGCGGCGCGCACATCGGGTAAATGGCTCTCGGCTTCGCCATAGCGATCAGCGCCCGTGCGGCTGTGGGGGAGAGGTCAACCAGCACGCCCTAGTCGAGCGCCGGTTCCCACAGGTCGCGCACGGGGAAGGCGAAGCCGGGGAGGAGCGGTGAGGTGATCTCGTCGCTGTCGGTGAGGGTCAGGTCTGGCTCCAGTGTGTCGCCAGCGCGGCGATAGACCGTGATCTTCCACGCGCGCCAATCGACGATCCAGTATTCCTCCACCCCTTCGCGCGCGTAGAGCTTGCGCTTGAGATCGCGGTCGCGGCACTCGTTGGTGCCGCCTGGCGAGAGGATTTCGATGGCGATCTCCGGGGCGATGTAGAGCTTGCCATCGGGGCGCAGACCCTGGGTGCGTCGCTCGCGACTGATCCAGAGCACGTCCGGCGCGACAGCGTCATCCTGTGAAAAGATGACACCGGGCGCGATATTGGCGCTGCCACGACCTGTCCGCCGACTCCACGCTTGCAGCTCCATGCCAAGCATTGCGCCAGCGAACTGGTGTGCCCAGTGCGGCTGGTGAGCAATGTGCAACTCCCCATCGATCAACTCGTAGCGCGTGTCATCGAGGGTATCGGGCAGCGTTTCGAGATCATCAATGGTGAAGCGCGGTGTGCTGGCCATTGGGCGCTTCTCCTACCGTATCGCGCCAGGGTCTCTACGCGAGTAGAGCGCGACAGGGCGGTACCCACTCGGGTGCCGCCCTGTCGGATTGTCGCGCTGTCGCTGGCCGTTACCGCACCGAGGCGTTGTAGAGGTCAAGCGCCTGGTTGATGTCGGCGGTGGCCTTGTCGAGCGCCGCCTTCGGGGTCGCCTTGCCGAGCAAGGTCTCCTCGATCGCCGTGGCGACCAGCGCGCGGGCCTGGGTGAACGGCCCCATCACCGTTCCCGCCGTCGCCGGGGTCTGCTTGCTCGCGCGCAGTTGGTTGATCGCCGTGGTGAACTGCGGGTACTTCTTGGTGTTCTCCTGCACCGCCGGGAGGTCGTAGGACTCCTTGCGGACGGGGTAGTAGCCGGTGGCGACGTGCCAGGCCGCCTGCTGCTCCGGCTGCACCAGCCACTGCACGAACTTCCAGGTCGCCTCCTTCTCGCGGGCGGCCTTGTCCTTCATGATGTAGACCGACGCCCCGCCGATCGCCACCCCGCCCTGATCGATCGTCGCGGCGGGCCGCAGCAGGTAGCCGGTCCCGACCTCGAACTTGTCGCCGATCCCGTTGACAATCCCGCGCATCGAGGCGGTCGAGTCGAAGGTCATCGCGATCTGGCTGGCGGCGAACGCCTTCTGCGTCTCCGAGCCGCCGCGACCGAGATTCGTGCCGACCCCTTTGTCGATCGTGCTCTTCCACCACTCCAGAATCTTGACGCCATTCTCGCCATTGAGGAACGTCTTGGTCGCGCGGTTCGCCCGCCCGTTCTCGTTGTCGACCAGCAGCGCGTTCTGCGCGTACATCCACTGCTCGAAGTACCAGCTATCGATCGGGATGGCCATCCCATACTGGCTGACTTTCCCCGCCCCGTCCTTCTTGGTCAGCTTCTCGCCGAAAGTCAGCGCATCCTCCCAGGTCTTCGGCGGCGCGTTCGGGTCGAGACCCGCCTCGCTGAAGAGCTTCTTGTTGTAATAGAGGAGCGGCGTCGAGGAGTTGAACGGCATTCCCACCAATTTCTTGTCGATCGAGTAGTAGTTCAGCAGCGCGGGCTCGAAGTTCGACATATCGAACTTGCTGGCGTCGATCAGCGTCTGCATCGGCTCGGCCGACTGCGAGTCGAGCATGAACCGCAGCCCGACATCGTAGACCTGGAGCAGATTCGGCGTCTGCTTCCCCGGCAATCCGGCCTTGTACTTGTTCAGCGTGTCGTCGTAGTTCCCCTGATAGATTGCCTCGACGTAGATCTCGCTCTGGCTGTCGTTGTACTGCTCGGTCAGCGTCTCGATCGCCTTGCCGAGCACGCCGCCGAGCCCGAACCACCAGGAAATCTTAATCGCGTTCGGGTTCTTCGGCGGCTTGAGGTTCGAGACGCCGACCGGCGTCCCCTGCGCGGCGGCCGTCGAGCCGGGGGCCGCGCCGCCGCCCGCAGGAGCGCCGCTCGCGGAGGGGGCCGCACTTCCCGCCGCCGTGGTGGTGCCCGGCGGGCGGGTGGGAACCGTTGTCGCCGCGCCGGAACCGCCGGTGCCGCTCGCCGTGGTCGGGGTGCTCGCGCCGCCGCAGGCGCCCAGCAGCGCGGCGAGCGCGCCGGTGCCGAGTGCCGCGCCGCCGGCCTTGAGGAGGAAGCGCCGCGTGATTGGTGTGCGCCGGTCCATCGTTCTCCGTCCCTTTCACAGTTGACGAGGGCGGCGATGCGCCGCCCTCAACGCTCGTTTAGCCCTTCACCGCGCCCGCGGTGAGGCCGCGTACCAGTTGACGCTGGCCGACAATCAGCAACACCATCGTCGGGATGATCGCGAGGATGACCCCCGCCATCGTGTTGTTGAACGAGATCGTCTCTTCGTTGAGCAGATAGTTCAGCCCGATCTGGATCGTGCGCATCTCCTTCTGATTGGTGACTAACAATGGCCAGAGGAATTGGTTCCAGGTCTGCAGGAACCCGTAGATCGCCAGCGTCCCGAGGGCGGGGCGCGAGAGCGGCAGGACGATTTGGACGAGGTAACGCAGGCTGCCGCAGCCGTCGATCGTCGCCGCGTCGTGCAACTCCTGCGGTATCGTCAGGAAGAATTGGCGCAGCATGAAGGTGCCGAAGGCGGTCGCGACGAACGGCGCGATCAGACCTAAGTAGTTGTCGGTCCAGCCCCACGCCTGGATCGTCTGGAAGTTCGGGATCAGCGTCACCTCCCAGGGGATCATCAGCGTGGAGAGGAAGAGGCCGAAGATCAGTCCGCGCCCCCGGAAGCGGCGGATGGCGAAGGCGTAGGCGGCCAGACTCGCCGTGACCAACTGCCCGATCATCACCGTCGTCGAGATCAGCAGCGAGTTGAACAGGTAGCGCGGGATCGGCAGCCGACTCAGCACCGTCTCGTAGCTCGTCAGATTGAGCCCGTCGGGCAGGAATTTGGGCGGGTAGACGGTGATCTCGTCGGCGGTCATGAAGCTGATCGCCAGGCCGTAGAGTAGCGGGAAGAGCAGGAAGAGCGCGGTCGCGATCAGCAGCGCGTAGATGATCGTGAGCTGAAAGGCGCGTCGCCCGAACGTCTGCGGCTCGCTCATGCGTAATGTACCCTCCGCTCGATCACCAGGAATTGGATCGCCGTGAGGATGAGGATGATGACGAAGAGGATGACCGCCTGCGCCGAGGCGTAGCCGGTCTGGAAGTTGAAGAACGCCTCGCGGTAGATCGAGTAGACGACCACGTTCGTCGCGTTGGCCGGCCCACCCTTCGTCAGGATGTGGATCTGCGCGAACGACTGGAAGGCGTTGATCGTCGAGACGATCAGGACGAAGAAAAGGGTCGGCATCAGCATCGGCAGGGTGATGCTGCGGAAGATCCGCGCGTTGTTGGCCCCGTCGATCCGCGCGCTCTCGTAGAGCTCTTCGGGAATCCCCTGGAGGCCGCTGAGCAGGACGATGAAGTTGAAGCCGATCCCCGCCCAGATCGAGAGGATCGCGACCGCCCAGAGGGCCGCGCGCGGCTCGGTGAGCCACTCAACGCTGGGCAGGCCGAGCGTGTTCAGGAAATAGTTGAGCACCCCCGCCCGGCTGTTGTAGAGCAGGAGGAAGACGATCGAGGCCGCCCCGACCGAGACGCCGATCGGCAGGGCGTAGACGGTGCGGAAGAAGCCGATCCCGCGCACGCGGAGGTTCGCGAGGACCGCCAACCCGAGGGCGATCAGGATGCCGAGCGGCACGGTATAGAGGGTGTAGAGGACCGTCACACCGAGGCCATCGCGATACGACTGCGACTTCAGCGCGATTTCGTACTGCCGCAGGCCGACGAATGGCGTGCGACCGAGGCCGAACGGGTCGCTGGCGAAGAGGCTCAGGTAGATTGACTTGAACAGGGGATAGAAGATGAAGACCCCGAAGACGATCAGCGATGGCAACAGATAGAGCAGTGAGATCGCCGTCTCTCGCCGCGACCTGGCACGCGCGCTACTCGCGTGTGGTCGTGCCATCGCCCTGGTCGCGCTTTGCTCCCCGACCAAACCCTCGCCATTGGCTAGCCGCATCCTATCCTCCTTTCGCCCACGGCGTTGCGCTATCGGACTTCCCGCACCGGGGGATACGGGACGCGACATAATTCCTCCGGTCGATCCGGCGGCCTCATCCCTCGATTGTTCCCGATCACGCGCGTTCGGCTCGGCCCATCCCGGCCTGTCCCGATGCGGTACCCGCCCCCCAGCGGTCGCACCGAGTGATCCGGTTGCTCTTTACCGTGCCGGGGCTAACTGTAGCGGCGCTAACTTAAGAGGGTGTTAACGGCGCGTTATGGCTGAGTAAAATCCTGCGCCCGATCGCGCCTGTATATTGCGCCGTATTACCCGGTGGGGGATCAACAACGGGGTATCAGTGGTGTCGTCAATTTCGACGCGCCACTCCGGATGAAGGCTGCTGATGCGGATAGGATCACGGTGGCGCGACGGGGGCGGTGGCGTAGGTCGATCGCAGCGGCTTTCGCGGGGCCGCAATCGCAATCGATCGGCCCTCTCGCCATCGACGCATTCTTCTCAGCCTGTCCCGCCCTCGTCTGCGAACGACGTGATCACCATCCGCACGCGCGCTTCGACCGTGGCTGCGCGCGGCAGGGTGAAGCGGAGGCGCTGGAGGATGGCGGGCGCTTCGCTCGCTGCGGACCCGCGCGCCAGTTGATCGAGCGCGAAGTGCGCGTCGGCGGGTGCCTCGATCATCAGCGTGAGTTGGTGGCGCTGCCCGCGAACCGTCGCAACCGCGCCCCGCACCGTGACCGGCAGCCAGGTGACCAATGCCTCCTCAATCTCCTCGCCCGCCCCGGTGAATGCGAACTGGTCGTGGAGCCGAACGGTCGCCCCAGCCCCAGCGGTGCTCTCGATGGTGAGAGTGCGCCGCGCCGCCATCAGGTTGCTGACCGGGTAGGCGCGGGCGAACTCGACGGTGACGCTTTTCCGCCCGGCCCCGTCGATCGCCTCGATGGTGAGGCTCCCGGCGTGGGCGCGGCCCGTCCCCTGCAATTGCCCCCCGATCCGCGGGACGCTGTGCCCCAGTGAATTGGCGATGGGGCTCTCGTAGCGCCGCGCCGTGAAGTAGTCGCGGTCGTAATGATCGGGGCCGGGATCGGCGAGCAGGGTCTCGCCGGCGACGTGCAGGATGAACGAGCTGATGTCGTTGTGATTGTGATGCTCGTCGTTATGCCCCGCTTTGACCGCCAGGGCGATCGGCGCGCCTGCGGCGGTCCGCGCCGTTAGCCGTGCGAGGGCACTGTCGGGCAGCGTCGCGTCGGCGAGCGGCGGCGCGTCCTGGCGCTCGCCAGCCCACCAGAGGAGATCGCGCAGGGTGCGCGAGATGCCGGAGTTGAGCAGCAGCGGCGCGGGCGGCGCGAGGGTATTGAGCAGGCCCGGCTCCTCCGTGCGCATGGCGAGGCGCGCGATCAGGCCGGGGTTGAGCGGGACCGTCTCGGCCGAGTCGGCGAAACTGGCGTAGTGGCCCCCCGAGAGGAGCATCTTGGCCGGGAACGCGGCGATCGCGCGCAGGCGCGGCGCGGCGAGCAGATCGATCGCCCCGGCGGTGCGCCCGCGCAGCAACTCGGCGAAGATGATCGGATAGGTCAGGCCGTAATGCCAGTAGCCAACCCCCTCGGTCGTGCTGCCGTCCGCCGCGAACGAGGTCGCTACAAATGTTCTCAGGCTCTCCAAGACGAGCGTTAGCCCCCTGACGAGGCGCTCGGGGTCGGGTTCCAAATAGAGGAAGGTGCCGCCGATCGCCCCGGCGCAGACGCCGTTCCAATTATCGCCGCCGTTAAACCAGCGCAGATCATAGTAGCCGTGCAAGAATGGCGTGAAGATGCGGCGCTCGATCTCGTCCCGCACGCGGTAGCGGACCTCCGCGTCGAGCGCGGGGCCGAGGAGGGCGACGATCTCGGCGAGGCCAAAAGCTGTCTCGGCCGCCATCAGGTCGATGAGGCGGGTGTGCGCGGGGGTGACCCAAGTCGTCTCCTCGCAGATAGCCCAGAGGTAGTCGTGGACGGCATCCCGATACGCTTCCTCGCCGAGGAGGAGATGCAGCGCCGCCGCGTGAAGCTTCTCGCGCCGCAGGTAGTATGGGGTTTCGTATGGCGCGCGGTCGCCGGTGCGGGCGAAGGCGCGGTAGCGCGAGTAGGTGGTCGCGGGGATGTCGTCGAGATTGTGCAGGAGCGGCGCGGTTTCGGCCAGGACGGCGCGCGTGCGGGCGGCGTTGCGGAAGGTGGCAATATCCGCCCGTACAGCCGCGAACTCGGGGAACGGCGATGCATCGGCGGCGAGGAGTCGCCGTAACGCGGCGGGCGTCTGGTCGAACGGGGAGAGCTCATCGGGGGCGTCGCCGCTCATCGCGGCCCTTCGCAGGCGTTTTCGAGGGTGCGAAGCTGGGCGCGGGTGCCGCAAACGGCGAAGATGTCGCCGGCCACCAGTTCGATATCCTCGGGTGGCGGGGCGAACATCTGACCGCCGCGCCGCAAGCCGAGCATCGTCAGGCCGCGGTCCACCCGTTCGCGCGCCGCGCCGAGGCGCAGCCCGGCCAGGGGGGAGTCGGTGTCGATCCGCACCTCCACCACGAGCAGGTCGTCCGCGTCGTGTTGCAGATGATCGATCGCGCTGACGGTGGCGGAGCGCGCGGCGAGCATCGCCATCTGGTGCCCGGCGATCGCGTAGGGCGAGACGATGTGCGTCGCCCCGGCGCGGCGCAGCTTCGGGCCTGCTTCCTCCCGGACGATCCGCGCGACGATCGGCATGTCGGGTCGCAGGGCGTGGGCGGAGATCGTGATGAAGGTGTTGTCGGCGTCGCCATTGACCGCGCTGATCAACGCCCGCGCCCGCTCGATCCCCGCCGCGCGCAGGGTGTCGTCCTCGGTGGCGTTGCCGTTGACGATCGGCAGGCCGGCGGCGGTCGCCCGGTCGAGTTCCAGCTGATCGCTGTCCACGACGACGACCGCCTCCCCCTCGCGGAGGAGTTCGCGGGCGATCTGCTGGCCGACCCGCCCGTAGCCGCAGAGGATGTAGTGGTCCGTGAGTTGCCCGACCCGCTTTTCCATCCGCCGTCGCTCCCATTGCCGCGTCAAATGCCCCTCGAAGAGGGTGCCGGTGATGGTGGTGAAGGTGTACGAGAGCCCCGCCACGCCGACCAGGATGAGGGCGCTGGTGAAGAGTCGCCCCGCGTTGGACAGGGGTTGGACCTCGCCGTAGCCGATCGTGGCGAGGGTGATCAGCATCATGTAGGCGGAATCGCCGAACGTCCAGCCTTCGATGACCATGTAGCCGAGGGTGCCGAGGATCATCGTCGCGCCGATCGTCAGGAGTGGCCCGCGCAGGCGTCGCCATGGTTCATCGGCGGCGGCGGGCGCGAGGGTGAGGGTCGCCCGGCCGGTCCGCCCGGCGGGCCGGAGGCGCAATGTCCACCACGGTTTTCGCTCCTGGCCCTCTTTCACGTCGCGCCCCGCTCCGTCACAGCGTCTTGACGAGTTTCAGCGTTTCCTCGGCGAAGCCCCACCGCGCATACAGCACGCGGGCGCGCCCATTCGCCCCGAACGTGTCGAGCGCGAGATGCCGAAACCCCTGTTCGCGCGCCCATGCCTCGCCCGCCGCCAGGAGCGCTTGCGCGACGCCGCGCCCCTCGGCTGCGGGGGTGACCGCCAGGGCGTTCACGTAGCCCTGCCATTCCCCGGTCAAACCGCTCAGGTCGGGGCGGAGATGAACGAACCCGAGCCGTATCCCAGCGTCGTCGGTCGCGATCAAGACTGCTTCTCGTGGACTGACCGAGTCGGCGGTGACAAGCTCGACAATCTCGCCGATGGAGTGGAGGAAGAAGGTGGACATGCGCGCGGGGTCGCGCCCCGGCGGCGTGCCGGCCTCGGCGAAGCGCGGCGTGAGTTCGCGGATAAAGTCGCCGTCTGCGGCGGTCGCCGGGCGGATATGGTGCGCCCGCCCGGTCGCTCCTCCGGCGGGATCCTCGGGTGCCATCGCCGTGCCTTTCCACTGCGTCGCGGGTTGTTTGGCGCACTGTAGCGTATCGGCGGCGGGTTGTCATCGGTCGATCGGCTGATTCAACTGATGGCGAAAGATCGCATTATCCGTATAGCAGCGGGGGCGGCGCAATTGCGCCGCCCCCGGATCTTGATGCGCTCTCGTGTTCTCTGGATAAGGGTTACTGCGCGCGATCCGCGGCAGTCGGGATGTCGAGGCTGTCGATGATGGCGCGGAGGTCGGCGCGATCCTGCTCGGTCAGGTTGCCGAGCGGCGGGCGCACCGGCCCGGCGGGGTGGCCAAGCATCGCCATCGCCTCCTTCATCACCGTGACCTCGAAGCCTTTGCCGCGCTCGCGCATCGCGTAGAAGGGGCGCACGACGCGGGCGTGCAGCGCTGCCAGTCCCGCCATGTCGCCCGCCGCCGCGACCTTGAAGAGCTCGACCGACGCCTCGGGCCAGAAGCAGGCCAGCGAGGAGGTGAAGCCGACCGCGCCGGAGGCGAAATAAGGGGCGATCAGGTCGTCACCGACGCCGGCCAGCCAGATCACCCGATCCTCGCCCAGCTTCTCGATGCAGTGCTCGCGGATCGAGCGGAAGAGGCGCACGTCGCCGCGACCGTCCTTGAAGGCGATCATGTTCGGCACGGCGCGGATCAGCGCCTCGGTGATCGTCGGGGTGAAGTAGGCGGCGTCGCGCGCGTAGGGCATGATCCCGAGCGAGGTCGCCGCCGCGATCGTCTTGTAATACTCGACCAGCCCCTGCGGATCGGGGTTGCCGTAGTACGGCGGCAGGATCAGGATCCCGTCGGCCCCCGCTTCTTCAGCGCGGCGCGCGAGATCGGCGGCGATCGCCACGCCGTGGCCGACCGAGGCGATCACCGGCGTGCGCCCCCCGACCGCCTCGACCGTCGCGCGCGTGATCGCGGCGCACTCGTCGGGGGTGAGGGCGAACAATTCGCCGGTGCCGCTGGGGGAGACGATCGCGCAGACGCCCGACTCGGGCAGCCAGCGCGCGTTCGCCCGCACCGCGTCGAGATCGACCGACCCATCGGCCTTGTAGGGGGTGATCGGGAAGGCCAACGCCCCTCGCAGATGACCCTTCAGTTCCTCCGGGCTCATCGTCGCCCGCTTCGCCTCGACCGCCATCGTCGCCCCTCTCCTCTCGCGTTAATTCTGCCCGCGTAGTCGTCTGGTGACCGCGTCCCCTACGTTCCCGCTATCTCCTGAATTTTTTCTTCCTTTACGAGACCGCCCAGCGTAGGATACACCGCACTTGCAGTGTGGGCAAGCGTCTGCAAAGATGCTTGCAGCCCTGGGCACGTCGTTATACGATGACGACCAATGTTAGACAAGCTCGCGGATTTATGGTCGTTGTAGCTCATCGGTCTTGGCGTGCAGCGGTGCGACACTCTACAAATACAGCGGTGTTTGCCTCTCCATCCCCTGCACACGGCAAAGGTGGGCGGCTTCTGCGAGAATGCGGCGCGGCAAGGTCATGTAGGATCGATGGTGGGGCTGACGCGCGGAGTAGAGACGGATTCTGCGCGGTGCGGCATCGATACACGAAGGAGGGAGCGAACGTGGTAGCGAGTATTGGGGTGGGGACGAAGCGCGACCTCACGATCACGGAGATGATTGTCACGCCGGTGGCGTGTCCCGATCCCCCCCTGCTGAATCATCATGGTATCCACGAACCGCAGTTCCTGCGCGCCGTCGTGCGACTGCGGACGGCGGATGGGCTCGAAGGGCTCGGCGAGGGGCCGGGTGGCGGGCTCTTCGTGCAGGAGTTAAAGGCGGCCTCGAAGCATGTCCTCGGCACGGACGCCTACCAATTGGAGCGGCTGCGGATCCTGATCGGCAAGAATCCGCGCGTCTTCGCGGCGATCGAGGTCGCCTGCCTCGATCTGATCGGCAAGGCAACCGGGCGCTCGGTGGCCGATCTCCTCGGCGGGGCGGTCCGCAAGCGGGTGCCGTTCGCCGCCTACATGTTCTTCAAGGAAGAGGGCGACGACGATTGGGGCGCGGCGCTAACCCCCGAGGCGATGGTGCGCCAGGCCGAGGAGTTCCACCGGCGCTACGGGATGACCGTCTTCAAGCTGAAGGCCGGCGTCCTCGACCCCTGGGAGGAGGTCCACACGATCAAGCTGCTGCGCGAGCGGTTCGGGCCGAAGGCGGGGCTGCGGATCGACCCGAACGCCGCCTGGTCGGTGGAGACCTCGATTCGCGTGGCGGAGCAGTTGCGCGACACGCAGATCGAGTATCTGGAAGATCCGACCGCCGGGATCGAGGGGATGGCGCAGGTGGCGCTGCACACGCCGATCCCGCTGAGCACCAATATGTGCGTGACCTCCTTCCCGCACATCCCGGTCGCCTTCCGGCAGCGCGCGGTGCAGGTCGTCCTCGGCGACCACCACGCCTGGGGCGGGCTAACGGCCTTCCGCGATCTCGGGATGGTCTGCCGCACCCTGAACTGGGGGCTGGCGCAGCACTCGAACAGCCACCTGGGGATCAGCTTCGCGGCGATGATCCACGCGGGCGCGGCGTTCCCGCAACTGACCTACGCCAGTGACACGCACTACCCCTGGAACCCGGCGGATGTCATCAACGAGACCGATCTCTTCCGCTTCCGCGACGGTAAGATCGACCTCTGGGACGCCCCCGGACTCGGTGTCAGCATCGACGAGGACAAGCTCGCCGCCGCCGCCGAAGCCTACGCCAATCGCGGCAGCCTGGCGCGCGACGATGTCTCCGCGATGCGCGAGCGCGACCCCGATTGGCTGCCGCTGATGCCGAAATGGTAAGTGAGTCGTCGGTCGTCAGTCGTCGGTCGTCAGGGAGAAGTGCCGAGTGCCGAGTGTCGAGTGCCGAGTAGGGATGCGGGGTTGCCGCTATTCTACGGACCACAGACTACGGACTCCCTGCTGACGACTGACGACCGACGACTTAATCCGAGGGCAACGGATGGGCGCCGGCAATGGTGGGCTGCGCGAGGTGACGACGGCGGTCGCGGCGGGGTACGAGCGGCTGAGTCCGGGGCAGCGGCGGGTGATCGACCGATTGCTGGACGACACGCGGCTGGGGGCGATCATCTCGGCGGCGGAACTGGCGCGCGAGGCGCGGGTGAGCGAGTCGACCGTGACGCGCGCGGCGCAGGCGCTCGGCTTCGCCGGCTACCCCGACCTCCAGGCGCGGCTCCGCGAGCGGTTCCTCGATCCCTCCGGGGTGCCGGAGCGGGTCGAGGTGGGCCTGGCCGATCTCGGCGACACGCCCGAGGCGGTGGCCCTGCGCGTGATGCTGGAGGACGCCGAGAATATCCGCGCCACGGCGGAGGACCTGCCGCCGGAGACGCTGCGGGCGGCGGTCGATCGCTTGGTGGCGGCGCGGCGGGTCTACGTCTTCGGCTCGCGCGGCTCGTACGGCCTGGCGACGATCCTCGCGCTCGGCTTCCGGCTGATCCTCCCCGATATTCGGATGCTTCACCAGACAGTCGGCGACCTCGCCGACCAGTTGGTGCCGCTCAGCGCCGACGACGCGGTGGTGGTGATCAGCTTCCGGCGCGTCGATCGGGTCACGCTCGAAGTGTTGCGCCACGCCGCGCGGGTCGGGGCGAGCCGGATCGCCCTCACCGACGGCCTCGCCAACCCGGTCGCGCGGCTGGCCGAACTGGTGATGATCGCGCGGGTCGGCCCGCTGCGCCTCCAACCGCCCTACGCGCCCGGTGCCAGCCTGGCGAACGCCCTCCTCACCGCCGTCTCCCTGCACACCCACCTCGACGCGCAGCCGCGCCTCCAATCGGCCGAGCGACTCTGGGCCGATTTCGACCTCCACGCCGAGCGGTGAGGCGTCGGTATGCAATGGGCGAGTGACACACAGGGGTAGGGACCGTCAGGGGCCGAGCCGGAAGCGCCCCACCGGAGGGTCGTGGTCCGAGACGCGGTAGGGGTTTGGCTGCCCGGCGAGATCGACGGGATAGTCGGCGTCGAGGTGGACGTAGGTGAAGCTGGTGAGCGCCGCCCGCAAATTCGGGGTGACGAGGATGTGGTCGAGGATCTGCGACAGGCCGTTGTAGATGTAGGAATAGCGCGCGCCTTTGGGGGTGACGGGCGCGAGGTTGCGCAGCGGGGTCGCCCCGGTCAGGGCGCGGAGCGGCGGCGAATCGACGAAGTCGTTAAGGTCGCCGACGACCATGATCGCGGCGGCGGGATCATCGGCGAGAACCTCGTTAACGATCCCGGCGACGAGTTGCGCCTCCGCAACCCGCCGCGCGACGAACTCCTGCCCCGCCGGGTCGGTGCCCTCTTTCGATTTCCAGTGGTTGACGATCAGGGTCAACGGTCGCTCGGCGTTGCCCGCCGTGTCCCGCACGGTTAGGGTGATGACGAGCGGCGGGCGCGCGGCGAGCGGTCGGCCATCGAGGATTTCATCACCCTTGGAACTGCAGCGCGACTCGCCAGCGCCGAAGCCGAGATCGGCGGTCGTGCAGGCGTTGCGCTGCACGGCATTCGCGACCGTCACGCGGTCGCGGCGATAGAGCAGCCCGACGTTGCTCCCGCGCGGGTCGAGTCCGTCGAGGAGGACCACGCCGTAGCCGAACGGCGCGAGCTCGGGCGAACTGGCGAGCGCGCCGAGCACCCGATCGTTCTCAACCTCCTGCACCGCGACGAGGGTCGGCGCGCCGAGGACATCGCGGATCGCTTGCCCCGCTTTCGTCAGCTTCAGCGCATAGTCGGCGGGGGTGACGCGCTCCCGGCACGGGTTGCCGCTCGCGTCGCGGTCGCAAGGGTCGGCCTTCCCCGGCGTGTCGAGCGGGTCGAAGAAGTTCTCCAGGTTAAAGGAGGCGACCGTGAACTCGCCCAGGGCGGCGGGGGCGACGCTCGGCGCGGGGCGCTCCGCCGCCGTGACCACGAGCTTCTGCTCGGGTAGCTGCTCGATCTTGAACTGGCCGGAACTGTCGTCGAGCGGCCCGATCAGCCCATCGACCTGATCGCCGACCGCCACCTGGTAGCGCGCCCCGCCACCGTCACCGACGACGATCCGCCAGCCCGGCCCGCGCGCGTCGTCCCCGAAGAGGCGCGTCACGTCGGTATCGGCGCGCACCACGGTGAACTCGCCGAAGCCGCTGGTCGGCCCGACGACGACCGCGCGCGGCACGCCGACCAGCATCCCTTCGTAGCGCTCGAAGTAGGCGCGCGCATCGGCGTCGAGCGGCGGCGGGCGCAGCTCGATCGGCGGCGGCAGGGTGTTCCCCGACGAGTTGACAATCACGGATGAGGCGGCGCGGCTGATGTCGATCTCGGTGCGCTCGTCGGACTCCGCGACGTCGCCGACCACTTGCACCTCGTCGCCGACCTTCACCTCGGGCGTCGCGCGGTCACCCTGGAAGACGAATACCCCGTTCGACCCCTCGATCTTCGGGAGTTCCTGCTCCTGGAGATAGAACCCTTGCGCGGGTGCCGCCTGGAAATCGGCGGTCACGATCCCCCTCACGCGCACCGTCTGGCCGACCAGCGGCGAGCGCCCCCCCGCGCCCTGCACCTGGCCGATCGTCGCTTCGCGACCCGAGATAATCGCGGTCGGCTGGATCGTGGCGATCGGTGAGCCGGGGCGCGCGGGCGTCCCCGGCGGATTGAGGCCCAGGCGCGGCTCGGTCGGCGTGGCCGCTGGGCGGGCTGGGGTCGCCTCGGTCGCGCGGGGCGGGGCGGGGCGGCTCGGCGAACCGGTCGCGCGCGCGACGGTCGCCGCCACCGTGGTCGGCGCGATGGCGGTGTTGGCAATCGTCGCGGTGGGGGCACGCGTCGCGGTCGCCGGTTGGGGCGGCGGTGCCCCGCCCCAGCACCCCTGCGCGAAGGCGAGGATCGTGACGCAAGCGACGATGGATGACCAGCGGCGACGCATCCTCGACCTTTCTCACAACGGCAGTGTTTTCGTCTGACGTGGCGCACGCATCAAGCGGAATGATAGCAGGCGACATGGCACGCGGTGAAAGGGGAATAGACTCGCAGGTAGAGGCTCGCGCCGCCCCACTCGCCGGGTCGCCAGGTCGCCACAATCGGCGAATGGCGGGGAATCAGACGGGGGCGTGAGGCGCCCGCGAGGGGGCGGCTTCGCCGTGTCGAGGTGGCATTGCCCGCGCGCATTCGCTACCATTCCCAGTACGGTTGTTCACATCGTCACCGCTGTTCGGGGAGAGATCTTGACGGTACGCCGCCCCGTCCGCGCGCTCCTCCTCCTCCTGCTCCTCCCCCTGTGGCTCGGCGGGGCGGGCGCGGGGCGGGTTGTGAGCGCGACAGATCAGACCGCCAACGGGGCGCGCACGCTCGCCGAACCCTATCCGGTCGCAGGGGTGTTCGCCCGCTTCTGGGCGGCGCACGGTGGTCTGGCCCGTTTCGGCGTGGCGCTCAGCCCGGCGGTGGCCGACCCCGCAGCGGATGGGCTGATCGTCCAGTGGTTCGAGCGGGCGCGCTTCGAGCTGCATCCGGAAGCTCCGACCCCATACCTCGTCCAGTTGACCCTCTTCGGCAGCGCCGCGCTCGGCGCGCGACCGGAGCGCGGCGCTCCTCCCGCGACGTGCGCCGACGACTGTCGCCTCTTCACCGAGACGGCGCATACGCTGCGCGGGCGTTTCGCGCGCTACTGGTCGGCGGGTGGCGGGTTGTCGGTCTTCGGCTTTCCTCTGACCGAGGAGATCCGCGAGGTGAGCGCGACCGATGGGCGCGAGTACCTCGTCCAGTGGTTCGAGCGGGCGCGTTTCGAGTACCATCCCGAGTATGGGGGGACCGCCCACGAGATCCTGCTCGGCCATCTCGGGCGCGAAGCCCTGGCGGGGCGACCGGATGTCGCGGGGTTGCCACAGGTGGCGGTGCCCGATGGTCCGCTTCCTGCATCGCGACCGCGAACGATCGTCCTCGATCCCGGCCACGACCGCACGACCGGGGGCGCGTCGGGGATCGAGTACCGCGACACGCTGCGGACGGCGCTGGCGATCGAGTCGCGGCTCGTCGCGCGTGGCTACGTTGTGCGACTGACCCGCCCTGGGGATGATGCTGTCCTGATGAACGATCCGGCGTTGCTGCCGGTCGATCCGGGTTCTCACGACGCCGGATATTTGGAGGGCTACGCCCACGCCTCCAAGATCCTGTCGCTGGACCCGGATTTGGCCGTCTCGATCCATTACAATGCCGCACCAACCGGCCCTGGCGGGGGCTCGCTCACCTTCTACTGCGATCTGGGTGGCCCGCAGAACGCGCGCCTGGCGCGGCTAATCCAGGCGGAGATCTCGGTGGCGTTGCACGAGCGCGGATACACGCCGCCCTATAGCCGCGCCGAAGAGGATGGGGCGATCGGCAAGACCTACGGTCATCTCGCGACCCTGGGGAACGTCAATGATCCGAGTGGACAGGCGATCGGGAACCGGATGTCCGGCCTGCCGATCGTGCTGACCGAGGCGTTGTTCGAGACGAATCCGACCGAGCGGGCATTGATCGCGGACGACGCGACGATCGCGCGACTGGCCGAGGGCTATGTGCGCGCGATCGAGTCCTACTTCGCCGACGCACCATAGGCGCGCGCGGAGCGGTCGGGGAAAGGCAAGGAGTATGCTGCGAGACCTGTTCAGACATGGCCTGATGCGCGCCGCGACGGTGCTGGTGCTGCTAACGCTGCTGGTCGCCTGCGGCGGCACGCCAGCGACCCCGACCGCCCCCCCCGAGGAGTCGGTCGCCTCGGAGGTGCCGACGAGCGAGTCGGCACCGGCGACCTCGGTACCCCCGCCGGGGGTGCCGACAGCGCCCGCCCCGTCCACCGCCGCCGTCGCCTCGGCCCCGCCATCGGCGACGGCCAGGGCGACCGCGACTTCCGGTGTTCGGTCCACCACCCCGTCCGCCGTCGCGCCAGCGGTCGCGACGGCCCAGCGCCCGGTGACCACCAGCGCCCTCGCCACCCACCGGCTTGTCACTTACTACGGTCACCCGTACGATGACCGGATGGGGATCCTCGGTGAGTATGATCCCGAGCCGATGGTCCAGAAGTTGAAGGAGCAGACGGCCGCCTACACCGCCGCCGATCCTTCGCGTCCCGGCCTCTGCACGATCGAGCTGATCGCCTCGGTCGCCCAGGGCTCGCCCGGTGCTGACGGCCTCTACATCGCGCGCACGCCGAAGGCGGAGATCGAGAAGTTCGCGCAACTCGCCGAGAAGCACGGCTGCCTGCTGATGCTGGACATTCAGATGGGCTACGACACGATCCAGAACGATGTGAACCCGCTGCTGCCGTTCTTGAAACTCCCCTACGTCCATCTCGCGATCGACCCGGAGTTCCACGTCGCGCGCGGGGAGATCCCCGGCGAGAGTTACGGCAGCGTCTCCGCCGCCGAGGTGGCCTGGGCGATGCAGACCCTGGGCGATCTCGTGCGCGCGAACAATCTGCCCGACAAGATCGTCATCCTGCATCAATTCCGCGCCGATATGCTCCCCGAGAAGGACCAGATCAAGCCGATGCCGAATATCGATATCGTTGTGATGATGGACGGCTGGGGCTTGCCGACCGCGAAGACCGCCAACTACAACCTCTTCGTCCGCGAAGAGCTGATCCAGTACGGCGGGATCAAACTCTTCTATCGTCAGGATAATCCCCTGATGACCCCGCAGGAAGTGGTGAAGCTGGACCCGCCGCCGCTGATCGTCATCTACCAATAAAATCACGTGGTCGAGTAGCGCAATGGCGGGGTAGCGAGCATCATGATCGCTGCCCCGTCTGTTGTGTACCCGTTCAGTGGCCCGCTTTGGGTTCGCTCGGCGCGCTCGGCGCGAGGGTGCCGGCGTGCGCCGCCTCGCCGGGCGACACCTCGACGATGTGGGCGTCGTCCTCGTGCTCGTGATGGTGCCGGATCGCGCGGATGAGTAGGATGAGCAGGATGACGACCACGAGCGCGAGCGTGAGCGCCTGAGTCGCTCCTCCGAGGATGGCGGCGATGATGTCCCAGCTGGCGGCGAAGGCGTAGCCGAGACCAAGGTAGACCGTCGCCCAGACGCTGACACCGACGAGATTGGCGACAAGAAACGCGCGGGGCGGGTAGCGGGCCGTCCCCGCGAGGATGTTGATGATCGCGCTGAGCGGCGAGAAGGGGAAGCGTGAGAGGATCACGGAGAGGCGACCATACTTGGTGAAGAACCCGTCGGCCCGCTCGATCGCCTCCGCGCCAACATGGAAGCGCTGGCCCCAGCGCGTCAGCGCGGCGGTGCCGCCGCGCTGCCCGATCCAGTAGCCGATCCCATTCCCCGCCATCGTCGCGCCGATCGCGCCGAGCAGCAGGGGGAGGAGGGTGAGTAGCCCGCCGCTCGCGAAGGCGCCCGCCGCCACCAGCAGGAGCGAGCCCGGTAAGGGGATCCCGATCGCCGAGGCGAGCAGGACCGGTACCAGCGCCATCACGCCGTAATCCAGCAAGAAGTTCAGGAGTCGCTCGGTCATGGGTTGCCCCCGGGCGCTTGCGGCGATGGCGGGCGGGGTGGTGTCGGCGCACGGGGGGCCGCGCGGCGCTCCGCGATCAGCGCGTTCAGCGTGGCGAGATCGGCGTCGAGATCGCGCCCGTTGTGCTCGGCGATCGCCCCCAGCGGTGCGCGGCGATTGCGCTCGGTGGCGATTAACCCGAGCGCATCGAACAGCTCCCCCTCCGGTATGCCGTGGGCGCGCGCGATGTAGGGGATCGTCATCCAGGGGCGCACGCCGATAGCGGCACCGTTGCGCACCTGCTCAGCGTTGCGCGCTTCCAGCACCGCGCGGACCACGCGCGCGGTGATGAAGAAGAGCAGCATGAGACTGATCAGCAGGAGCAGCGTGAGCGGGACAATCCGCCGGGCGCGACGCGCTATGCGCCTGCGGCGTTTGGGCGATGCGACTGAACTGCCGCCCACACTCGTCTCCATCCACGCGCGGCGCGCCCACCTGGCGACCAGTTCCTTATGAGTATACTCCCCGACGATGAAGAAGGGGTCAAGGTGGGCGAAGGGATGAAGCCGGGCTCACCGCTTGCGAACGCGATTGCCACCCCCGCCGCCTCCGCTGCGTTCTAAGACGCGGCGTGGGCGTTGCCCCCGCCGTTGCGCGAGCGACCCGGCGCGTGTGGCGACTGGACTGCGCGCGAGGTCGTCTGCCACTCGACCGGGTGGGAAGCGGAGACGCTGCATCGATCGCGCGAGGTGCGCGCGAATCCGACCAGCCCCGGGCGGACCTACAACGACGACCTGTTTAACGCCGCGCAGGTGGCCGCGCGCCGGGGGCGCGGTTGGATCGCGGCGCTCGCGGACCTGGCGGTGACCCACCCCGCGCTGATCGCGTTCCTCGGCACGATCACGTCGGAGGAAGCGGCGCGCGACGGGCGCTTCGCAGAGTGGGCGCACGGTCGCGCGAGCGATTTCGCGGAGCATGGGGCGCAACTCCGGGCGTGGCACTGAAGCTGGACAACCTCACATTCCGGTTTGCATCGCCGCGAGATCGGCCAGGGCGACGCGCGCGTAGGGGGCCTGATCGGGCGGGCCATCGCTGATCCAGAGTGTTTGCGCGTGCAGGTCCATGATCACCGAGACGACGGTGGCGTAGCGCTCCTCGGGCGGCTGGGTCGGGTCGGGGTGGCGGCAAATCGCATCCGGCGCGCCCTCGCTGTCGCGCAACGCCGCCGCGAGGATCTCGAACGCGAGCGGCCGATCGCCATCGAGCAGGGTCCGCATCCGCGCGAGGCGGTCCTGCGAGTCGGGGCCGCGCTCGATCTCCGGCTCCACGACGCCGAGGGCGCGCGGGTCGAGGAAGTGGTTGGTGTGGCAGAGCCGCGCCTCCTCCGCATCCCAACGGCGCGTGCGCTCGGGCGCGGCCTCGATATTCACGAGCCGATCGGGAGTCTGGGCGAGCAGGAAGTTGGCGGCGCAGGCGCGCGGCGCGGCGACGACGACCGCGATCGCCGCGTCGAGGTCGCGTGACCGCAGGATCGCCCGGCAGCGGGCGTGGAACGGCAGGCTGAGGCGCGACCAATCGTCGTCGGTCGTCGTCATCCCGTTGATCACCAGGCCGATCCCGGCGCTGTTCAGCCCGATCTTCGCGCCGAAAATCCCCGCCTCGGTGAAGCCCAGTGTCTCCATGCCGTCCGGCTCGATCGTGTGGAGCAGCGCGCCGCGCACCTCGGGGATCCAGTCCCAGTTCTCGCCGATCAGCAGATGCCCGCTCGCCGACGCGGCGGGGCCGACCGCGAACGCCGTGCAGCCGTCGGGGTTGCGGACATTGGTGGCGTTCTGGCCGAACTGGTAGTAGAGGAGTTCGTAACGGACGTTGAGCGCCGCGATCCGATCCAAATCCTGCCCCGCCCCGGCGGCGATACCGCGCATCCCCGCGTGGTAGTCGGGCGCGCTCGCTTCGAGCGCCTCAGCGTAGCGTCGCGCGCGGGCGATCACCTCGTCCGGCACGAGCTTCGCCTCGCGCTCGAAGCGGGCGAAGTAGATGTCAAGGTTGTGGGCGATTTGCCGCCCTAGCGCGCGACCGTGCGCGACTCCTTGCTCGTATGGTGAGCCCGACAGGTGCAGGAGCGGCAGCGTCATCACCCTTCCTCTTCTACGGTCGGCTCGACCGGCACGCCGTCGTCCTCGCGTAGCGTCTTGGCGAAGTCGATCCAGACCGGCTGCTTAACGAACCCCAGCGCCTCATTGATCGCGAGCATCGCGCGGTTGTTCGACTCGTTCCAGGTCTTGATCGTCGGGCGGCCCTGGGCCTTGGCGTAGGCGATCCCGCGCAGCTTCAGCGTCAGGGCGATCCCGCGTCGCCGATAGGCACGACGCACGCCGGTGAGTCCGTTGTAGAGATCGTCGCTCCCCTGGCTGTGCCAGAGTTGGCCCATCCCGGCGTACTCCCCGGTCGCGGCGTCGATCGCCACGAAGTACGCCTCGGGGATCAGGTCGGGATCGGCCAGGATCCGCTCGACGAAAAACTCCCGGCTGATCGGGGTGTGCGGCTCGGGGTGCGGGACGTCCTCCGAGAGATCGCGGTCGAGCTCGTAGAGTTTGTGGTCCCGCTCCGGGTCGCTCGCCAATTCGGCGAAGGTGCGGATCGTGATCCCGCTCGCCGCCGTGCGCGCCTCCGCCCCGGCGAAGGGGGCGGGATCGAAGTCGGCGACGGCGAGGCGTGATTCCCAGGACCGCATCGTCTCGCCGAAGCCGCGCACCCGCAGGAAGTGGACGCTGTTCGCCCAGTCGGCGCGGACCTGGCCGCGGATCGAGAGGGGCGCGAACGGGTCGAGCGCGCCGAGTGTATGGTCGTAAAGGGCCGCGCCGATCCTTTGGCCTTGCCACTCCGGGCGGACGGTGACGCCGAGGCCGAACTTGCGGGGGTGGTACATGCTCGCCGACTGGCTGTAGCTCCCGACCCCGACCGCCTCACCCTCCCGCTCGGCGATGAAACGCGCCTGGCGGCACTTCGGGTCGCGGTGCTCGTCGCCGAAGCGGATCGTGTCGGGCGTGGTGGGATAATCAGTGAACACGGCATTCTCGATCGCCGCCAACGCCGGATAATCGGCGTCGGTCGCGGGACGAATCGTCACGCGCGTACGCATCCGAGTGGACATATTTCCCTTGCCTACTGCTGCTGTCGTCGCACTCACCGCCCTGTCGCGGGCGCGCAGAGCGTTGCTGTCATCAGCAACGATAGGGGATCGGCTCGCGTGGCGGCATCGGCGAACGGTACAGCGCGGGACTGGCTCTCTGATCAGGGGCGAAGGGGCTGGGTAGCTGCTGGCAAGGCGATGGTCGCCGATTGATGGCGATTAACGAGTTGATCGCCCCATCCCAGCTCGCGCAGGCGGGTTTATCCTGCGCGGGTAGCAGGGCTTTGTGGCGCAGCCTTCAGCCGGGACTGCAGTCCACCGGCACCCAGGCGGGTGAGGCGATGAAGTTGTCAAGCGCCATCAATCGGCGACCACCGCCTTGCCAGCAGCCATTCGCTAGAGCGCCGAGTCAATCGCTATCCATTCCGCGTTCCGCCTTCAATTCATCGTTCGCCGGTCGCGGCATGGGGCGCGGCCACCGGTTTCGACTCCGGCGATGCGCGCTGACGCAGGAAGATCGAGAGGACCACGACTGCGGCGATCGAGAGGAACTCGCTCTGCCAATTTTGGAACGACTCGAACCAGAAGCGCGCCGTGGCGAGATAGCCGAGGATGGAGACGGTCTCGCCGTCGTGCGCCCGCTGCTCCTCGTTGTAGGCGCTGGCCCCGCCCGCAGCGTGTAGGATGAATGAAAGGCCGAAGAGCGCGAAGAGCGCGAGGGCGAGCGAGTTCTCGTAGAGCTTGAGGACGAGGCCGCCCCGATGGACCGGCCAGGGGGCGTCGGGATTGTCGCGCGCCTGGCGCGGGTCCTCGTCAACCGCCTCCTCCCCGTCCGGATCCTTCGACTCGGCTGAGCCCTTCTGGAAAAGATAGGCGGTGAGCAGGACGTAGAGGCCCATCTGCAAGAACTCGCTCTCCCAGTTCTCGAACACCGACTCGACGAACGCCCCGGTGACCAGGTACTCGGGATAGCTCACCGTCTCCTGACCGTGCTCACGCTGATCGTCGTTGTACTCGCGCATCCCGGTGATGCTGTGGCCGACGAGCGAGAGGGCGAAAAGGATGAGGAGGACGAGCGTCAGGCCGTTGTTGCGGAAGAAGTTTCCCATCGTTGCCCCTTTCAGTTGTTCGCGACGATCTCTGCGTTGTTGCTCGTGTCCAGGGCGGCTGCTGGAACCGGCCCCGCCTCGATCGAGGCGGGGCCGATTTCACTCGGACAACGCATAACTGTTAGAAGCAAGGTGCGGGAGGCGCGATCGAACGGCGGACGGGATGGGCATATTGGCATCGCAGCGGTGCATTCCTTGTCTGAGCCAAACAAGGTTGTCTCCGACAAACCGGTATTTCATTTTCACGCATCCCCCGGCGTACGCGCCGAGCCGGCGCGTTGGTTCCCACGACGCATATGCAAAAGCGATGCCGGGGTCACCTCACCAACTCTTCGTGGCCAGGGCGAGGCCGACCTGATGGCTTGCCCGGTGCGGCGCAACGCACCGCAACGCGGATTCAGCCGCTTGTTCCCCAACCAGAACGCGGCAAGGGCGTGTGCTATAGTCAGGAATGGGAACGTGACGCTGGCGCGAATGGGGGAGGGACGCGGGGTATGGTCGGCGAGACGAGAGCGCTGCCGCGCGCGGCGTCGGTCGTGCTGCTGCGCGAGGCGGAAGGTGAGGAGCCGTTCGAGGTTTATATGCTCCGGCGACCCGATAGCGCCCGTTTCGCCCCCGGCGCGTATAGCTTCCCCGGCGGTGTCCTCGATGCGCCGGATTATGACGTGGCGAGCACGTCGATCCACGCCTTGCCGGGCGGCATGACGGTCACGGCGACCCACCGGCGGGTCGAGGCGCTGCCCGGCTTCGCCGCGCCGGACTCGGCGACGACCGGCGCGCTGATCGTCTGCGCCGTGCGCGAGCTCTTCGAGGAAGCCGGCGTCCTGATCGTGCGCGAGGAGGGGGGCGGACTGCTGCCGCTCGATAACGAGGCGCGCTGGGCCGCCGCGCGGGAGGATCTGCTGGCCGGTGTGCTCCCTTTCGGACGGCTGCTGCGCGAGGAGAACCTGACGATCGCGCCCGATGACCTAATCTACTTCGCGCACTGGATCACGCCCGAGGCGTCGCGCATCCGCTTCGATACCCACTTCTTCCTCGGCGTGTTGCCGCCGGGCCAGGGCGCCACGCACTGGGCGGGGGAGATGGCGGCGGGGGAATGGCTCACGCCGCGCGTCGGGCTAACGCGACACGCGCGCGGCGGGTTGCCGATGTTGCCGGTGCAGACGAAGCACCTGGAGCGGTTCGCGCAATTCGACTCGCTCGCCGCCCTGCTCGACCATGCGCGCACGAAGGCCGTGCCGCCGGTGTTGCCGACGCTCAACCCGGATGGGCGA
Organism: uncultured Thermomicrobiales bacterium; assembly: GCA_902806415.1. Taxonomy (GTDB): domain Bacteria; phylum Chloroflexota; class Chloroflexia; order Thermomicrobiales; family CADCWN01; genus CADCWN01. Next base: position 28,688 of record CADCWN010000015.1, on the reverse strand, counting down.
GAGGCCACGTTGCCCGAGGAGGTCGCCGCATGTTGGTGAGGGACTTGCCCTATGTCGGTCGCCTAACCGCGCCCAATCCGTCGCTGATGACCGGGAAGGGGACGAACACCTATATTTTTGGCACGGGCGATCTGGCGATCGTCGATCCCGGCCCGGACGACAATGACCACATCGCGGCGATCGAGGCGGGGATCGAGGAGTTGGGAGGCACGCCGGTCCTGATCCTGGTGACCCACTCGCACCTCGACCATCTGCCGGGGGCGTTTTCGCTCCAGCGCCGGATCGGGGTGCCGATCGCGACCTACGCGCCGATCCTCGGCGTGGACATCGCCCTGCGCCACGACCAGCGGTTGACGATCGGCGGGCACCCGCTGCGCGCGTTGCACACTCCGGGCCACGCCGCCGACCACCTCGCCTTCCTGCTGGAAGAAGAGCGCGTCCTCTTCTCCGGCGACCTGATCGTCGGCGAGGGGACGGTGGTGATCGGACGCGACGGCGAGTTGGACGAGTATCTGCGCTCGCTCGAATCGCTCCTGCCGCTCGACTTGCAGCTGATCCTGCCCGGTCATGGCCCGACGATCACCGACCCGCGCGCTAGGATCGAGGGTTACATCGCCCACCGCCACGAGCGCGAGCGGGAAATCCTGGACGCGATCGCGGCGGAGATCTCCACCATCAACGAGATCGTCGAGGAGATCTACGCGGATGTCGATCCGCGACTGTACCCGGCTGCGGCGCAGTCGGTCGACGCGCATCTCCGCAAGTTGGTCCGCGATCGGCGCGTGGGGACTTATCTGGAAGACGGCGTGACGCATTACGAGTTGGCGGGTGACGAGTGATGACGGGAGATCGATCATGTCGCGCGCAATGACGAAGCGGGAAGCCGACGCGTTGATCGCCCGGTATATCGAGCCGTATCCGGACGATCCGCGAATCGAGGAATATCGTCTGCGCGAGGAGGAGCACGGCTACCCTGTCTGGTCGGTGATCGGCAGTCTCGCGCCGGACGGCGAGAATACGGCGCAAGTCGCCCAGGACTATGACATTTCTCTCGACGCCCTCGAAGCGGCGCGCGCCTTTTATGCGCGCCACAAAGAGGCGCTGGATGATCGGCTCGCCGCGAACCGTGCGGCTTGATGGCCTTCTTCTACCTCGATGAGGATATGCCGATCGCCGTAGCAGGTTTTCTCGTCACGGCGGGACATTCGGCGCGGACAACGGTTGTCGAGCGGCGATTGGGGCGTTGGGATGCTGATCAGTTGCTCTACGCAACCGAGCGAGGCTGGACGATCGTGACGCACAACCGGCGCGACTACCGCGCCTTGCATGAGGGCTGGATCGTATGGTCCGGGCTCTGGCGGGAACCGCAGCCGCATGGCGGTATCCTCACCCTTGACAAAGGGATTGGGCTGGCGGCGAGCGACTACGCCGAGGCAATCACCCAACTTGTCGCCGATCCAGCGCAAATACTCGCGAATCGCACCTACGAGTGGTTCACGCGCGCGGGTGGGCAGTGGGTGCAGTGGCGACCGTGATACCGACGCAGCTAGAGAACATTGATGGTGATGGACCCTCGCCTCTCTGCCAGCGGCACCGGGGGATCTGTCTGGAGGGTAGCGCGCCGCTTCGCGGGCCAACAGGTGACAAGTGACCGATGACGGATGGGGAACCGACCGCGCCGCTGTCGGCGGGTGAGCTTGGTGAATTGGGCGGGCTGTGCCGCACCGTGTTCGGCTCCGCGTGCCGGGAGGTGGAGCAGTGCGTCGTGCGGCGGCGGCGGGATTACGCGGTCGTCATCGCCACGCTGACCCGCCCGTCGTTCCCGATCGCGATCAAACTCGCCGGTCCCGCCGCGCCGCTCGCCTGCCCGTTCGAGCGCACCGCCGCGATCCTCCGCCTCGTGCGCGCCCGCACCGCCGTGCCGGTCCCCGAGCCGTTGGCGCAAGATGTCTCGTACCGCGACTCTCGCTGGCGCTACGCGATTATGACCGCGCTCCTGGGCGTGCCATGGTACGTCGCGCGCCAACGCTGGACGTCGGCGGCGCGGCGCGATGCCTGGGCGGAGTTGGGGCGCGCGGTCGCCGCCCTCCACACCATCACCTTCCCGTCTTGCGGCGAGATCGGCGCAGACGGCATGGTCCTCGACGGCCAACCCTATGCCGCCGCGCTGGCCGCGCGTGCCGACCGGCGGATCGCCGATGGTCGGCACCGCGCGCTCTTCCGCAGAGTGATCGAGGAACGGCGGGAACTCTTCGCTGAAGCGCCCGCTCCCTGCCTGAGCCACGAAGATCTCAACCCGACGAACTTGCTCCTCGCGTTGGACGCGCGCACCGAGCGCTGGCGACTCAGCGGCCTCCTCGACTTCGATAGCGCCTGGGCGGGCAACCCGGAGTCCGACCTCGCCCGCCTCACCCTCTGGCAGGGGATGACTGGCGATCCGTTCTGGTCAGCCTATGGTGGAGGCCGCCCATTAACTGCGACCGAGACGGAGCGGCGAACCGTCCTGCAACTGCTGTGGTGCCTCGAATACGCGCAGCCTACCGCGCGCCACCATGCTGATACCGCGCGGAGCTGCACAGCGCTGGGGCTGCCGCCGATCCTGTTCGGGTAGTCGCGGTGGTGGGGAGACAGTTCGTCGCCACTGCCCGATACTTCGCGTAGAAGGGCATACCCACGCCTCACAGAGATGTCGCGTTGGACAAGGAGAGAAGGGGAGGGATGAGCGCGCTCGCGCTGTTGCTGGGGGCTCTCGTGATCTGCGTCGCGCTGGCGGTGTTGGCCTGTATCGTCTTCGTCCTGATCTGGTTGGTTCGGCTGCTTGCCCAGCCGCGCTAATGGGGAATCGCCGCCAGGGATCAATCGGGCGAACCGTATGGGCGCGTGATGATTTCCATGCCGTGCCCCGCCGGGTCGCGGAAGTAGACACCTCGCCCGCCGTGATTGGTGTTGATCTGGCCGGGCATGGTCCCCTGCGGATCGGCCGCATGGTCGATCGCGGCGTCAAGAATGCGCCCGTAAATCGCGTCGAAGCTGGCGTCGTCGACAAGGAAGGCGTAGTGCTGCATCTGGATGTCGGAGCCCCCCGGCTCGGCGAACTGGACGAACACGCCGTGATCGAGCGTCACGATCGCGAACGGCCCCCACAGCGTCGGCTCGGGGAGTCCGAAGAGTTTCGTGAAGAACGCCGCCGACTCGTGCCGGTCTCGCGCGGCGATGATGGTGTGATTGAACGCGATGGTCATGAACGACTCCCTGGTATGCGGTGAGCAAATCGACGCTCGGTAACTGCTCGTATGCCGGGTTGTGACGGATACCCGACCGGCGCGATGCGACGGAATGGCAAGCCGGGACGCCGCTCTGGCACTCGAGAACAGGAATGGGCATACGGGCGCGTGCGGCCCGACTCGGTCGCCGCGCACGCCCGGCCATCTGTTCACCCGCTACGACAATCCCCAGCGCCTGTAATCAGCGGGCTAGCTGGTCAGCGGTCTGATAGAGCCCTGCGTCGCGGATGTAGCGTTCCACCGCGCCCGGCACCTGGTAGGCAATCGGGCGGGCGGCGGCGACCCGCTCGCGGAGGTCGTGCGAGGCGATATCGAGCTGCGGGATACTGACCGGGTAAATGCGCCCGGCGAGGGTCGGGACGGCGTGGATGACCGCGCCGAGATCGACCGTCACGTTCGGGCGGGTGACGACGACCAGTTGCGCGAACGTGGCGATCCGCTCGGGGGCGTGCCACATGGGGAAGTCGCGCAGCGAATCTTCCCCCATCACGAAGAAGAGATCGTGCGCCGCACCCCAGACCCCGCGCAGTTGTGCCAGCAAATCGGCGGTGTAAGAAGGGCGATCGGGCGCGAGGTCGAGGGTCGAGAGGGCGAACTGCGCCCGCCCGGTGATCGCCAATTCGAGCATCCGCACGCGATGCGCCGCGCCGGTGATCGCCAGGTCGCGCTTGTGGGGTGGCCGCCCGGCGGGCATGAAGACCAGGTAGTCGAGGCGCAAGGCGGCGCTGACTTCGGACGCCGCGACGAGGTGGCCGTGGTGGACCGGATCGAATGTGCCGCCGTAGATCCCGATCCGGCGCGGTGCGGGACCGGGGTGCCACTCGCTCATGTCGCGCCGACCTTGACGCCGTCCCGCGCCGTGACGGTGATCGTCGCGTCGGGGAACGACGCTTTCAGGCGCGAGAGCACTTCCGGCAGGGCCGCACCCTCACCACGTTGCCAGTATTCGAGGCCGATCGTCGCCTGCTCGTCGGTGGCTTTCTGGATGGTCACGCGCGGCGCGGGGACCTGCACGATCGCCGGGAACGGGGCCAGCGCCTCGTTGACGAGGCGGCTGATATCCTGAAAATTGGCCCCGGTATCGGCGAGCTGGAGCGCGACCAGGCGGGTGTCGTAGGCGCTGTGGTTGGTGACGACTTCGGTGAGGACAACGTTGTTCGGCACCAGCACGCGCATCCCCCCCTCGGTGCGCAGGGTCGTGGTGCGGATGTCCACCCCTTCGACCTCGCCGCTGACCCCTTTGACGGTGATCTGGTCGCCGATCTTGAACGGCTGCTCGATCAGGAGATAGATCCCCGCGACGAAGTTCTTCAGCACATCCTGCAAGGCGAGGCCGACCGCCACGGTGATTGCGCTCAGTGAGGCCAGGACGGCGGTCCAGGTCGCGCCGAGGGCGGCGAGGAGCCAGGAAACCCCGAGGATGAGGGCCAGGGCGAAGCCGGCGTTGCCGAGCAGGGCGATGACGTTGGGGGCGAGCCCCGCCCGACCGAGCAGACGGCCGGACCACGCCTTCACCCGCCGGGCGACCGTGAGGGCGATCGCGCCGATGACCGCGATCTTCAGCAACTGGATCAGGAAGCGCGCCAGATCATTGCCGCCGGGGAGCCCGTTCAGCAGTCCGGTGCGGAAGCTCTCCCAGAATTCGCGCAACGCCTCGATCAATCCTTCGCCCCTCTCGCTGTCGCACGGTGGGGGATTATACTGCGCAGGGCGATAGCGGGCATACCCCAGGCCGCGATCCCCTCGTCCATGCGCTATACTCTCCCCGCCCCGCAGTGCCGTGCAGGCGCGAGGTGGGGCGCGGTGCCGTAGTTCGGGGATGGGGATGGTGACGGCGCGGCGTATCGTACCCGAGCCCGCGCGCGCGGACTACGACGATCGGGAGATAGCGTCGGACACGCTGCTCGCCGGGTCGCCACATGGTGCCACGCCGACCGAACCGGTGCCCAATCCGACCTTCGGGACCGACTTCTGGATCCTCGGTCTCGCGGCCGCGCTGCCCGCGATCCTGGCCGCGCTGGCACTGCTGGCCTGTGCCGGAACCTTGCCCCTTATCCCGCGCCTGCCCGTCGGTGTGCTCCTCGGCGGCCTGCTGGTCCTCCTGGCGCTCGGCACACTCGCCGCCCATCTGACCGATTATCCGGCCTGGAGTCACCCCGGCGTCGTGCTGATCCCGATCCTCGCGCTCTTCCTGCCCGCCGCGATTATCCGTGGTCAGGTCATCGTGCAGATTAACGGCGACCCGGATCTGGTGGTGGTCGCCCCCCTGGCGATCGCGTGGCTGCTGATGCTGGCCGCGACGATCGTGAGCGTCGGGGCGGCGGTGACGATCGGGCGGCACGCGTCGTCGTTCAGCGGGCTGGCGCTCCTGCCGCTGCCGCTGATTCAGGCATGGTTGCTGATCCTCGCGCCGCCGTTTCGGGAGCGGACGGTGCTCGTCGCCCTCGGCTCGGCGCTGGCGCTGACCGCGCTCGCCACCTTCGCCGCCTGGGTGGTGCCGCTGAAGCAGCGCCCATATGTGCCGCTGCTGGCGATCGCCGCGCAGTTCGGGATCTTCTGGCTTCAGCGGTTCGGCTGGCCGACGTTCAACGGCGCGCTGCGCCCGATCGTCGCGCTCGACATCGCCCTCTACGTCGGGCTGATCGCCCTCGTCGCGACCGCGCCATTGCTCGCCACCTGGATGCGCCGCTCGGCCTGGCCGGTCTTGCGCGAGCTGATCGGCTGAGCGGCGCTGGGTGGGAAAGGCTGTGCGCCCCTATACTGTGGGGCTGATAACTCGCCGCGCGCCACTTGATGAGGGACAGAGATGAGCAACGATCGCGCCCACGCCGCCGCACCGTCCGTCGCCGCCGATCCGCGCGCCGCGCGCCCCGCAACACCGTATCGCTACTATGACCTGATCATGGTCGGCTTCGTCGTGATCCTGCTGGTCAGCAACACGGTCGTGGCGAAGCCGGTGCAGATCGGCCCGTGGCTGGCGGGCGGCGACATCCTGATCTTCGCGATCAGCTATATCTTCGGCGACATCCTCACCGAGGTCTATGGCTACGCGCGCTCGCGCCGGGTCATCTGGACCGGCTTCGGCGCGCTGATCTTCATGGCGCTGATCTACACCCTTGTCGGCCTGCTGCCGGGCGATCCCAACTAGGGCGGGCAGGAAGCCTACCGGACGATTCTCGGGCAGGCACCGCGCATCGTCCTCGGCAGCATCACCGCCTTCTTCCTCGGCGAATTCTGCAACAGCTTCGTCCTGGCGAAGTTGAAGGTGCTGACCGGCGGGCGTTTCCTCTGGACCCGCACGATTGGCTCGACCCTGATCGGGCAGTCGATCGACACGACAGCCTTCTGCTTCATCGCTTTCGCCGGGGTCCTGCCGATCGCCGACATCTGGAAGATCATCAGCTTCGGGATCGTCTCGAAAGTCCTCTACGAGACGCTGGCGACCCCATTCACCTACGCGATCGTCGGCTGGCTGAAGCGCGCCGAGGGCGTCGATCACTTCGACACCAGGACCGATTTCAACCCCTTCAAGTTCTCGATCGCCGATCATTCCCGGCGCGAGTTGCCGGGCGGGGGCGTGGCGGGGGATTAGCTTCCATTTTGCAACAAAAAATTGGCGTTGCGCCTGGATTGCCGCTGCTCGTCCAGGCTGATCGGCGTGCCGTCGCGCTTGGGGGCACGAGCATGTGCCTACACATCGGCGTCCGCCAGGGCAGTCATAAGTTCCTCGATCAACGCCGGCAACTCATCCCGGACGACCGACCAGACGATCTGTTGGTCGACCACATCGTAGCCGTGGATGAGGCGGTTCCGCAGACCGACGATCTGCCGGAGATGCGACACATGGGTACCGACGCTCCCGTCGGCGCTCTCGGCGCGCCGTAGCGCCTCGCCGACGATCTCAAATTGGCGCTCCACAGCCGAGCGTAGCAGCAGATTCCCCTCGTACTCTGCGAAGGTGTACCCTTGCACAAAGTCGCCTATCGCCCGGCACGCCCCGAGCGCGTCAAGAAGCCGTGCGCGCGCTATCCTATTCATATACCCGCCGACGTGTCCGTTCGATTGTCTCGCGGAAGTGCCGATCACCGATCATCCGCTCAGTCAGCAGATCGACGGGGCGTTGGAAGAGCTCCTCCAGCGCCTCAACAAACTCGATGTAGCGTCGCGCATAGCCCGGTTCTTCAGCCCCAGCAAACTCGGCCACAAAATCGAGGTCACTCGTCGCCGGATCGAAGTGCCCGACCACCGCCGAACCGAAGAGGTCGAGTCTGCGCACACCGAACCGCTCGCAGAGTACCGCTAGCGCCTCCCGTTGTTGCTCGATCATCGCCACCATCGTGCCGCCCTCCCCGTATTCCCCCCCTACCCACCGATATTGGCGTACCACCGCATATGCAGCCTACTCGGGTGCCAGCGGCGGTTCGCTTTTCCCGCCTCAGAGATGAACAAATTCGCCGCGAGGAGATGGGGGCAGCGTCCTACGTCGGCGTACCGGGCACGACCGTTGACCTACAAGTACGCGGCGAACCAGCGCACGATCGCCGTCGCGGCGAAGATGCGGTTGGCGGCCGTGCGGAAGCCGTGGCCTTCGTCCGGGAAGAGGATATACTCGACCGGGATACCCCGCTCGCGCAGTCCCACCACGACCTGCTCGGCCTCGACGACCGGCACATTGGTGTCGTTCGCACCGTGCAGGACGATCGTCGGCGCGGTAACGCGGTCGAGCCGGTGGATGGGCGAGAGGTCGCGCAATAGCCCGGCCTCGGTGTCGGGGTCGCCGTACTCGACCTTCGAGATCGCCGCCATCCACGGCTCGGTGTGGGCGAAGAAGGTCGCGAAGTTGACGACGCCGTAGAGATTCGCCCCGGCGGCGAAACGCTCGGGGTAGTCGGCCAGCCCAGCCATCGTCATGTAGCCGCCGTAGGAGCCGCCCATGATCCCGACGCGCGCGGGATCGGCGGCACCGATTTCGGTGACATAATCCGCGCAGGCCACGATGTCGCGGACGGCATCGTGGCGCAGCGCGCCGTTATCGAGGTTGACGAAGCGCTTGCCGAAGCCGGAGGAGCCGCGTACGTTGGGGGCGAAGACGCCGATCCCGCGCGCTAGCAGCGCCTGATAGGTGGCGTTGAAGTAGGGGCGCGCCTGGGCCTCCGGCCCGCCGTGGAAGTCGAGGACGATCGGGCCGGGTGCGTCGGCTCCGCGCGGGCGGTAGAGCCAGCCGCTCAGTTCAATCCCATCGTGCGCCGGGAAACGGGCGATTTCGGGCCGGACGAGCGCGCCGAGGTCGGTGCCGGGGTGCGGGGTGCGTGTCAGCTGGCGTGATGCTCCGCCCGCGCGATCGAGGAGCCAGATATCGTGCGGCGCGGTCGCGCCGCTGATGGTCAGCGCCAGGTGGCGACCATCGCGCGTGAAGTGCAGCCCCCGGGCCACCTCGCCCGGCAGGATTGTCCCGCCAACGGTCGCGCCGCTGGCGGTGTCATAGAACGCGAGTTCGCTGCGCCCGGCGACGTTCCAGAGCAAGGCGATCGTCGCGCCGTCGTCGCTGAGGGCCAGCTCATCCAGTTCCGCGTCGGGGCGTTCCGCGAGGATACTGAGCGGGGCGGGTCGCCCCGCGTCATCCAGGGTGATTCGACCGAGGGCGAGGAGATCGCGGTCGCCGTTGGAGATGAGGTAGACCGCCCGCCCATCGGGTGAGAAGCGGGCGTTGGCGAAGGTGCCGGGGCCGCTGTGCGGCGTCAGCAATGCTTCACCCCCTCGCTCCAGGTCGAGCAGGTAAAGGTCGTTATCGCCCCGACTGAGCAGGCGCGACTCGATCGCGAGGCGACCGTCGCGGCTGAGATCGAGGAGCGACGAGCGCCCGGTCGCCGCGCGCAGGAGTCGCCATGCGCCGGTGACCGGATCGAGCAGGTACGGATCGAGCGCCGCGCCGTCGCGCCGATTCGAGCTGACGCGCAGCGCCGCGCCATCGGGGGTCCAACCGGCGAGGGTGTTCGTCGCCGCGTCGCCATCGGTGAGGCGGCGCAGCCCGGAGCCATCCGGGCGAACGAGATAGATCTGCTCATTCATGCCACCGCCGGGCGCGGCGCTGAAGGCGAGCCAGTCGCCGGTCGGCGACCAGTGGACCCCGCCAACCTGCTCATCGAGCGCCGTCACCTGGATCGGGAAGCCCCCGGCGAACGGGATGGTCCAGACCTGCGGGCTGCCCGTCAGGTCGGCGACGAAGGCGAGTTCGGTGGCGTCGGGCGCGAGGCTGGCATCGCGGCAACCCCCGATCCGCGCCAGGCGGCTGACCGTCGCTTCAAGCTCATCATCCCCCCCGCCCCCATCGGGATCAGGGCGTGCCATTGCCGCGTCAGCCATCGCTGCTCGCTCCTCTATCCGCCTCGCTTGTCTAGCCGATCGCCGGTATCGCACGCCCATTGTGCGGCGCTGGAGTGGGGGTGTCAATATGGGGAGGGGCATTCTCCGTAGGGCATGGTCGATACGTGTGGCGGGTGGTTGTAACTTCCCGCCCAGCGCGCTTCTCGCCTCGCCCTTTCTTGGCACCCCCACGCGAGCGCCGCGCGGATATGCTACCCTGAGCGCGGAAATCGCCCGGATTGCGCGGGCGGCTTCGGCATACGGCGTGCGGTACAACGTGTGGGGAAGCAATCGCAGCGATTAGCATCGAGCAGTGACAGGAAGGGAGTGGGACACGATGGCTGTCCGCGTGGGTATCAACGGTTTCGGGCGGATCGGGCGCAACGTCTTCAAGGCGCTCTACGGCGAGTATGGCGATGAGGTGGAGATCGTCGCCGCCAATGATCTCGGCGACGTTGACACGATGGCCCATCTACTGAAGTACGATTCGGTCTACGGGCGCTACGGGGACATGGTCGAGATCGAGCGGAGCGCCAACGGGATCACCCTCGATGGCGAGGAGTTGCGAATCCTCGCCGAGCGCGATCCGGCCAAGTTGCCGTGGGGCGAGTTGGGCGTCGATATCGTCGTCGAGTCGACTGGCTTCTTCACCGACGCGGAAAAGGCGAAGGCGCACCTCGCGGGCGGCGCGAAGAAGGTGATCATCTCCGCCCCGGCGAAGGGCGAGGACATCACCCTCTGCATCGGCGTCAACGAGGACAAGTACGACCCGGCGCGGCACCACATCATCTCCAACGCCTCCTGCACCACCAACTGCCTCGCGCCGGTCGCCAAGATCGTGCTGGAGAAGTTCGGCGTGGTGAAAGGGCTCGTCACGACCGTCCACTCCTACACGGGTGATCAGGTCTTGGTGGATGGGCCGCACAAGGATCTGCGCCGCGCCCGCGCGGCGGCGATGAATATCGTGCCGACGACGACCGGCGCGGCGAAGGCGCTCGCGCTGGTTATCCCAGAACTGCAGGGCAAATTCGATGGCTTCTCGCTGCGCGTGCCGACGCCGACCGTCTCGATCATCGACTTCGTGGCGCAGATCGAGAAGTCCACGACGGTCGAGGAGATCAACGCGGCATTCAAGGAGCAGGCCGAGGGCGACCTGGAAGGGATCCTGGGCTACACCGATGAGCCGCTGGTGTCGAGCGATTTCCGCGAGGATTCGCGCTCGTCGATCGTCGATGGCCTCTCGACGATGGTGATTGGCGGCGATCTGATCAAGGTTATCTCCTGGTACGACAACGAGTGGGGCTACTCCTGCCGCGTCGCCGATCTGGTGGCGTTCATGGGCGAGCGCGGGTTCAACGACTAAGGATTGCGTTTCGCAAAATGTCTGTCGGGTCGCGGGGTGGGGTGACCCCTCCCCGCCGCTCGGCGGCGACCCTCCCCTAAAAGGGAGGGTGGGATTGAGCCCTGGCTAACCTGACAGGTGTTAGTGAAGCGGATCGGGGGGCGTAGCGGGCTGTTGGTTAGACACGATGGGGAGATACGGTTGGCACAGGGCGAGGCGGGGGCGGGACCAACATTGCTGGCGCGGGGTCGGCGAGTGACTGTGCGCGGGATCGCGCCGGAGGGCGAGGAGCGCTGGTCGTTCGCTGCGGAGGCGCTGGCCGACACGGGCGACGAGTTCATCCTGCGGGTGCATGAGGGCGAACCGGTCGCCGGGCCGGAGCCGTGGAACTGGCCCGCAGCGGGCGACTTGCATCTCTGGAGGAGTCGGCCCTACAGCATCCTGGTCACGACGCGCGCCCGACGCTTCCCCTACTGGTATTGCCCGATCCATACCCCGGCGCGACCGGAGGGCGACGAGATTCGTGTGACCGATCTCGGCCTCGACGTGCAACTCTTCGCCGATGGCCGGTACAGCATCGGCGGCGATCCGCCGGACGCCGCGCGCCACCCGGATCTCGCCGCGATCAGCGCGGCGGCGGCGACCGAGTTGGTCGAACTGATGACCCGCAAGGCTCCGCCGTTCGATGGGCGCAGTATGCCCGACGCGGGGTGACGTGGGTGGCGCATACTCCCCGGGCGTCTTTCCCCGATTTGGAACCGTTGCTCTCGGCTGTGGGAGGTGGCGATGGCGAAGCAGACGATCCGCGACGTGGCATGGTCGGGTCGGCGGGCGATCGTGCGCGTCGATTTCAATGTCCCGCTCGATGGCGGCCAGATCACCGACGATACGCGCATCCGGGCGGCGCTGCCGACGATCGCGGCGCTGCGCGAGGCGGGCGCGGCGGTCGTGCTGATGTCGCACCTCGGGCGGCCGAAGGGGAAGCGCGACCCGCAGTACACCCTCGCGCCGTGCGCCGCGCGCCTCGGCGAACTCCTCGGTGTCGCGGTACCGCTGCAACCCGATTGCGTCGGGCCGACGGTCGAGGCGGCGGCGCGGGCGCTCGGGCCGGGCGACGTGATCCTGCTGGAGAACCTGCGCTTCCACCCCGAGGAGGAGGCGAACGACGCCGACTTCGCCCGGCAACTCGCCGCGCTCGGCGACACGTATGTCAATGACGCCTTCGGCACGGCGCACCGCGCGCACGCCTCGACCGAGGGGATCGCCCAGCATCTCCCGGCGGTCGCGGGCCTCCTGATGGAGCGCGAACTCGACGCACTCGGGCGGGCGCTCGGCGAACCGGAGCGCCCGTTCGTGACGATCCTCGGCGGCGCGAAGGTCTCGGACAAGATCGGCGTGATCGAGAATCTGCTCGGCAAGGTGGACGCGCTGATCATCGGCGGCGGGATGGCGAACACCTTCCTGGCCGCGCAGGGCGGCCCGATCGGCAAGTCGCTGAACGAGCCGGACAAGGCCGCGTTGGCGCGCGAGCTGCTGGCGCGGGCGCGGGAGCGGCGCGTCACCCTGGCGTTGCCGAGCGATGTGATGATCGCGCCGGAGATGAACGCCGAAGCGCCGCGCCGCGCCGTCGGTGTCGCCGATGTGCCGGATGGCGAGGCGATCTTCGACATCGGCCCGGAGACGGTCGAGCAGTACAAGACGCTGATCAAGGGGGCGCGGACAATCGTCTGGAATGGCCCGATGGGCGTCTTCGAGATCGCGCCATTCGCCCTCGGGACTCGCGCGATCGCCGAGGCGGTCGCCGACTCCGGCGCGTTCACGATCGTCGGCGGCGGCGATTCGGTCGCGGCGATTGAAGACGCCGGACTGGCCGACCGGATCTCCCACGTCTCGACCGGCGGTGGTGCATCCCTCGAATTCCTGGAAGGGCGGGAGTTGCCGGGCGTGGCGGCGCTGAACGAGAAGTAGGCGTCAGTCGTCAGTGGGGAGTAGCCTTCCATATCGCTACTGCCTTATCGCGAACACTCTGACGACTGACGACTGACGACTGGAGGCTCTATGAGGACGCCGATCATCGCCGGCAATTGGAAGATGAATACGACCTACGACGAGGCGATGGATCTGGTCGAGGAATTGGTCGACGGGTTGGAGGGGCGGGATGTCGAGGAGATCGACATCGTCCTCTGCCCACCGGCCCTCTGGCTCTTCCCGGCGGCGGAGTATGTGGAGGACACCGGTCTGCTGCTCGGGGCGCAGAACTGCCACGCGACCGATCGCGGGGCGTTCACCGGCGAGATCTCGGCGGCGATGTTGACCGACCAGTGCAGCTACGTGATCGTCGGGCACTCCGAGCGTCGGCAGCATTTCGGCGAGACGGACGAGATCGTCGCCGGGAAAGTGGCCGCCGCGCTGCGCCACGGTTTGCGCCCGATCGTCTGCGTCGGTGAGGGGTTGGCGGAGCGGGATGCTGGCGCGACCGACGCCGTGATCGCGCGCCAGGTCTCGGCGGCCTTCGCGCCTGTCGAGGACGGCCATGTCGCCGAGTGTGTCGTCGCCTACGAGCCGATCTGGGCGATCGGCAGCGGTCGCGCCGCCGACGGGGTCGAGGCGAATCGCGTCGCTGGGCTGATCCGTGGGACTCTGGGCGAACAGTTCGGAGCGGCGCGCGCGGCGCAAATCCGTATTCAGTACGGCGGCAGTGTGACCGATGCGAATATCGCCGAGTTCATCGGGCAACCGGAGATCGACGGCGCGCTCGTCGGCGGGGCGAGCCTGAAAGCCGAGACGTTCATCCAACTCTGCACCATCGCCGCTGGGAAGGCGGGGGCGTAAAGCGCGCGGGCGGCGGGCTGTTCGTGTGCCCGATCTAATGAGGGGGCGAGGCCGATGGATGTACTCGCGATGGTCCTTGCCGGTGGGGAAGGGAAACGTCTCTACCCCCTAACCGCCGACCGTGCCAAGCCAGCCGTCCCATTCGGCGGTGGCTATCGCCTGGTCGATTTCGTCCTCTCGAACCTGGCCAATGCCGGTTACCGGAAAATTGTTGTCCTGACGCAGTACAAGAGCCATAGCCTCGACCGTCATATCGCCCAGACCTGGCGGATGAACGCGCTGCTTGGGAACTACGTCGCGACGGTCCCGGCGCAGATGCGGCGCGGTCCGCGCTGGTTCGCCGGCTCGGCCGACGCGATCTTCCAGAACCTCAACCTCGTCAACGACGAGCGCCCCGACTACATCATCGTCTTCGGTGCCGATCACATCTACCGGATGGACCCGCGCCAGATGCTCGATCATCATATTCGGAGCGGTGCGGGCCTCACCGTGGCGGCGGTGCGCGCGCCGCTCGAACAGGCGAGCGCGTTCGGCGTGATCGAGCCGGGCGATGATGGCCGGATCGGGGCTTTCCGCGAGAAGCCGAACGATGCGGTCGGGCTGCCGGATGCCCCACATCAAGTGTTCGCCTCGATGGGCAACTACATCTTCACCACCAAGGCGCTCGTGGACGCGGTGAACGTCGACGCCAGGGATGAGGAAAGCGCGCACGATCTCGGCGGCAGCATCGTCCCCCGGTTCGTGGAACGCGGCGACGCGGCCTACTACGATTTCTCCCAGAATGAGGTGCCGGGCGCGACCGCCACCGATCGCGGCTACTGGCGCGATGTCGGGGAGATCGACGCCTATTACGATTCTCACATCGACCTGATCACGCCGGTGCCGGCCTTTAATCTCTACAATCGCGAGTGGCCGATCTTCACCTGGCATCCGCCCTTGCCGCCCGCCAAGTTCGTCTATCATGATCAGCCCGGTCAGGCGTTCGACTCGCTGGTAAGTCCGGGGGTGATCGTGGCCGGTGCGACCGTGCGTCGCTCGGTCTTGTCGCCGGGGGTGCGCGCCGACCGCGGCGCATCGGTGGAAGGGGCGATCCTGCTGGACGACGTGCGGATCGGCGCGGGGGCGCAGATTCGCAACGCGATCCTGGACAAGAACGTGGAGGTGGCCGAAGGGGTGCGGATCGGCTTCGATGAGGAGGCCGACCGGGCGCGCTTCACCGTCTCCCGCAATGGGATCGTCGTTGTCGGCAAGGGCAAACGGGTCGATTAGGGGTGCCGCCACTCCGGCGCGACCCTGCCTATGGCGTGATCGCGGGCGATGCGCTTTCGGCCACGGTGACGACACCGGGCCTATCACCGCCCGCCGTCATTGCCCTTGTTCGCCTGATGCCCCTTCAATTCGCCCTTTCGTGGTCGGTAATGTGTCGCCGAGGCGCGGGTCGAGCGTCGTCGCGGCGTCGAGCGCGCGGGCGAACGCCTTGAAGATCGCCTCGACCTCATGGTGGGTGTTGCGCCCGTAGTGCAGCAAGATGTGGATGTTCATCCGCGCCTCGCGCGAGATGCTGTCGAAGAAGTGCCAGAGGAGTTCGGTGCTGAGCCCGCCGACCATCGGGCCGGTGAATGCGCCGTTCAGCACGCAATAGCTGCGTCCGCCGATGTCTACGGCGACCGTCACCAGCGCCTCGTCCATCGGCACCATCGCGTGCGCCGTGCGCCGAATGCCGCGCCGCTCGCCGAGCGCCTGGCCGAGTGCCTGGCCGAGGCAAATCCCGACATCCTCGACCGTGTGGTGCTCGTCGATCTCCAAGTCGCCGCGCGCCTGCACGCGCAGATCGAAGAGGCCGTGCCGGGCGAAAAGGGTCAGGAAATGATCGAGCGCGCCGACGCCGGTCGTCGCCTCGGCCTGGCCCCGCCCATCGACAATGAGCGTGAGTTCGACCTGCGTCTCGCCGGTCTGGCGGCTCACCGTTCCCTGCCGTGGCTCGCTCCCCGTCACGCTTCCCCTCCAGCTACTCGCATTTGCCGCATCGATCATCGGGCGTGCAGTTGCGCGATCGTCTGCCCGACGGCGATCATCTCCGGGTCGGTGGCCACCTCGATCAGCGCGGGGCGACCGAGGGCGAGGGCGCGTTCGAGCGCGGGAGCGAAGTCGCGGTTGTCGTCCACCCGCTCGCCGCGCGCGCCGAGCGAGCGGGCGAACATCGCGAAATCGACCGAGCCGAGCGCCGTGCCACTGACCCGCCCCGGATAGGTGCGCTCCTGGTGCATCCGAATTGTCCCATACGAATTGTTGTTGAAGACGAGCGCGATAATCGGCAACCTGTGCCGCACCGCCGTCTCCAACTCCTGCCCGGTCATCAGGAAGCCGCCGTCGCCCGCCACCGCCAGAACCGGCACGCCCGGTCGCGCGAAGGCCGCGCCGAGCGCCGCCGGCATCGCGTAGCCCATCGCGCCGCTCGTCGGGCCGAGGTAGGCACCCGGCAGCCCGAAGCGATGATACCGCCCGAACCAGGTCCAGAAGTTGCCCGCGTCGCCGGTGATGATCGTCTCGGGAGGCAGGAGTCGCCGTAGGTCGGCGAGAACGCCGGTCGGATCGACGGGCGTGCGGGCTTCGATTGCCCGGGGTGTGCTGACCTCCTCGTAGGTCTGCCGGTCGCGCTCGGCGGCTTCCCCTCGCGCGGCGTGACCGGGGTCGGCACGGTCGGCGAGGGCCGTGTTCAGCGCGCGCAACGCCTGTCGCGCGTTCGCCACGATCCCGACAGCGGCGGGGAAGTTCACGCCGACGACATCGGGGTCGATGTCGATGTGGACGATCTTCGTATCGAGGGTGGGGACGCTATAGGTGGCCGTCGAGAACTCGCCGAAGCGCGTGCCGATCGCCAGCAGCACGTCGGCCTCGCGCAGTCGCGCCGCGACGGTCGGCGGCGCGCCGAGGCCCATCCCGCCCAGATAGAGCGGGTGTCGATTCGGGAAGGCGTGGTAGCGCCGATAGGCGGTGATCACCGGGATGCCGGTCGCCTCGGCGAAGGCGATCAGGTCGTCGGTGGCCCCGGAGCGCAGGACGCCGCCGCCGGCCATGATCAGCGGCCGCTCGGCAGCGAGGAGGAGATCGAGCGCCGCGGTCACGTCGCGCGCGCTCGGCGCGGGATGCGGCGCGACGGCGCGCGGGCGGAAATGCTCGTCGGTGAAATCCCACTCCTCGTCGAGGACATCGGTCGGGACCGAGAGGAGGACCGGGCCGGGTCGCCCGCCGATCGCCCGCCGCGCCGCCTCGTGGATGTACTCGGGCAGGCGGTCGGTGCGCGTGACCTCGGCGGTCCACTTGCAGATGTGGGCGTAGAAGGGGGCGAGTTCGACCTCCTGGAACGCCTCGCGGTGCCGATACGGCGTCTCGACCTGGCCGATGATCGCGATCAGCGGCGAGGAATCCTGGTAGGCGGTGTGGAAGGCGATCGCCATGTTGGTCGAGCCGACGCCGCGCGTGGACATACAGAGGGCCGGTTGGCCGGTCAGCTTGCCGATCGCCTCGGCGGCGAAGGCCGCGCCCTCCTCGTGGCGCGTGGCGATCAGTTGGATTTGGGTGTCATCGTAGAGGGCGTCGAGGACCGACAGGAAGCTCTCGCCCGGCACGGTGAACGCCTGTTGCACCCCCTCGCGTTTCAGTTGGGCCACAACCGCCCGTGCCCCGGACATCCGCACCATCGTCCCCATCCTCCCTACGCACCCTTTCCCACGGCGGTCATGCTACCACGCCCCAGCCGCCGATGGGAAGTTTGCGATGGGTGCGGATGGGGGACGGAACAGGAGACACGGAGGGGGCGGGGAGTGACGAAGTACGAATGGCGAATGACGAATACGAATTGGATCGAAGGTGGAAAGAGGTGGGGGTTGGTTACGGCGCATCGGTGCCCTGAGGCGCGCGGATATGATGCAAGATCGTGGCGACCGTTTCTGCGGGCGTTTGCGCGGTGGTGTCGAGCCGTATGCCAAATGGCGCTCGATGGCGACCATCGTTGTATTGCTCGCGGATGCGGCGACGTTCGTGCTCGGAGAGGAGGCGCGCGCCCCGATCGGCGAGCGCTGTTGCCAGTGTCGGGCCGAGGATAAAGGTGTGGATCGGCACCGATAGATCGGTGAAGGCGTCCAGGAGGTAATCGTAGTCGGCCTGGCCGAGCGGGTAGGTGAGTACCACCCCAAAGCCGCGCTGGATGAAGTTGCGCGCGATCGTGGCGGCGTTCTCCAGATTAATCGGAATCGCTTCTTCCAGCGGCAGAAAGGGGACAAACTCGCGCAGGGTATCCACCTCGACGTGCGCGGTCTGCGGCAGCGAGGCTGACAGCGCGCGCCCGATGGTGGTCTTCCCGGCGTTGATCGGGCCGCTGATCAAGATAATCAATTCAGCCTCTCGGTCGCTTGCCCTCGGCCAGTAATACGGATTGGCCGCCGAGGAGCCACCGGGCGGCGGGCTATGGAGCGGGGCGCGCGTGGCGGCCTGGATCGATGCGACGACGGACCGGACGCCCTGACCTGGCGGCGGTCGACGCGGACGAAGAGGCCGCCCGCCGAGCGCCGCTGGACCCCGCTCAGCGCGTCGCTCGCCGCTCGCGACCAGGCCGACGTCCCCGCAGCGGCGGGTGCCATCGCCGCCCGCCGCGAACTCCTCGCCCAGCCCGCCGTCACCGGCGGCGCGACACGCTACCACCGGTGGCCCGGCACCTAATCGGGACGATCATGCAAGAATCCGTATTACCCCGCATCAGTGGCTGTAGCAGGCCGTCGGCATGGCTGAGACCATCCACTTGGCGCTTGATCAGCGCGAGATTACGGGCATATGCCTTGGGAGTTGCTGGGCGGAGAAGGCCGCCGCTCCCTGTTTCCATTCCCGTTCCTGTGTCGCGACCATCGCTTACCACCCTGACGGATAGTACACCCATTGTCGCCGCTTCTTGCAGGCGACTGATAACCGACGACTGATCACTCGTAATACTCTGGCGCCGTTCGCAACGTCTGCCACTGCGCGGCGTCGTGGCCGAAGATGATCAGCTTGACCCCCTCGCGCTCGGCGAGGTCGAGAAGCTTGCCGGTGCTGGCGCGCACCCCCGCCTCGTCCATGTCGAACGGACCGATCGGGCGTGTCATAGCGGTGTACCCGGCGATGTCGCGCGGCATCGCGTCGATCGCCAGTAGGACCGGCCCGGTCTGCGGCAGGCGCACCAGCACCGCCTGATGCCCCGGCACATGGCCGCCCGATTCGATCAGCTCGATCCCCGGCAGCAGTGTGGTATCCCCGTCCACGAGGCGGTAGTGGAGGCGCGGGTCGTCCCAATGGGCGCGGGTCATCCCGAAGCGCGGGTGGACCTCGGCCCGCGCCGCCTCATAGTGCGCGCGCTGGATGACCAACTCGCTGTCCGGGAACTCATCGTGACCACCGGCGTGATCGGGGTCGAGGTGGGTACAGATGAGGTAGCGAATATCCGGCGGGCGCAGGCCGATCGCGGCCAGTCGCTCAGTGACATAATTTTCCGCATCGACGCGCATTCCCTGATACCCAGGGTCTTGGTAGGCGCCGATCGTCTCACGCGAGAAGCCAGTATCGATCAATACGTTGGTGCCATCGTCGGTCTGGATAAGATACCCCGGCGCTGGCGAACCACTCATCTCGTTGCGACCGTAGACGAAGAGGTAGAGGCGCATGGATCCTCCGAGTGTTATTGGCGACCAGCGGTCAGCGGTCAGCTATTAGCCATTGGCATCTGTCGGGAACACAGCGCCTATGGCCTTGTCGGGCCGGGGCCACTGGCCGCTGAAAGCTGACCGCTGGTAGCTCATCGCTACTCCTCGACGATCACGATCGGGTACTCCTCGACGCCAGCCTTGGCCAACAGGCGATATTGCGCGTACTCATCGAGCAAGCGCCGGAAGTCTGCGGCGTCGAGCGAGTCGCGGTACTCGTAGAGATGATCCGCCAGATAGTCGCAGAGTTCGGTGACGTGTTGTCTTCGCGGTAGTTCGACCTTCTCACCCGTCGAGAGCTTCGGCAGGCGGATCACCGGCACGCGCACCTCGACGGTGCGGATTTCCTCTGATGGTTCGGAGTTCATCGCGCGTTGCTCATTTCTGGTAGGGGAGGATAGCGCGCAGGGCCGTCAACTTGTCCGTGATCCGTGCCTGGAGGATCTGCATCTCATCCAGCAGATCACCGAGTCGCTGCGAATTGGCGTGCGGCAACTCCTCGAAGAGCCGTTTGTTCTCCTCACCCAGCGCCCACAACTCCATCCGCAGCTTCCGCTCCCACCCGATCGGCTCCGACATCGTCGCACCTCACCCCGTCTACGTATTCGGCGGCCATGATAGCACGGAGGGCGGGAGTAGTCGGCAGTCGGCAGTCGGCAGTCGGCAGTAGAGGTCCACGAACTGGCACGGTGCCGCAACGCCGCCGCCCAGCCACTGCCGACTGCCGACTGCCGACTGCCGACTACTCGCGATAACGCCGCGCCAGGGCCTCGACCGTCTCCGCCATCCGGTCACGCAGTTCGGGCGGGGCCAGCACTTCGACCTCAGCGCCCAGCTTGAGGAGATCGCCGATGGCGTGATCGAGCGATTCGATCGGGATCGTCGCCGTGAGCCAGCCCGCGCCGTCCGGCGGATTGGCTGCTGCCGCCACCGCCCGGTTCACGGCGGGCGCGGCCACGTATGGCAGGAGTTCGCGCGCGCGCGGCCCGAGCCGGACAGTGGCCTCGCCGCGATAGCTCCCCGCCTCGAAGCGTCGTGCCCGGGTCTGCCAATGGGCGGCGAGGTCGAAGTCCGCCGGGCGCGCGAAGTGGTCATCCAACAGTTCCAGGGCGAGGAGGCGCGCGATCCGGTAGGTGCGAATCTGTCCCTCGGCGCGCGCCAGCAGATACCAGTCGCCCCCCTTGAGGACCATCCCCAGCGGCTCCAATCGCCGCGTTACCTCGCCCGCGCGGCCCGCGCGTCGGTAGCGCACGCGGATCGCGCGCGCTTCCCAGACTGCCCGCGCAACCGCCGTCAGGTGGGGTGTTCCTTCGGTGTCGCGGAACCAGCCGGGCGCGTCGAGATGGAAACGCTCCTGGATTCGCCCGGCCTGCTCGCGCAGGGGGGAAGGGAGTGCGGCCAGCAGCTTGAGTTGGGCAGCGGCCAGCACGCTCCCCAGGCCGAGATCGGCCGCCGCGCCCGGCAGTCCCGCCAGGAAGAGGGAACCTGCCTCGTTGCCGGTCAGTCCGGTGAGGCGGGTGCGATAGCCATCGAGGAGGCGGTAGCCGCCGGTCGGGCCACGATCGGCGTAGATCGGCACGCCGGTCGCGCTCAACGCCTCGACATCGCGGTAGATCGTGCGCACCGAGACTTCTAGAGTGTCCGCCAAATCCTGCGCCGTCAACCGGCCGCGCGTCTGCAAGAGGAGTAGGAGAGACAGCAGGCGATCCGCGCGCATATCGGACCTCGAGCGATACCTGACAGTACCTGGCAAGTATAGCGGTTATCGTGTCCGCGTCTGCCGTGCCACTCGCCCGCGTTCGGCGACGGGTTCCGGGGGACACGACAATTATGGAAGGGAGCGAGGAATGATCACCCGTGCCGATGCCACATTTCAGCCCGGGAGCTGGGACGAAAGCTCGTTCAGCGAAATCGAGGGCGGTCCGAAACTCACCCGTGCGCTGGTGGCCGGAACCTATAGCGGCGACATCGCGGGGACGACCACCATCTTGTTCATCATGTACTATCCAGACAGCGCCTCGGCGCGTTTCAGTGGCCTGGAGCGCGTGGCGGGACGAATCGGCGAGCGCGTTGGCAGCTTCGTGCTGCGCCATGAGGGGACATTCTCCGATGGGGAGGCGCGGACGATCCTAACGATCGTGCCGGGGTCTGGCACGGGCGAATTGCGGGGTTTGCGCGGCGAGGGGTTGTCGGTCGCCCCGGTCGGCGCGACCGCGACGATTCATCTCGATTACGATCTTGCCTGAACTGTCGGGCGGGAGTGACCGGGTGATGGCCTGCAACCATAACAGAAGGGCGGGGTTGCGCGACGTCGCCCTTCTGCTACTCCTGCTCTTCGTGCTGTTGCATGGGGGAGGGAGAGGGCGTGTCGCGGCCGGTCGCACCTTCGTCTGCCCCGGAGGGATAGTGCGGGGTATACTGAGAGTAGATCGCGCGTCGGCAGCCGCGAGTCATTCGCGCGCATCGAGCCGATCGGTTTACGGCTGTATCATCACCGAGGAAGCGACGGATGCTCGAAAAAGCGCCCTATCGTGTGCATATCTGCTGTGGGCCGAGCTGCACGCGGTTCCAGCCGAAAGAACTGCTGCAAGCGTTGGAAGGGGAACTCGCGGCGCAGGGGTTGGAGGAGCAGGTTTCGATCCAGTTGAGCGCTTGCCGCAATCGTTGCGAGCAAAGCCCCTCGATGAACGTCTATCCGGGGCCGGTCTTCTACAATCGCCTGACCGCTGAGGCGGTGCGCGCGATCGTCCGCCAGCATCTCAGCGGCGGCGAGCCGGTGCGGGAATGGCTCTTCCAGCCGGGGAGGAAGCCGACGGTCCCGCCGGGTGGCGGGCTGCCCGCTCGCCCGACCAAGGTCGAGGGGGCGGAGCGCAGGAAGCGGCGGTGGTGGTGAGCGCGCCGCGACCGCGAGGAGGGGCAGTTGAGCGATGAACAGGCGCGGCGCGTCGGGGCGGGGAAGACGGTCCTGCTCTATGTGCGCGAGTCGCAGTACAACGAGCGCGAACGCACGAGTGTCGAGGAGCAATTGGCCGCCGGTCGCGCGCTGGCCAATCGGCTGGGCTACGGCGTCTCGGAGGAACTGACCGTGATCGAGCGCGGCCCGAACAGTTCGCTGACGCGCGCCGGGATCACGGCCCTGATCGGCCATGTCGCCGCCGGGCGGGCGGGCGCGATCATCACCCACACCCTCGACCGGCTCGGGCGACCGGACAGCGAGGCACTGGAGGCGCTCTTGCGCGAACTGCGGCGGCGCGCGATCCCGATCTACGTCGCGCGCACGCCGGGCGGCTATAGCTACGATCCGCAGACCGGCGATATCGTCCGCGACTCCGAGGCGATCCACGCCGCCACGCTGCGGGAATGGCAGCCGCCCGAGTTCATCATCATCCCGCGCGAGAACGAGCAGGACGAGCGGTTCGCCGAGCAGTTCCCGCGCCTCAACCAGGCGGGCGAACTCCCCGCGAACGGGCGGGCGACGGACGGCTAGCGCGCCACGACACATTTCTCTCGGTGGCAGATAAAAGGCGGGGCGGCGCTGATGCGCCGCCCCGCCTTTTCGGTTCGTCTCGTCGATCGGAGCGCGGTCGTTAGACGATCGCCTCCTGGGTCTGCGGGTCGAAGGCGTGCATCTGGCCCATGTTGAACGACAGCGGCACCACATCGCCGGCCATCACGCGGACGCGCGGGTCGACGCGGGCGACGAAGACATCGGTCGCCGCGCCTTCCTCGACGGCGATCCTGTCCAGGCTGTCCTTGTGGTCGGCGGTCGTCGCGTGCAGCTGGATCTCGCTGCCCAGCGGCTCGGTCACCTCGACGCGGGACTGCACGGTCATGTCGCGCCAATCGGCGTCGGCGAAGTCGCGCACCTCGATATCCTCGGGGCGGATACCGAAGATCACCTGCTGCCCCTTACGCGAGGCCAGCTTCGACTCGTGCTCGCGCGGCACGCGCAGCTTGAAGCCCGATTCCGAGATGAAGAGCCCTTCGCCGTCGCTATCGACCTTGGCGGGCATGAAGTTCATCGACGGGGAGCCGATGAACCCGGCGACGAACATGTTGGCCGGTTTGTCGTAGAGGTTCTGCGGGGAGTCCACCTGCTGCAAGTGGCCGTCCTTCATGACCACGATCCGATCGCCCATCGTCAGGGCCTCGACTTGGTCGTGGGTGACATAAATTGTGGTGACGTTGAGGCGGCGGTGCAGCTTCTGAATCTCGGCGCGGGTCTGCACGCGCAGCTTCGCGTCGAGGTTGGACAGCGGCTCGTCCATCAGGTAGGCGGCCGGCTCGCGGACGATCGCGCGCCCGAGCGCGACACGCTGGCGCTGCCCGCCGGAGAGGGCCTTCGGTCGGCGGGTGAGGTAGGGGGTGATCGAGAGGATCTCGGCGGCCTCGCGGACGCGACGGTCGATCTCCTGCTTGTTCACCCGGCGGAGCTTCAGCGCGAAGGCCATGTTGTCGTAGACGCTCATGTGGGGATAGAGGGCGTAGTTCTGGAAGACCATCGCGATGTCGCGGTCGCGCGGGGGGAGGTCGTTCACGCGGCGGTCACCGATGTAGATGCTCCCCTCGCTGATCTCCTCCAGCCCAGCCAACATGCGGAGGGCGGTGGACTTGCCGCACCCCGAGGGGCCGACGAAGACGAGGAATTCGGCGTCGTTGACGTCAATGGAGAGGTCGGTGACGGCGAACTGGTCGCTGTTCTCGTAGCGCTTGTGGACGTGCTCGAAGACAATCTTGGCCATAGGATCCTGTTCCTCCATGCACTATCCACGGGGAGGCCGACGCCCCACGGTTGGTTTGCCCAAACCGCCCCGTGTCCTAGCCCACCACTCCGGTGTCTAACCCCGAACGTCGGGGTCATGAGGATCGGTGATGCCGAGATTGTAGCACGCCGCAGAGAACATGCAAGCGGCAAATGACGGTGGTTCCGATCATTGGTCTTACACCGACCGGTAGTGCAGTTGAGCAACTGTATTTCTCCCTCCTCCTGGGCCTGTCCTCGGGCGGTGCTCTATCGAGAGTTGTGATAGTCGCTATGCTATACTCGCCGCCGTATCGCGCGCCGGTGGCGGTGGCGTGCGTGCGACGGTCTCGGCATTCTCGGGAGGGAAGGGTCAGGATGGCGGCTACAGGCGAACTGCGCCAGACGGCGCTCAACTCGGCGCACCGGCGGATGAGTGCGAAGATGGTCGAGTTCGGCGGCTGGGATATGCCAGTCCGCTACTCCGGCGATCTGGAGGAGCATCGCGCGGTCCGCGCCGCCGCCGGCCTCTTCGATCTCGGCCACATGGGCCAGGTCGTCGTCAGCGGCCCCGACGCTCTCCCCTACCTTCAGTGGCTCGTCACGAATGACATGGCCTCGCTCAACGAGGGGTCGTCGCGCTACGCCCTTCTCTGCAAGCCCGATGGCGGCGTCCTCGACGATTTGTTCATCTACCGCCTGCCCGGGCGCTGGTTCGTCGTCGTCAACGCCTCGAACCGCGAGCGTGATGTCGCCTGGATGTGGGCGCGGCGCGTGGAGCACCCCGAGTGGGACGTGACGGTGGACGACGCGACCGACCGGACCGGGATGCTGGCGTTGCAAGGACCGCGCGCCGAGGCGATCCTGGGGCGGCTCACCCCCGCCGATCTCGCGGCACTCCCCTATTTCGACGCGATCGAAGCCTCGATCCTCGGCATCCAGGCGATCATCGGGCGCACCGGCTACACCGGCGAGGATGGCTTCGAGCTCTATTTCCCGATCGCCGAGAGCGAGCGCTTGTGGGAGGCGATCCTCGAAGCCGGCCGGCCCGACGGCCTCCTGCCGATCGGCCTCGGCGCGCGTGATACCCTCCGCCTCGAAGCGAAGATGGCCCTCTACGGCCACGAGCTGACCGAGGAGGTCAACCCGCTCGAAGCCGGGCTCGGCTGGGCCGTGAACTTCGACAAGGGCGACTTCATCGGGCGCGACGCCCTCCTGCGCGTGCGCGACGAGAAGCCCGCGCGCCGCCTCGTCGGCTTCAGGATGGTCGAGCGCGGCGGCGCACCTCGCGCCGAGTACGAGGTGCAGGTCAATGGCGCGACCGTCGGCCACGTCACCAGTGGCACCCATTCGCCGAGCCTCGGCCAGAGTATCGGCCTCGCCCTGGTCGATCGCGCCGTCGCGGGGGTTGGCAAGCCGCTCGATGTGATCATTCGCGGCAAGCCGGTCCGCGCCGAGCAGGTCAAGACGCCGTTCTACAAGCGAGCAGGTAAATGACGAATAACGGTCGAAGGTCGAATACGCGGTGAGCACATAGCCTTGTTCCCTCTCGAGTCCCACCCTTCGACCTTCGACCTTCGACCATCACGAATATGTGAGGAGGTCCGATGAGCCAACTTCCGACCGACCGGCGGTACACCAAGGAGCACGAGTGGATCAAGATCGAGGGCGACATCGCCACGGTCGGGATCACCGAGTTTGCGCAGAGCGAGTTGGGCGATGTCACCTATGTCGAGGTGCCCAAGGTGGGCGAGCAGCTGAGCCAGGGGCAGGCGTTCGGCGTCGTTGAGTCGGTCAAGGCCGTCTCCGACATTTATGCCCCGGTCGCGGGCGAGGTGGTCGAGGTCAACGACAGCCTCGCGGACGAGCCGGAGACGGTCAACGCCTCCCCCTACGAGGGCGCCTGGATGGTCAAGCTGCGCCTCGCCGGCCCCGCCGACTCCCCCGACCTCCTCAGTGCCGACGAATACGAGCAGCACATCGCGGCCGGCGGCCATTGAAACGGGTCGTGGGTCGTGGGTCGTGAGTTGTGAGAATCTGTCTCTGGCGCTGTGCCTGATAGCCAGACGCTGTCTGCCAGCGAGAATCTAACGACTCACGCCCCACGACCCACGACTACAGCGGAGCGAAAAATGTCCTACGTTCCCCACACCGACGCCGACCGGGAGCAGATGCTGGCGGCGATCGGGGTCAATACGGTCGCCGATCTGTTTAACGACATCCCGGAGGGGCTGCGCTTCCCGGAATTGCAGCTGCCGGGGCCGCGCTCCGAGCAGGAAGTTCGCGCCCGGCTGACCGAGCTAGCCGAGACGAATAATCATGTCGGGCAGTTGCCGTCGTTCCTCGGGGCCGGGGCCTACGGCCATTATGTCCCCGCGGCGGTCGGCTACATCAATCAACGCGGCGAGTTCCTGACCGCCTACACTCCCTACCAGCCCGAGTTGAGCCAGGGGACGTTGCAGGGGATCTACGAATACCAGACGATGATCTGCCAGATTTACGGGATGGATGTCTCCAACGCCTCGATGTACGACGGCGGCACCGCCCTGGCCGAGGGGGCGCTGATGACGATCGGCGCGACGCGACGCCGCAAGCTCGTCGTCGCCGGGACGCTGCATCCCGCCTACCGCCAGGTCTTGCGGACCTACACCGTCGGGCTGGGCGTCGAGATCGTCGAGGTGCCGTGGGATCCGGCGACCTTGCAAGTTGATCTGGCGGCCCTGCGCGCGGCGGCGGAGGGCGCGGCCTGTGTCGCGGTGGGCTATCCCAACTTCCTCGGCGCGATCGAGGACATGGCCGAGATCGGGCGGATCGCCCACGGCGCGGGTGCGCTCTTCCTCGTCGCGTCCTACCCGATGGCGCTCGGCCTGCTGAAGCCGCCCGGCGCGTTCGACGCCGACATCGCGATCGGCGAGGGCCAACCATTCGGCGCGGGGCTGAACTTCGGCGGGCCGTACCTCGGCGTCCTGACTTGCAAGCAGAACCTCGTGCGCCTGATGCCCGGTCGCGTCGTCGGCGTGACGGCCGACGTGGAGGGGAAGCGCGGCTTCGTGATGACCCTCCGCACGCGCGAGCAGGATATCCGCCGCGAGCGCGCGACCTCCAATATCTGCACCAACCAGGGCCTCATCCAGCTCACCGCCACCGTCTACCTCGCGCTGATGGGGGCGCGCGGTGTCAAGGAGGTGGCGCACCTTTGCTACCAGAAGGCGCACTACCTGGCGCAGCAGGTCGGGGCGCTGCCCGGCGTCGAGGTCGTCGGCACGAGCCCCTACTTCAACGAGTTCGTCGTGCGCCTGCCCCGCCCCGCCGCCGAGGTTAATGCCGCCCTGCTCGGTCTCGGCTTCATCGGCGGCTACGACCTCGCGACCGACTACCCGGACCTGGGCGACGCGATGCTTCTCTGCGCCACCGAGTTGAACACCCGCGCGCAGATCGATCGCTTCGCCGAGGCGCTGGGCGAAGTCCTCTAGCATCGTCTATCCCGCGAACGCCCCCGGCCCCGGCACTCCCTGAGGGTGCCGGGGCGAGGGGCGTCAGATCGCGACCTCCCTGCTATACTTTGCTTGACAGAATGAGGGAGGCAGACCGTGGCAAGGCCATTGGTCGCCCTGGTGGGGCGACCGAACGTAGGGAAATCGACGCTGTTTAATCGTATGCTCGGCGAGCGCCGCGCGATTGTCTTCGACGCGCCCGGCACCACGCGCGACCGGACCTACGGGATCACCGATTGGAACGGGCGCACCTTCGACTTCGTCGATACCGGTGGCCTGCAATCGGATGAGGAGATCGAGCGCTCCGACATCTCCGCGATCTGGCGCGGCACGCGCGAGCAGGCCGAACTGGCGATCAGCGAGGCGGATGTGATCGTCTTCCTGGTCGATGGGCGCGATGGCCTGATCGCCGCCGACGAGAGCGTGTCCGATCTGCTGCGCGCCAGTGGGAAGCCGATCGTCCTCGGCGTCAACAAGGCCGAGAGCCAGGAGCGCCGCGACAACGCGGTCGAGTTCTACGCGCTTGGGATCGGCGAGCCGATCGCCATCTCGGCTTTCCACGGCCACGGCACCGGCGACCTCCTCGACCGCGTGGTGGAGTCCCTGCCCCCCGGCGACGAGGAGGAAGACGACGACACGCCGAAGATCGCGATCGTCGGGCGACCGAACGTCGGCAAGTCGGCGCTCCTCAACGCACTCCTCGGGAAGCAGCGTTCGATCGTCTCGGCGGTGTCCGGCACAACCCGCGATCCGATCGATACGCCGTTCGAGTGGGCGGGTCAGCAGTTGACCCTGATCGACACCGCCGGGATCCGCCGTCGCGGGCGGGTCGAGCACGGCGAGGTCGAGCAGTACAGCGTGATCCGCTCGATGAAGGCGATCGGGCGCTGCGATGTCGCC
>CADCWN010000014.1 GCA_902806415.1 uncultured Thermomicrobiales bacterium | reverse complement strand
TTGTTGATCCCGCTGGCGAATCCGGCTGTGGTGTCTCGGGAGCATCGACGGCCTGTACCGGCACTCGCCCGATAGGTCCGAACGTTCGCGACGCTTAGCTCTTGATTGCTATTACGGATGCGCTGGCAGGCTCAAACCTTGCCAGATATATACAGAGGACTTGCCGATCGAAAACATTTGTAGGTGATGACGGACGCTAGGGCTAGACAGCATAGGTGATGCTGCATAGCCCTAGCGGGTTATCGTCCACCTTGAATGTTTAGCCTAGTCTAATTTATAACTAGAGTATGGCTAATTATTACGGTTAGCCATACGGCTTTGCCGGTAACTGCGTGTCAGATTTCCGCTGAAGCTGTCGAGCCAATTGCCGAAAGGCTATACAACATGGAGCAAGGTATGGAACCGTCCGAAATGATTAGGCGTGAACTGCGAGTTGCCTTCTCAATAAAGGCTCAGCCGGTGTGGTTCCGAGTGACCAAGTGGACTGTCTTTCTGATGGTGTTCGGTTCCCTGTGGCGTACCAGGCGCGCTTAGTTTTGGCGCTTACTCCCTAGTGCGACCATTGTAGGGGTGGTTATGCATCTCATTTGGCGTTGGAAAACAGATGGCTGGACGCACCCCTGGGGTGGCTGGTACGATCTCGCGGCGGGCCGGAGATAGCGCAGAAGGCCCATGACGGTCGAGCAAGATCGGCAACGTCACGGGCCGCGCGTCTCACCGCCTTCGCTCGCTGTCCCTTTCGCCAGTTGGCAGCCACTCCCGCTCTCCGCTATCATCGCTCCGTACCATCCTCCTGTTGAGGCGGGGGATGGGGTCGCCTGGGGAGTCGGGATGCGCGCGGTCGGGCTGATTAATC
Source organism: uncultured Thermomicrobiales bacterium (assembly GCA_902806415.1). Taxonomy (GTDB): domain Bacteria; phylum Chloroflexota; class Chloroflexia; order Thermomicrobiales; family CADCWN01; genus CADCWN01. The sequence continues at coordinate 7,128 of CADCWN010000014.1, read as the reverse complement.
GCGGACTGCTGATGCTGATGGCGGGCCACTTCACGGTGGACCTCTACGCCGGGCTGCTGCCAATCCTCTACCCGATCCTCCGCGAACGGTTGGCGCTCGACCTCGGCGCGATCGGTCTGATCGCCACCGTATTCACCACGGCCCTTTCGGTCAGCCAGCCGATTTTCGGCCTGCTCGTCGATCGGTTCGGCAGCCGCTGGCTCGGTCCCGCCGCTGTCCTCTGGATGGGCGCGTTCTTCACCCTGATAGGCTTCGCCACGAGCTACCCGGCGATCCTCGGCCTGGCCATCCTCGCCGCGCTCGGCTCCGGGGCCTACCACCCGCTCGGCGCGTCGAATGTACCCCTCGTCGCCCCATCCGCGCGCCTCAACACCGGCTTCTCCCTCTTCACCGTCGGCGGCACCAGCGGCTTCGCGCTCGGGCCGCTGGTCGGCGCGGCGCTCTTCGGTCTCTTCGGCCTGCGCGGGCCGCTCGCCCTGCTGCCGCTGACCGTGATCGTCGCCGCCTGGCTCGCCTTCGGCCTCGGCGCGATCGATCGCCGCCGCCATGCCCTGCAGCCGGGCGCGACCGCCGCGCCGATCCGCACGCTGCAACTCCGGCCCCTCCTCGCCGTCCTCGGGATCGTGATGTTGCGCTCCTGGACGTTCATGGTGCTGGTGACCTTCCTGCCGATCCTCTACCGCTCGCTCGGCTACGGGGCCGGGTTCTACAGCCCGCTCCTCTTCGTGATCATCATCTCCGGCTCGCTCGGCACGATCGTCGGCGGGTTGGTCGCTGATCGTTTCAGCCGCAAACTGGCGATCGTCGGCTCCCTGGTCCTGCTCGGCCCGGCGATCTGGCTGCTACTCGCCTTCCCGGGACCCGGGGCGTTCCTCCTCGGCGCGCTGGCCGGTTTCGTCGCCGATTTCTCCCTCCCCGCGACCCTCACTCTCGCCCAGGGCCTGATGCCGGGGCGGGTCGGCGTCACCACCGGCCTCATCCTCGGCATCGGCTTCGTCACCGCCGGGATCGGCGTCTCGATCACCGGCGCGCTCGCCGATCGGATCGGGCTGACACAGGCACTGGCCTTCCTGCCGCTGCTGCTCGTCGTCGCTCTGGCGCTGACCCTCCTCGTGCCGGGCGATCGGCGCACAGCGGTCAGCGGTCAGGAGGGCGCGCCGGTCGACTCCGGGGAGGTCACGGCACCAGTACCTATCCTCGCCGCAGCCCCCCGACGAGCCGACAAGAAACTGATAGCTGATAGCTGATAGCTGACGGCTGAATGCTACCCGGAGGAATGATGACGGCGAATGGCGACGGCGGCGGCAAGGGGCGGGCGCAGGTGAAGCCGCAACTCCTCAGCGGCTTCCGCGATTTCCTGCCCGCGCAGATGCTCCTGCGCCAGCAGGTGATGGCGATCTTGCGCGAGGTCTTCGAGCGCCACGGGTATGAGCCGCTCGACACCCCCGCGCTCGAATATGCCGCCACCCTCACCGGCAAGTACGGCGAGGACGAGAAGCTGCTCTATCGCTTCACCGATCACGGCGGGCGCGAGGTCGGCCTGCGCTACGACCTGACGGTGCCGCTGGCGCGCGTCGCTGCCTTGCACGCCAACGAGCTCGTCCTGCCGTTCAAGCGCTATCACATCGCCCCGGTCTGGCGCGGCGATCGGCCGCAGCGCGGGCGCTTCCGCGAGTTCTACCAGTGCGACGTGGACACTGTCGGCAGCCCCTCGATGCTCGCCGACGCCGAGGCGATCGCCACCGTGACCGACGCCCTCACGGCGCTCGGCTTCCCAGAGTTCACGATCCAGATCAACGACCGTCGGATCATCACCGGGCTGGCGAAGCTGGCCGGGGTCGCGGATGACCAGGCGGGGCAGGTCTATCGCAGCATCGACAAGATCGAGAAGATCGGCCCGGGCGGCGTGCGCGCGGAACTGATCGAGCGCGGCGTCGCCGCCGACTCCGCCGACCGCGTCCTCGATCTCGTCACGATGTGCGGCAGTGACGCCGAGGTGCTGGCCGCGTTGCGCGGTCGCGCGGCGGGGTTCCCCGACGTGGTCGCCGGGGCCGACGACCTGGAGCGGCTGCTCGGCTTCCTCGGCGGGCTTGGCGTGTCGCGAGAGAACTACACGCTGCAACTCTCGATGGTGCGCGGCCTCGACTACTACACCGGCCCGGTCTTCGAGATCGCGGTCGAGCGCCCGAAGGTCGGCTCGATCGGCGGCGGCGGGCGCTACGATGGCCTGATCGGCTCGTTCAGCGGGCGCGATGTGCCGGCGACCGGCTTCGCGATCGGCCTGGAGCGCGTCTTCGAGGTGATCGCGGAGTTCGGCCTGCTACCGCCGATCCGCACCGTCTCCCAGGTTCTCGTCGCGATCATGCGCGGGGCTGAGGATGATGGCGTCGCCGACGCCCTCGCCCTGGTCTCGGAACTGCGCGCCGCCGGGCTGCGCGCCGAAGTCTACCTCAACGAGCGGCGCAGCCTGCGCGATCAGCTCTCCTATGCCGATCGCAAGGGCGTCCCACTCGTCGCCATCGTCGGCGAAGACGAGCGCGAGAGCGGCCAGGTGAAGGTGCGCACACTTGCCAACCGCGAGGATCGCCTGGTGCCGCGCGGCGCGGTCGCAGAGACGATCCTGGGGCTGGTGGGGAGAGGCGTCGGGAGTCGCGAGTAGAGCGTTTGCTTGCTGGCGTAGCGCTGCAACACCACCGCTTAGCCGACAGTGTGGTGGGCTGGTAGAATCAGATTAAGAGAATGGTAAGAAGGCGCGCCTACGCTGTGAGGACTGCACGACGGGCACGGTGTCCGGCGTTGTGTCGGGGAGGTGGGCCGATGGTCGGACAGTACCGTGCGTTCCTGCTGCGCTGCTAGTGGCTGGGCGATGGCGACCGGCGCTGCGAGATCGCCCACAGTCAGTCGGGCGCGAGCGTGCTGACCACCACGCTCGTGCGCCGCAGAGGACGAGGTCAGTCGCCCTCTTCCGCGCGATCCGGTAGACCCGGTGGGGGGCGGGGCCAATGTGGCAGAGGAAGTCTGATAGCCGCCGCTGATCGGCCCAGAATGAGCGCGGGTAAGGAGGGTGCCTAGCGGAAAACGATGAGGCTGGCAGGGCGGATCCCCGTCGGATGCCCCGGTGGGGGAGACCCGCAGGGACAAGCGATCCCGTGGCCTGTAGTCACAGTGTAAAGGAGCGTGCAATGCGACAGATCATCGTGCTTCTCGCACTCGCACTGGTGGCACTCCTAAGTCTGGTGCCGGTCGTCGGCGCGGAGGGCGAGCGGGCCGGCGGCACGCTCGTCGACGGCGCGGGGCGGGCCATCGGGCGGGTGCAACTCGAGCAACTGGCGAGCGGGGTGCGGCTCGACGTGACGTTCCAGGGCGTCGACGTGGTCAAGCCGGGCGAGCACGGCATCCACCTCCACGCGGTCGGCAAGTGCGACGGCCCCGACTTCGCCACGGCGGGCGGGCACTTCAACCCCGCCGGGAGGCAGCACGGCCTGCAGAACCCCGCGGGCGCGCACGCCGGCGACCTGCCGAACCTGGTCGTCGGGCCGGGCACCGCCACCCAGAGCGGCCACGCCTACCGGGCGACCGCGGCCGGCGTCACCCTCGCCGCCGGCCCGACGAGCCTGCTCGACGCCGACGGCACGGCGCTGGTGATCCACGCCAACCCGGACGACAACGTGACCGACCCGACCGGGAACAGCGGCGGGCGGGTCGCCTGCGCGACGCTGGCGCTGGCCGCGCCGGGGATGCCGAACACCGGGGCGGGCGGCGCGGCGACCCCGTGGGGCGGCGCGCTCCCCCTCGGCGCGCTCGCCCTGGCGCTGACCGCGCTGGCGACGGCGCGGGCGGCGCGGCGACGGATCTGACACCGCGGCGCGGATTCCCTGGCCGGGGCGGTGCGCCGCACCGCCCCGGCCACAACCGGAACCAGGATACGCGCTGATGGAAGCGCGCACTGGGGGTATCCGTAGCGTTCGCCAGATAGTACGTCAGGCGTGCGCTGCACGCCTGGCTGCTCAGTGGGCGGGTCGGGGGAGGCCAGGAGGCCAGGGATGGTCGAGCGTGGCGACGTGGTCGCGACCGCACCGGCGGCGGGCTGGCAGCGTCTGTCCGACCGCCTGGCGCGCTATGGGCTGCTGATTCTGCTCCTCGCGGTCGCGATTGCCGTGGTCGGTGGCGTGGTCGTCGCTGTCGCGTGGCAGCCGCAAGCGGAAGAAGCCCCGGTCGTTGATGCGTGCCCGAACCCGCCCTGCTTCGGAGGTGGGGGCCTGCCAGGAGTGCAGGATCTGCCCTGGATTAGCATGACGCTGGGTTACGGGCTGGCGATCCTCCTCGGTTTGCCCAGCCTGCTCGCGGGTGCCTGGGACCTGCTCCGCAGGCACTGGGCGGTGGGCGGGCGGCGCGTGCTCACCTTTGTTGGGCCGGTGCTGGTCGTCGGTCTGATCGAGGTTCTCCCGCACCTGCTGAACCCCTGCGCCATCCCCTACGCGCTGGGCAGCCGGAACTTGCCCGGGATCTGCCAGACCAACCTTACGTGGGGCGCGGATGTCGCGGCACGGTACCACCTGCTCGATCACGCGCTGGTCGGCGGGGTGCCGCTGGCGGCGCTCTACTGGCTGGCGCTGCGCAGGTGGCGTCCCGCCCTCGCCCGGCTGTGGTCAGCCGACCCTGGTATCCCACGCGCTCGGTAGGGGCCGGTCCCGTGCGGGGGGAGGAGGAACAGGATGGGGTCTTCGCGACTACTGCGTTGGGGTGGCCCGGCGGCCATACTCGGGGGGGTGTTTTGGATCGCGCACGCCGTCGCCGTGGCGCTGATGCCTGTAGGCTGCATCGCGGACGAGTGTGACATACGACCGATACGGGACAGTAGCGCTGCCGCCCCGCTGTTCATCGCCGCCGTGTTGCTGATCGGGGCAGGGCTGGCGGCGGTTGTGCGCCGTGCGCGGCACGCCGGGCGCTTCGGGGTGTCGGGACGGCTCGGGCTGATCGCCGCCGTGACCGGGGTGGTGACGATCCTGGGTGCCGGCCTGATGCAGGGCGTCTTTTTTCGGGGCGACTTCCCGCTCATGCCGTACATTGTCCTCCCGGCTGGGCTCGCGGTGGTCATCGGCTTTCTGCTCCTGGGTATCGCGCTTCTCCGGTCCGGGATACTCCCGCGCTGGACAGCGGCCCTACTGGTGGTCGGGACCCTCGCGCTGCTCGGGGTCAACGATCAGAATGCGCAGATATTGCTGGCGATACCGTTTGGTATCGCGTGGGTGGCGGTGGGCTACGTGTTCCGGGAGGGTGAGCGGTCGGGGCGTGCTGAGGCGACCAGCACGCCATTACCCGGTACGTGAAGAGGGTGCAGAAGGGAGAAGGAGCGATGGCAACGCAGGCCCCGGCACGGCCTCGTCGGCTGATCGGCACGGTCCTCTGGTCGGTCGCCGGGCTGCTCCGCGCAATGGGCATCGGGGTGCTGGCCGGCCTGGGGGCCGGGTTCGTCGCCGGCGGCGTCGGCTCGCGGCTCGCGATGAAGATCGTGGCGCTGACCGCCGGTCCCGCCGCCCGGGGGCAGATCACGGAGAACGGCAACCGGATCGGCGCGTTCACCGCCGACACCGGCTTCCTGTTGTTCTTCGGCTCCTTCCTCGGCATCTTCGGCGGGCTGCTCTACGTGGCCCTGCGGCCCTGGCTGCCCGCGTCGGGCCGCCGTCGCGGGCTGGTGTTCGGGGCGCTGCTGATGGCGGCGTGCGGCACGGCGGTCGTCGAGCGGGAGAACTTCGACTTCCACCGCTTCGGCCTCCCCGCGCTCAACGTCGCGCTGTTCGCCGCGCTGTTCCTCCTCTTCGGGCTGGTCGTCGCGCCGCTGGCCGACCGCGCCGACCGCGCCTTCCCCCCCCTCCCGCCCAACCGGCCGCCGCGCTTCGGCGCGCTCGGTGCCTATGCCCTGCTGGCGGGAGCCGCGCTGCTCGGGCTGTTTCCCCTCGGCATGGCGGCCGGCGTGGGGCTGCTGGGTCGCGGGGAAGTGAGCGCCGACTTCCGGGCGGCTCTGGTGCTGTTCCTGGCCCTGCTGGTGGTCGCGCTCTTCGCCCGCGCGCTCCCGACAGGCGCGTGGCGGCAGGGTGACACGGCGGGTGCGTCGGGGCTGCGCCGGGGCAGCGGCGTCATGGTGGTCCTGGCCGTCCCGGTCGTCATCGGCCTGGTCGTGCTCCTGAGCGCCATCGGTGCGCTCCTTGCCGCCGCCTGACCTCGCCAAGAGGGAAGGTGAGCGGGGTGTAACTCTGGCTTCGGATGTCAGGAAGGAGCGAGACGATGGGTGCGACGGCATTGACTCGCTGGGCCGGCCCGGCGGCCATCGTGGGCGGTCTCTTATGGGCGCCTTATGGCGTCTGCGAACTGCTCGAGCCATGGGGCACAGACACCCTCTACCGGGACGATATGGGGTATTCAGAGATCGTGGATGGGCGCTTGTTTGTCGCCTACAGCCTGCCTGGGAGCCTGGCGCTGCTGCTCACCACGCTGGGGCTGCTCGGTGCTGTCGCCTGGGTCCGGCTGTCCGCGATCCGCACTGGCCAGATCGCGCGCCTCCTGGCGTACGTTGCGCTGACGCTCGGCGCGCTCAGCCTCGCGGGCGTGATCACGATGTTTGATCCGCTCTTCACCGCCGGGCGCATCTTTGGGACGCTCGCGCTCGGTGCCGCCATGGTCCTGGCGGGAATTGCTGCCCGCTCCGCTGGAGCGCCGCCCGGCTGGGCCGCCGCGCTGCTGTTCCTCGGCCTCCTGGGCCTCTTTCTACTGCCACTCTGGCCGCTGGTCCACGCCGTGCAGTTGCTGCCTGCGGGCGTCGGGGCTGCTGTCATCGCATTGTTCGGCAGTGGCTGGGCACTGCTGGGATATCGACTCTGGCTGATGCCGACTGAGACTGGCCTTTGGTTGAATCACTGTGCTGTCGACCCGCGTCGGCCAGCTTAGTGACCGCAGGGCGCGGGGGCAGTTGCCCTCGCGGGCGACGCAGCCGCTAGCCAATCTCCTACCAAGTTCGCTCTCGAAGTAGTATTAGTCCCCGGCAATGGGAAGGCCGTTGCCCTATGGCCTCGCCACTTGTCGTGTCTTCCAAAACGACAGATCGACGTCGCCGACGCGCGTCGCGGCGGT
>CADCWN010000013.1 GCA_902806415.1 uncultured Thermomicrobiales bacterium | reverse complement strand
CTCGTCCGCGCCCGCCTCACATCCAATGGCACACGCCCTGCAACGCCCGCCCTGTGATCATCGCGGCCAATGGTCATGCACCACCGGTGGTCATCGACGTTCGTGGCCATACTTCGTGGCCAAACAAGGATGGAGGAGGGCACGATGCCGGAAGAAGGGCGCACGAGCACCCGGCGGGCCGACGAACCCGACAACAAGGACGGTGCCTGGGCGGGGCAGCGCGACGCGATCGAGCCCGAGGAGCAGACCGATCCCCCAGAGTCCCCGCCGGAGCCACCGACCGCGCGGCGACAGGGCGACCGCACCGGACCTTACGGCGGCGACGACGGTGCGCTGGAGCACGAGCGCGCCGACATCGCGCCGGGTGAGGATCCGGGTACCATTGGCACACCGACTGGATAAGACGGTGTCACCTGGATAAAAGGGCGCGGGCTGGCCGCGCGGGTTGACGGGCGCAGCGCGAAGGAGGGCCGAGGTATGGAAGGATTTGAGTGGGCGGCGAACAATCTTGACGTGGGGACGCCCCACGAGTTACAGGGGCGGGGTGTCAACGTCTTCTTCGCCCCGCAGATCGCTCCGGAGACCAGGGTGGTCGATCTGGCGGATGGGCGGGTGACGCAGTTCGCGGACGGGCAAGACCGCCCGACGCAAGGCTACTACGCCGACTACGACGGGCTGGTGCGCCACTGCCGGAAGGAGGGGATCCCGCTCAGCGAGACCGGCGGGCAGGTGAGCGTCCTCCCCAGCGGCACGGGGGAGGCCGGGGATCCGCTGGCTCACGGCGAGGCGCTGCCGCCCAACTCGGGCGCGCCGGATGCGGAGCCGATGGGCGACCAGCCGGAGCCCGACCCGGCGGGGGCGCGCGGCGGCGACACCGGCCCCGCCGAGCAGGTCGGGAAGGGCACTGGGGCGGAGAAGGGCGACCAGCGGCGCGAGTATCGGGGCAGCGAGCCGCAGACGCGCGGCGGCAAGGCGGGCGGCATCAGCGGCAAGGGCGGCCATCGCAGCGGGTCGCGGAGCAATGCCAGCCAGTAAGCCCGCAAGATCATTGGAGCGAGCAGCAGCGAGGCCGACAGCCGGACACGGCGGCACCGGAGCGGGTGGATGAGGCGTTACAGGAGGTATGGGTCATGGGCAAGTGCGACGGACAGGCCACGCCAGCCGGGGCGACCGGGCCGCAGCAGCCGAGTCAGGCGGAGGGGGACCGCGAGACGATCGAGGCCGATCTGCGCGAGCAGCAAGGCGGCGACCAGACCGGGCCGACCGGGCCGACGCAGCCGACCGGCACCGACGCGGTGAACGCGCGTGACCCACGCCAGCGCCCCAGCCAGGCCGAGGGCGAGCGGGAGGGGGCATAGGGGCGGGCGCGGGGCGGCTTCACCCGCCGCCCCGCGCCCGCAGCATCGCCAGATATTGCCCATGCGAGGCGAACGCCAACGCATCAGGCAGGGCATCGAGCGGGAACACGCGGGCGTTGGTGGTATCGTCGCCGGGGCCGAGGGCGTTCAGCCCCGGCGGCGCGACGAACATAGCGATGCCGAGCAGTTCCCCGACCTCGACCTCCAAGCCGCATTCCTCGCGCGTCTCCCGCCGGGCGGCCTCCTCGCGCGTCTCGTGCGCCTCGATGAATCCCGAGGGCAGCGCCCAATATCCCAGGCGCGGCGCGACCCCGCGCCGAATCAGCACCACCCCGCCCCGATATTGCACCAGGCAGACGGCGACCGGCAATGGATTGATGTAGTGGATGAAGCCGCAACCTTCGGCGGGGCCATACCGCCGACTCAATCCGGCGATCTCGCACGCAACGAGTGGCGCGGCGCAGTGGAGGCAGTAGCGGTACGGCATAGAGTCGTGAGTCGTGAGACCTGTCCATCAGGGGCTGCCTGTTCGCGGAGCGGCGTACCGTTACCAGCGCATTCTCACGACCCACGACTCACGACTCACGACCCCCTTCCCCCGCCATCCCGCGCCGCTGCGTGAGCTTCGCGCGCTGCTCGGCGAGGTCGTTGAGGCGCTGGTCGATCTGGGCCAGGGTGTCGGGGCGCGGGCGGCGCTCGTACTCGTCGCGCAGTTCAAGGAGCATCTGCGCGATCCGCCCGATCGTGCGCACCACGTGGATCGGCTCATCCTCGCGGGTGGGGTTACTGTAGCCAGCCATTACCCCTCCAGGGTCAGGTCGCGGCCCGGTCGGTATCGCTCGCTACTCGCCAGTGGACCGATCCCGGCGAGTATAGCGGATTCTGAAGCCCAATGCATGAAACG
>CADCWN010000012.1 GCA_902806415.1 uncultured Thermomicrobiales bacterium | reverse complement strand
TGCATCGCCCGGCCGGGCCGCGTGCGCACGAGGTTCTTGGCCAGGAGCGCGGCGATGGCGACGATCCCCCAGATCAGCCAGAAGAAGCCCTGGTTGAGCGAGAAGTTCTCGCCGAGCAGCGACAGGTCGGCGAAGTCGATCGGCCCGAGCGTCGCGGGGGCGGTGATCGACGTCCCCGAGTTGCCGCCCGTGACCTCCGGCAGGTTGCGGAACAGGTGCTCGCCGAGGAACACGAGGCCGAGCGTGACGATGGCCAGGTAGTTGCCGCGCAGGCGCAGGGCGAACGGGCCGATGACGGCGCCGATGAGGCCGCCGAAGATCGCCGCGCCGAGCAGCCAGACGGGCAGCGGGACGCCGAGCTCCCCGCCGAGCTGTCCCGTCACGTACGCGCCCGCGCCGATGAAGAAGGCGTGCCCGAGGGACACCTGGCCCGTGTAGCCCGTGAGCAGGTTCAGGCCGATCGCGCCGACGGCGGCGATGCCCGCGTAGTCCAGGACGCTGAGCCAGAAGTCGCTGACCAGGAAGAACGGCAGCAGCAGGTAGAGCAGCACGAGCAGCACGAGGCCGACCTTCGCCCCGCGGGTGCGGAAGAGCTTGAGGTCGTCGGCGTAGTGCCGCGTCATCCGGTGGTGGGGGCGCATCAGACCCTCCGCACCTCCTTCGTCCCGAACAGCCCGTAGGGCCGCACGAGCAGGATGAGGACCATCACGACGTAGGGCGAGACCGCCGAGAAGTTGCTGCCCGCCCAGGAGAACAGGTCCTGCTGGTAGCCCGCGGTGAGCGCCTGGGTCAGGCCGATCACGATGCCGCCGATGACCGCGCCGATCGGGGAGTCCAGGCCGCCCACGATCATCGCCGGGAAGGCGACGAGGGCGATGGAGCCGATGCCCGGGGCGAGCGCCGCGGGGCCCGCGGCGACGGTCACGCCGGCCAGGCACGCCAGCGCCGCGGAGATCGCCCAGGAGACGCCGAAGACCTGCCGGGCGGAGATGCCCTGCGCGAGCGCGGCCTCCTGGTCGAACGCCGTGGCGCGCATGGCCACGCCGAGCTTGGAGTAGCGGAAGAACGCGAAGAAGCCGAGCAGCACGGCGGCCGCGAGCGCGATGGTCCACAGGTCCTTCACCGCGAGCACGACGTCCCCGACCGCCACCGTGTCGACGCCCCACGGGTCGTTGAGGTTCAGCGCGTCGAAGCCCCAGATCGAGGTGACGACCTGGTCGGCGATGAACAGCAGGCCGATGGTGACCATGACCACCGCGAAGACGGGCTGGCCGACCATCTTGCGCAGCACGATGCGCTCCGTCAGCGCGCCGAGGATCGCGGACACCGCGATGGCCAGGAGCACGGCGAAGACGAACGGCATCCCCGTCCGGTTGAACGCGTAGGCCAGGTAGGCGCCGATGAGCAGGAGCCCGCCCTGGGCGAAGTTGATGACGCCCGTGGCCCGGTAGATGATCACGAAGCCCAGCGCCACGAGCGCGTAGCGCGTGCCGAGCGCCAGCCCCGCGAAGCAGAGCTGCAGGAACTCGCTCATGCGTAGAGCGCCTCCACGTCGCGCGCGAACTCCCGGGCGATCGCCGAGCGCTTGACCTTCTGCGTCGCGGTCAGCTCCCCGTCCTCCTCGTCGAGCTCCTTCGTCAGGAGCGTGAAGCGCTTGACCTGCTCGACCTGGGCGAGGTCCTGGTTGACCTCGTCGACCCACGCCTGGATGAGCTCGCGCACCTCGGGCCGGCCGGCGAGGTCGGCGTAGGTCGTGAAGCCGATGTTCCGCCGCGCGGCCCAGTCGCCCACGGTGTCGGCCTCGATGCCGATGAGCGCGCTGAGGTACTTGCGCCCGTCGCCGAGGACGATCGCCTCGCGCACGTAGGGGGAGACCTTCAGCGCGTTCTCGATCTCCGACGGCGCGATGTTCTTGCCGCCCGCGGTGATGAGGATGTCCTTCTTGCGGTCCGTGATCTTCAGGAAGCCGTCGTCGTCGAGCACGCC
>CADCWN010000011.1 GCA_902806415.1 uncultured Thermomicrobiales bacterium | reverse complement strand
TACGGATGACGCTGCGCAGGAGGCGAGCGAGCAGGGGACTCCTCATCGGCGGCGGTGGTCCGGAGCAGGCCGCGGCGGCGTGTTGCCTGCATGCGGGCCTCGCGATTCTCGCACGGATACGCCAACCAGCCAGTACAGGAGTCGAGCAAAGGCCCCGGGGCGGCCCGGCGCCGCGGCCCCGTCGTGGCTACTCGTGCCATCCGACGTGGGCCACGGTGCCTTCCGGGCGGGCGGGCCAGTACCCGGCCGCGGGTCCGTAACGACGCCGGGCCGCCCGCCTACGGGTAGCCCATCGCGCCATCCGCGCGCAGCGGGAAGGCGCGGTGCCAGCGCCGGTGGGGGTATTGGGCGAACGCCTCGACATTCAGGTCGAGCCCCAGGCCGGGGCGGGTCGGCAGCTCCAGGTGCCCGTCGACGAGGCGCATCGGCTCGTCCACCAGCTCGCCGCGGGCCGGCACGTCGTCGGGCAGGTACTCGAGGATCAGGAAGTTCGGCGTGCAGGCGGCGAGGTGGACGTTGACCGCCGTGGCGACCGGGCCGACCGGGTTGTGCGGGGCGATCGTGGCGTAGAACGCCTCGGCCATCGCCGCGATCTTCTTCTGCTCCAGCAGCCCGCCCGCGCAGCAGATGTCCGGCTGCACGATGTCGGCGGCGCCCCGGACGAGCAGGTCGCGGAATTCGTACTTGGTGTAGAGCATCTCGCCGGTGGCGATCGGCACGTCGACCTGGCGGCGCAGCGCCGCCAGCGCGTCGATGTTCTCCGGGCGCAGCGGCTCCTCGAAGAAGAACGGGTTGTAGGGCTTGATCGCCTGCGCGAGCTGGAGCGCGCGGACCGGCTCGAAGATCGTGGCGTGGGCGTCGACGGCGATCTCCACGTCGTCGCCCAGCGCGCGGCGCAGCGCCTCCAGGCGCGCCGCCGCGGCGCGGTTGAGCGCGCCACTCGACAGCGCGGCGCGCCCCGGCGCGAACGGGCTGACCTTGACGGTGTTGCAGCCGTAGCGGGCCAGGCGCGCGGCGGCGTTCTCCGCCAGCTCCTCCGGGGTGGCGCCCCCGGCGTGGAGATAGATCGGCACGCGGTCGCGGCACTTGCCGCCGAGGAGCTGGTAGACCGGGACGCCGAGCGCCTTCCCCGCGATGTCCCAGAGGGCGTGCTCGATCCCGGAGATCGCCGCGTTGGTGATGACGCCGCCGGGGAAGCGGGAGGCGTTGTACATGAGCTGCCAGAGGAACTCGATGTCGCGCGGGTCGCGCCCGACGAGCCACCCCTCGAAGTCATGGATGACCGCCGCGACGGCGTCGTCCAGCCCCGCCGAGTAGGCCTCGCCGATCCCGTGCAGCCCCGCGTCGGTGTGGACCCGCACGAAGACGAAGTTGCGCCCGGCGGGATGCACCAGGAACGTCTCGATCCGCGTAATCTTCATCCTTCATCCTTCGCGCGTGGGCATCCCCGACGACGGCGGTGTCCGTCGTCGGGGGAGGGCGTTCCCTCTCCGTTTAGCCATCCGGGCAGGGCGTCGGCGTCAGCCGCGACGAGATTGAGGATCCAGGCACCGGGCGGGCGGGGGACCCCGATGTAGCCGGTGCGGCGCGATCCGCCCGTCTCCGGCGTCCACCGCCTCCATGGGCCTATCCCCCGTGCTGCCGCTTGACGGCCTCGAGCACGGGGGCGAAGCGCTCGATCCCGGCGAGACTGTTCGGCTGGAGGAAGACCTGGAGGTGCGCGATCCCCTCGTCGGCGAAGGCGCGCAACGCCGCCGCGACCGCCGGCGCGTCGCCCACGATCGCCTCGGGCGTGGAGGCCGGGCGCATCAGGCGCAGCGCGAGGTCGTCAGTGCCGACGTAGTCGACCAACACCGTCGCGGTACGCCCCACGGTCGCGGGGTCGCGCCCGACCGCCCGGCAGGCGGCGTCCACCCGCGCGCGTAGCGGCGGGATCGACGCGGGGCGGCTGACGCCGTGGACCAGCCAGACGTTCCAGAGGTCGGCGTACCGCGCGAGCAGATCGAGCATCTTCGGGCCGCTGGAGCCGATCAGGATCGGCGGCCCCGCTGGGCGCGGGCCGCCGCGCGGGCGCAGCTCGCACTCGCGCGCCTCGTAGTACTGGCCGACGAAATCGACCCGGCCGTGCCGCAGCAGCCCGTGGATGATCGTCAGCGCCTCCGCGAAGCGGCTGAAGGGGTGATCGTACGGGTAACCGAAGGCGCGATATTCCGGCTCATGATAGCCGGTGCCGAGGCCGAGGATCACGCGCCCGCCGCTGATCTCCTCGACCGTATCGACGATCTTCGCCAGCAGCGCCGGGTTGCGGAAGCTGGTGGCGGTCACGATCGTGCCGAGTTCGACGCGGCTGGTGCTGGCCGCCAGCGCGGAGACGAGCGACCAGCACTCCCAGCCGCCGCGCGGCGCGACCCCCTCGTAATACTGGATGAGGTGGTCGGGCACCCAGAGCGAGTCGAACCCGACCGCCTCGGCACGCCGGGCCATCGCCAGAATATCGACCCAATGCGGCGTCTCCCCCTGCATCTGGCGCTCGCTGAAGGGGACATACATCCCGATCTTCAGCCCTCGCGTCGGCACGATCCGGCCCGACATACTCGTCGCTCCTTCTTGAGAACCCGGGTCGCCGTCTTCAAGCGCGACGCCACGTTGCACACCCGCACCGCCAGTAGCAGCGTGCCGTACCGGTGCCGCGTTGTCAACTCTCTTCCTGGCTAGCCCTGGTGACGACAAAGCGCGGCCTCCTCCTGTCTGTCGGCTACTTTCCCGCCGGGCGTGAGGCTTCGGCAACGGATCTGTCTCGTCACACCGCGTCGTCGTGGTACCATCCCTGTCGCGACTACTCGGGCCATCCGCGCGGCGCCGCGTTGTTCGGCGGCGTGCGCAGGGCGATGCGGGCGGTGGGATCTGGCTCGGCGACGTGACCGTGCGCCGCCGTCGCCGTGTGCCGCCGTCGCTATGTGCCGCCTGGAGGGCCTCCCCATGAGCGCCGCCCCGCCCCGCGTTTCCGTTACCTGCCGCGCCACCAACTCGTCGTCCTCGGCCGCGCCGCCAAGCACCCCCGGACGACGGCCACTGATCGTAGGATCCTGGTCCTCCCGGCCAGCCGACTGCGGACCTGGGCCGCTGCCCTGGTGATCGTCCGCCCGGGACTGTGCCGCGCTGGCATCGCCATGGCTTCCGCCACATCCGACGCGATCGGCGACTGCAGAACGACAAGGTGGAGGCACGGTGCGGGTTGTCGCCCTCCCGATCCCGGGTGGCCTCCGCCACGACTATCGTCGTGTTGCGTGACCGGCCTAGGGGGCCGAACTCGCGCGGATGCTTGAAGTAGACGGCACAGCCGCTCAGGGCTGCCCCAGGAGGGCGAGCAGGGCGAGGGCGTCGCGGGGGGGCGCTCCCTCGGCGGTGTTGTCGAAGCAGCACCACACCGGCGCGCGCTCGGCCTCGCCGGCGACCGCGGCGGCCAGCGCCGCGAGGGTGTCCGGCGGATACGGCGAGCGGTAGATCGCGGGGCTGCTGTGGAGCCGGCGATAGACGAGCCCGCCCCAGCCGCCCGGCACCCCGGCCGCGGGCGCGACCGCCGGGTCGGCGGCGACCCGCGCGACTCCGAGCCCAGCCAG
>CADCWN010000010.1 GCA_902806415.1 uncultured Thermomicrobiales bacterium | reverse complement strand
CCGGTAGCCTCTTCTGGCTCGCCTACGCCCCCGGTGACGTGCCGATCTTTGGGGTGGCTTCTTGCGGCATGTTCTCCAAGGCGACGGCGGTCGATCTCCTGCTGCCGCCGATCTTCGCCGGTGAACACCTCGACAAGCGCGGCATCGCCGCGCTCTGGCAGGGCGGCTTGCTCAACAAGGAGATGGGTTTTAAGTTCCCGGCGTACGAGGTGGAGTGAAGGGTTCCCAACGGGAAAGAACAATCCTGGACACCCCTTAAGCTCGACCGCGACCATAGTGGTGGCTCTTCCCTCATCGACACGGCACCTACCGCCAGCTTCACCATAAGGCTAATGGGTCGCGAGCGCCGCGATATATTGCCCCCGTAAGGAGGGCTATCAAGCTGCGCTTAGGCGGAGAAATGAACGATGGTCGGTAGGGATAAGTGGGTATGAAGTAGCAGGAGGGTAGTGGTGCCCGCCCTCGAACGGGAAAACCCCCGCACGCGGTTGCTGCACTTATACCGACTTCGGCGGAAAACCTGCGCTGCTGGCTGGCGGCTGAAGCCACGCCTCGCGGGCCTGCGGCCACAAAGCCCGCCTGCGCGGGCTGGACAGGCAAGATTTTCACCCGAAGTCGGTATGAGTGTAGTCGAGATTTCTCCCGATGCACTCCTCCGACTCCTCATTTCGGCGCGATTTACAGCACCTTGTCCACTGTAGTTTGGCTGCAAGGGGAGATGCGCGACCCCGAGCGCGGCCAAGCGGTCCGGCGAGAAGTCGGCGAGGGTGGTGTTGCAGTCTCCGGCTACAGCGCGGGGCGGCGGCGGCGCAGGGCGAGCCCGACGGCGACGATCACGCTGAAGCCGATGATCGGCAGCGCCACACCGAGCAGCGCCTCGGTCCTCCCGCCGAATGGGTCGGTGAAGGAGCCGATCCCGCCGGAATTACCGTTCGCCACCGGCTTGTCGCCGCCATAGTTGAGGCTGGCTTTCCACTCGCGGTCGAGGCCGTCGGTGTCGAAGCCGTAGACGCGCCGCAACGCCTCGTCGTATGACAGCTCATCCCCGAACGAGCGGAGGAGTTCGCCCAGCTTGGCGTCGCCATAGGTGCCGATCAGATAGCCGACGAGGCTATGGCTCTCGGCATAGGAGAGGCGCGCCTGGGTGGGATCGAGCGGGAAGTTGGAATTAAGGGCGCGCGCGGGCAGCAACGTCCCGGTCGCGACGGCCCGGTCGAGGAGCGGTTTGAGGCTGGTATCCGCCGTCTCCTGGTTATAGACGGCCAGCCCTTCATCGAGCCAGTGGGCGGGGCCACCGTAGGGGTTCTCGGTCGCCTGGTAGAGCAGGAGATGGCTGACCTCATGCGGCAGGATGCGGCGAATTTCCGCCGCCGCGCCGCCGCCCGGCTGGATCCCGGTCACGATCAGCCCCAGGTCGGGGTGGGCCTGCCCGCCGATCCACTCGGCGCTGTTCGGCGGCAGCGAGGCGGAGAAATCGCGATTGTTCCCGTAGACGACGATCTGGATCGGCTTGTCGCCGGTCACACCGAACCGCTGGCCGAGCTTGGTGATCGTGCGCTGCGTCGTATCCAGCAGATCGCGCCCGAAATCGTCGTTGCCGGAATAATAGTAGATCGTCACCCGGCCGCCAGCGACGGTGCGCCACGAGAAACGACCATCCTGGTAGAGGAAGGTCTGCGGGGCGGTGTCGGTGCGATTCCCGGCGGCATCGATGAGCGACCAGTAGTACTCGATCTCCAGGCCGGGGGGGAGATAACGGGCCTTCATATCGACGATATGGGTGAGCTCGATCCGCCGGCCTCGCGTCACCGGGGCGATCGACAGATTCGCGACCTCCGACGCCGTCGGGCGATAGAACAGGCGCGCGTCGGTGATCTCCGCCGCCCCGCTCTCCGCCGTCAGGGTGAAGGTGATCCGGTCGGGGAACTCGGGCTTGGCGGCTTGCGAGGCGACACGCGGTGCGGCGGAGACGAGGGGGGCAGCGGCGGGCGGGGCTGGCGCGGCGCGAACCGCCGCAACCTGGTCGCCGCCACCGAACCCGACGAACAGGATAACGATCAGCAGGGCACGCCAAACCCGGCCCAATCCCTCGCCCCACGCCCGCTGCCACATCCTCAACTCCACGCGGCTAGGCGCTCGCGCCCGCAGGCTCATCGACACCGATCTGGGTGCGCAAGTACGCCTCGATGAACGGATCGAGATCGCCATCGAGGACCGCCTGGATATTGCCGGTCTGCTCGTCGGTGCGGGCGTCCTTGACCAGCGTATACGGATGCAGGACATAGGAGCGGATCTGGCTGCCGAACTCGGTGGCCAGCCGCTCGCCCTTCAGCTTCGCCCGCGCCTCCTCGCGCTCGCGCTCGCGCACATCGAGCAGTTTGGCGCGCAAGATCTTCATCGCCGACTCGCGATTCTGCATCTGCGAGCGCTCGTTCTGGCAGGTGACGACGATATTCGTCGGCAGGTGCGTGATCCGGATCGCCGACGAGGTCTTGTTGACGTGCTGACCGCCCGCCCCTGAGGCCCGGTACGTATCGATCCGCAACTCCTCGTCGGCGATCTCCAGTTCGCCCGCCTCCTCGACCTCCGGCATCACCTCGACCTGGGCGAAGGCGGTGTGCCGACGGTGCGCCTGGTCGAACGGCGAGAGGCGCACGAGCCGGTGGACGCCCTTCTCGCCCTTGGTGAAACCGTAGGCGTCGGGTCCGCGAATCTCGATACTCGCGCTCTTAATCCCGGCCTCCTCGCCCTCGGTGTAGTCGAGCACCTCGGTCTTGAAGCCGCGCCGCTCGGCCCAGCGCAGATACATCCGCAGCAGCATCTCGGCCCAGTCCTGGGCGTCGACCCCGCCCGCACCGGCGCTGAACGTCATGATCACATCGTGATCATCATACGGGCCGGAGAGCATCAACCGAGTTTCCAGCGCGGCGATCCGTCTGGTTAGGCCCTCCACTTCCGTGGCGACCTCCGCGATGACACTCTCGTCGTCCTCTTCGACCGCCAGACTTAAGAGTTCCTCGGTGTCGGCGATCCCCTGGCTAAACGAACGCCACTCCTCAACCTGCTCGCGCAGGCCGGTCAGCTTGCGCATCGTCGTCTGCGCCGCGCGAGTATCGTTCCAGAAGTCCGGGTCGCCGCTCAGCGCTTCCAATTCGGCGATCTGCGCCTCTTTCCCGGGTAAGTCAAAGACGCCTCCCGATTTGGTCGACGCGCGCGCCGAGGTCTTCGAGGGTCGTTCGCAAATGTTCACTCATACTTTGGCTTGATCCTCCAACGATGCCCACCCTATTCTCTGCACGGATGAAGTATAGCATCGGGCGTCATCCCCACCGGCAGGATGACCTTTGTCCGTGGACAAGGGCGCGGGGTGTCCCCGTGCTATGGGGACACCCCGCCGACCGCGCGGGCGCGCCTAACGGCTCGTCACCGACCGCCGCCGCAGCGCGACGATCGCCGCCGCCGCCGCGAACGATGCGCCGAGTCCCAGCAGGCGGGCCGGGAACGGATCGGGCGCCGCCGGGGGGATGGAAACGACACCGCGCTCATCAGCGACCGCCGGTTCGGCGACGTAGCGACCACTGGCGGGGACCGCGACGCGGTCGAAGTCCCGCGCGAGTTCCTGGAGCCCCTCGTCCAACTCGGGACCGGCGAGCGGTCGCCCGTGACCCGTCCCGGCGATCGCGGGGTGGAGCGCCGCCAGCGCCTCGACAGAGCGCCGGGACGCGCGCCAGTCGGGCGTGAAGTACGCCGGCGGTCCGTGCACGACGATCGGCTTGGTCAGCGCCGCGATCGCCGATTCCTGCTTCGTCGTCACGAAGGCGTCGCCAGCGATCAGCAGGCGATCCGCCTCGCGGAAGAACGAGACGTGGCCGGGCGTATGACCAGGGGTGTGGATCGCGCGCCAGCCGGGGAGGGTCGGTACGCTGCCATCGTCGGGCAAGGCTTGGGCGCGCGAACCGAGATCGAGCGGCCCGCGCGGGTAGAGGGGCGAGAGGCGCGCCATCGCGCCGCCGCCGACGGTCGGGTCGGGCGGCGGGTAGGCGGAGCGCCCGGTGAGGTAGGGCATTTCGAGGTGATGGGCGTAGACCGGGACGTCCCATTGCTCGGCCAACTCGGCCAACTGCCCGACGTGGTCGAAGTGGCCGTGCGTCAAGACGATCGCCGCCGGGCGTGCCGCGAGGCCGAAACGCTCCTCGGCGGCGCTGACGATCTTCCCGGCCATCCCGGTCAGGCCGGTGTCGATCAGCGTCCAGCCGCGATCCCCGGCCTGGGGGCGACCGACGAAATAGACGTTGACGATCGGCTCGGGCAAGCCGACAACATCGGCAGCGAGGGTCCAGAGTTGCCCCTGGCGTGCGACTTCCATCCTTATACTCCTTCATTTCGCGGCGATGCGCGGCCCTTCAACGGACACCTATCCGTAAGGGGGACCGATCGCAGGGTCGATGCCAGGGAACGAAACGGGTCGTCGCCGCATTCGTTATGATCTTCACGAAGTGCGCGGCGATATGGTACGCTACGATGGTGACGTGGTGGAGCGAATCGCCAGCCGAGTTCGCGACCGCGAACGCGGGGCGAGGAGTGGTAGCGTGGCGTCCCAGCGAGACGAGGGCAAGCAGATCGGCCCGGCGCGCGGCTTCAACAGCCAGCACGAGGCCGAGATACCGGAAGTCGTCATCCGTCGCCTGCCGATCTACGCGCGCACACTGGACGAGTTGCTCGGCGGCGGGATCGGTAGTATCTCCTCCAACGACCTCGCGGATCGGATCGGCGTGACGGCGGCGCAGATTCGCCGCGACCTCTCCTACTTCGGACGCTTCGGGAAGCAAGGTAAGGGCTACGATATCGCCCAACTCCTCGGCGAGATCCGCCGCATCCTCAACCTGACGCAGAATTGGGATGTCGCGCTCGTCGGCTTCGGCCATCTGGGCCAGGCGATCGCGCGCTATCGCGGCTTCCTGGAGAGCAACTTTCATATCGCGGCGATCTTCGACGACGACCCGGAGAAGATCGGGCGGCCCGCCGCTGCGGACCGATTGGCGGTGCTGCCCCACGATCAGATCCCCGAGATCGTGGCCGCGCGCGGGATCAAGATCGGGATCATCGCCGTCCCCGCCGCCGCCGCGCAGCGGACGGCCGAGGGGCTGATCGCTGGGCGGGTCGTGGCGCTGCTCAACTACGCGCCGGTCGTCCTGCAAGTACCGGAGTGGATCTGCGTGCGCGACATCGATCCGATCACGATGTTGCAGAGCATGACCTACTACCTCGACAAGCCGTACCGCCGCGTCGGACCGAGCGAGATCGCAGCGGATGATTAGCTCTCACCCCCGTCGCCCAATCGGCCCGTAACTCCCGAAGCCGACCCCGCGCCGTAACCGTCGGCTGGCGCATCAGCTGTCGAGGATCGCCAGGTCAATCTGGCGGAGGCGCGCGGGGTCGGCGACCACGTCAATTGCGGCGATTTTCCCGCCTGTGATTGTGAGACCGAATACGAGGAACAGCCGCCCACGCGGGGCCACGACGATGCCCACGGCACCGTCCACGAGCGCCGGTTGTGCCAACCGGGCGCGACCCGAGAATTGCCTGGCTACAGCCAGTGCGCCGCGAACCTCCCCCACCCCGCCCGCAGCCACGGCGGCACCATCGGCGTGGAACACGACATCCGGGTCGAGCAGCGCGAGCAGCGTGTCGAGGTCACCATCGCGCGAGGCGGCAAGAAAGGCGTCGACAATTTCTCGCTGGCGGGTGCGATCGGCGTCGGGGACCGTGGCCACCCCCCGCACCCGGCGGCGCGCGCGGCTGGCGAGCTGCCTCGCCGCGGCCGGGGAGCGCCCCACGATGGGCGCGATCTCGTCGAAAGGGACCGCGAACAGGTCGTGCAGCACGAACGCGAGCCGCTCGGCGGGAGTCAGGGTGTTGAGGACCACGAGCAGCGCGAGGCCGACCGAGTCGGCCAGCAGCGCCTCGTCCTCGGGGTCGCTCCCGCCCGCGCCGCCCGCGATCGACCCCGGCAGATGCGCGCCCAGAGGCTCCTCGCCCCGCGACTTGCGCGAGCGCAGCATGTCGAGACATACCCGCGCGACGACCGTCGTGAGCCAGCCGCCCAGGTTCGCGACGCCGCCCGTGTCGGCGCGGCCGACACGGAGCCAGGCTTCCTGCACGGCGTCATCCGCTTCGCTCGGCGAGCCGAGCATCCGGTAGGCCACCCCCCGCAGATGGGTCCGATGCTCCTCGAAGCGCCCCGCCAGCCAGTCGTGTTCGTTCATCGGTCACATCCCCTCGTCGCATTCCGTCATAGTGTTGACGGCCGAAGCCCGACCGATGTGACGAGGAGGTGATCAGGAGAGCGCTATTCAGCATCCCGATTGGGCGGAAACACCAGAAAACTTCCCAGAGGAGGGCGATCATGCAAGCACGGATGAACAACCCGGCGATGATTCTTCCCGGTGCCATGCAGGCTATCCAGGCGCTGATGTCGGCCACGGAGCAAGGCGGCGTGCCGCCCGCGACGCTCGGTCTGGTTCACCTGCGCGCGAGCCAGATCAACGGTTGCACCGTCTGCGTCGACGCGGGCACCTGCTCCGCCCAGCAGGCGGGCGAATCTGACGAGCGCCTCCTCGCGGTGGCGGCGTGGCAGGACACGCTCTACTTCACCCCCGCCGAACGCGCCGCGCTGGCGCTCGCCGAGTCCGTCACCCGACTCAGCGACCGGACAGACCCGGTGCCGGACGAGATCTGGGACGAGGCCACCCGCCACTACGACGAGGCGACGCTGGCGGCCCTGATCCTCTCGATCGCCACGACCAACCTCTTCAATCGCCTCAACGTCACCACCGGGCAGGTGGCGGGCTCCTGGGGCTGAGCAACACCGGGGCGTGGCGGTCATCGCGTGCCGTCGCGATGACCGCCACGCTCGCCGTCACAATCCGCCCGCGCTCGATCGCACCCGGCGAACCGAGTGGGCCTATCGGCGGACCTTCACCCCAGCGCCGCCAATCCTACTCGAATCCGCAATCGCCCTCTCGGCACCCGTCCTTACCCCAAATACGGCCCGATCTCGCGCAACAGCGCCCCCTTCGGTCTGGCCCCGACCAGCTGCTTGACCGGCTGGCCATCCTTGAAGAGGATCAGTGTCGGGAAGCTCATTACGCCGAAGCGGAGAGGAGTACCCTGATTCTCATCGACATCCAGCTTGAGGATCGTCAACTTGTCGGCCTGCTCCCGCGCGATGTCATCCAATACCGGGGCCAGCGCATGGCAGGGTGGGCACCATTTCGCCCAGAAATCGACCAGCACCGCCCGATCTGCGCCCAATACCCGCTCGTCGAATGTCGCGTCGGTCACCGGCTGCGGCTTCGTCATCATCCCCTCCCCTTGCCCGATCGCTGCTACCATTAACGCTCGCGGCCCACGAACGTAGGACCGGGGCATAGGCTACAGGCTCAAGTCGACTTGAAGTCAAGGGGATGGGCGAAGAACGATGGACGGATTGAGTATCGGGCAGGTGGCGCGGCAGGCCGGGTTGCGCCCTTCGGCCATCCGCTATTACGAGAGTATCGCGGTGCTGCCATCGCCACGGCGAGTCGACGGGCAACGCCGCTACGACCGCACCGTCCTCGACCGCCTGGCCTTCATCCAGATCGCGCAACGACTGGGCTTCACGCTGACCGAGATCCAGCTCCTCTTCCACAACCGCGAGGAGGATGCCCCGCTGTCGGAGCGCTGGCGGGGGCTGGCGAGCCGCAAGCTCGCGGAGGTCGAGACGCTGATCGATCAGGCGTTGGGGGTCCGGCGAATGCTCACCCGGGGCTTGCGCTGCGGCTGCGCCGATCTCCTCGGTTGCATCGATTGTGTCATCGCGAATTGCGACAGCCCGCCGGGGCCGACCGCGCCGGGCCACCGTGCTAAAATGCGCGGAAAGACCCCCGCGAGCGGGACGTGACCGGCCGGTGTGGGAATGAGGAGGGTGACGATGGCGCAGCAGAGCGATGCGATCGAGGCGCTGTACGGCGAGAATCGCAAGTTCCCGCCGCCACCGGAATTCCAGGCGCGCGCGGTCGTCAGCGACGACGAGATCTACCGGCGCGCCGAGGCCGACCCTGAGGCGTTCTGGGCCGAGCAGGCCGAGACGCTCGACTGGTTCAAGCCCTGGGACACGGTGCTGGAGTGGGAGCCGCCGTTCGCCAAGTGGTTCACCGGCGGCAAGCTCAACGCCTCGGTCAACTGCGTCGATCGCCACGTCGCGGCGGGGCGCGGCGACAAGGTCGCCTACTACTTCGAGGGCGAGCCGGGCGACCGCCGCGCCCTGACCTACGCCGAGCTGCTGACCGAGGTCTGCCGCTGCGCCAATGCGCTGAAAGAGCTGGGCGTGCGGCGGGGCGATCGGGTGGCAATCTACATGCCGATGGTCCTCGAACTGCCGATCGCCATCCTCGCCTGCGCGCGGATCGGCGCGCCGCACACCGTCGTCTTCGGCGGCTTCTCCGCCGAGGCGCTGCGCGACCGGATCCTCGACGCCGACGCGCGCTTCGTGATCACCGCCGATGGCGGTTACCGGCGCGGCAAGCCGTTCGCGCTGAAGGCGCAGGCCGACCGCGCCCTCGCCGAGACCCCCGCTGTCCGCAACGTCCTGGTCGTGCGCCGCACCGGCGAGGAGGTGGCGATGCAGGGGGGGCGTGACCTCTGGTGGCACGAGGTCGTGGCGCGGCAGGCGGACGAGTGCGAGCCGGAGCAGATGGACAGCGAGGATATGCTCTATCTGCTCTACACCTCGGGCTCGACCGGCAAGCCGAAGGGGATCCTGCACACCACCGCCGGCTACCTGCTCGGCACCTCGTTCACCCACCGGCACGTCTTCGATTTGCAGGATGACGACATCTACTGGTGCGCCGCCGACATCGGCTGGGTGACCGGCCACTCCTACATCGTCTACGGCCCACTCGCCAACGGCGCGACCGGTGTCCTCTACGAGGGGACGCCGGACTACCCCGGCTTCGACCGCTGGTGGGAGATCATCGAGCGCTATGGGGTGACGATCCTCTACTGCGCGCCGACGGCGATCCGGGCGCACATGAAGTGGGGCGCGGAGCACGCGGGGAAACATGATCTCTCCTCGCTGCGCCTGCTCGGCTCGGTCGGCGAGCCGATCAACCCCGAGGCGTGGATCTGGTATCACCAGACCATCGGCGGCGGGCGCTGCCCGATCGTCGATACCTGGTGGCAGACGGAGACCGGCTCGATCCTGATCTCGCCGCTGCCGGGGGTGACGACGACCAAGCCGGGCTCGGCGACCTTCCCCCTGCCCGGGATCGGGGCCGATGTGGTGGACGAGGCGGGGAACTCGGTGCCGCTCGGGCGGGGCGGCTATCTCGTCCTCACCCGCCCGTGGCCCTCGATGCTGCGCGGGATTTACGGCGACCCGGAGCGCTACAAGGAGACCTACTGGAGCCGCTACCCCGGCAAATACTTTGTCGGCGACGGCTGCAAGCGCGACGACGAGGGCTACTACTGGCTGCTCGGGCGCGTGGACGACGTGATGAACATCTCCGGCCACCGGATCAGCACGACCGAGATCGAGAGTTCGCTGGTCAGCGATCCGCGCGTGGCCGAGGCGGCGGTCGTGGGGCAACCGGACCCGGTGACCGGCGAGGCGATCTTCTGCTTCGTCATCCTCCGCTCGGGGGTCACGGCGTCGCCCGAGCTCGGCCAGGAGTTGCGCCAGCACGTCGCCAAGCAGATCGGCGCATTCGCCCGCCCGAAGACAGTGATGTTCACGCCCGATCTGCCCAAGACCCGCTCCGGCAAGATCATGCGCCGTCTCCTGCGCGACGTGGCGAGCGGGCGCACCCTCGGCGACACCACCACCCTCGCCGATGCCAGTGTCGTCGAGCAGATCCGCGCGGCGTCGACCTCGGCGAAGAGTGACGAATAGCGATTAGTCCGTAGTCCGTAGTCCGTAGTCCGTAGAGAGGACAGAGGGCACCGATCGCTTCGGCCATCTCCGCACTTTCTACGGACTACGGACTACCGACTACGGACTTCACCCGGAGGGTGGCATGAGCACAGACCAACCCCGCGCGGCGGTGATCGTCAGCGCGGTGCGGACACCGATCGGGACATTCGGCGGGTCGCTGGCGGAGGTGCCGGCGACGGAACTGGGCAGTCTGGTCATCGGGGAGGCGCTGCGCCGCGCGAACGTCGCGCCGGAGCAGGTCGATGAGGTGATCATGGGGATGATCCTCTCGGCGGGGGTCGGGCAGGGACCGGCGCGGCAGGCGGCGATCGGGGCGGGGCTGCCGGTCGAGGTCCCGGCGACGACGATTAACAAGCTCTGCGGCTCGGGCCTGAAAGCGGTGGCGCTGGCGGCGGGCGCGATCCTGCTCGGCGACGCCGAGATCGTGGTGGCGGGCGGGATGGAGAATATGAGCCGCGCCCCCTACGTCCTGGAGAAGGCGCGCTACGGCTACCGCCTCGGCGACGGCGCGGTCATCGACACGATGATGCGCGACGGGCTGGTCGACGCCTTCCACGGCTACTCGATGGGGATCACCGCCGAGAATGTCGCCGAGGAGTTCGGGATCACCCGCGCGGCGCAGGACGAGTTCGCGGCGTGCAGCCAGGCGCGCGCGACCGAGGCGATCGAGTCCGGCACCTTCGACAAGGAGATCCTGCCGGTCGAGGTTCCGGCGGGGCGCGGCAAGACCAAGACGTTCGCGCGCGACGAGCACCCGCGCGCCGGCACGACGGTCGAGACGCTGGCGGGGCTGCGCCCGGCGTTCAAGAAAGACGGCGGGACGGTCACGGCGGGCAACGCCTCCGGGATCAACGATGGCGCGGCGGCGACGGTGGTGATGAGCGCGGCCAAGGCGCGCGAGTTGGGGCTGACGCCGCTCGCGCGGATCGTCTCCTACGCCTCGGCGGGGGTGGACCCGCGGATCATGGGGATGGGGCCGGTCCCGGCGACTCGCCGCGCGCTGGAACGCGCCGGGTTGACGCTGGACGAGATCGACCTGATCGAACTGAACGAGGCGTTCGCGGCGCAGTCGCTGGCCGTCTGCGCCCAGCTCGGCGCACCGCCCGAGAAGACCAACGTCCACGGCGGCGCGATCGCCCTCGGCCACCCGATCGGCGCGAGCGGCGCGCGCGTGCTGACAACCCTGCTCCACACGATGGCCGAGCGCGGCGCGCGGCGCGGCCTCGCCTCCCTCTGCATCGGCGGCGGGCAGGGGATTGCGATGATCGTCGAGCGGGGCGGCGGAGAGTAACCCTCGCTGATCGTTGTAGGAAGCTACTGATCGCAATAGGGCTCCGCAGCTGCGAGGCAGCACACCAAAGACGCTCGCCGCTTGGCAGGCTGGATTGGTGTTCCAACTTATGCCCGCCATCGGCCGCAAGCCACATACTCGCCAACTGCTCAATGGGACAGAACCCCGAACCATAGGGTGTATGTCCTGTTGAGTAGTTGGCTTACTTCGTACGAATCCAACTGTCGAGCAACACCCGAATGAAATCCTGCGCTTCCTGCAACGTCATAGCCGGTTTCTTCATAGGTCGCCAATCAAGGCGAGCATCCAGACCAGTCGCATGATAGTTGTTGGCCGACGCGGTAAAATGGTCAAGGTCGCCCTTCGTACACCAACCTTTATCGACAAGCCCCTTCACGCTGCCTACATCCTGCTCAATAATCTCGGCCACTTTATAGAGATTAAACCAGTTGGCGGAAGCAGCAAAGAAGCGCAGGGCTAGAGCAACCTCAGGGCAACGCCGAGCAATCTCAAAGCGTGAAGCAATCGTCGTCCCTGACGAGGGCGCGATGGCTACACCACTACTGCTTGTAACCGTTGCGCCGGCGGATACCCGTGCTCGACTACGAGCAATACCCGATAAGAATGCAAACACTTCTCGGCGACCATTCTCGTGAAGCCGGGAGACACCAGCTAGCTTCACTGGGTCCGAATCACCGTACTGAACCTTTGCAACACCGT
>CADCWN010000009.1 GCA_902806415.1 uncultured Thermomicrobiales bacterium | reverse complement strand
GTCCGAGTCGCGCCCGCCGGGGCCGCCGACGCGCCGCCCGCCGGGGCCGCCGATGGCGCGGCAGAAGCGCCGCCCGCCGGGGCGGCAGAAGGTGCGGTCGATGGGGCGGGGGTCGCGAGGCTCGTGCCGCACGCCGCCAGGATCGGCAACGCCGCCAGGCCCGCGCCCGCCAACCCGATGCGGCGCAGGAATTGCCGCCGACTCACCTGGACCCGACCTGCTTGAACCTGGTCGTGATTCGCGCCTGTGCTCATGCCCAGCCCCTCCAGTTTTCACTACCCGGTCACGATCGACCGGGCGGAACCACACCACCACACCACAGGACTCGACAACTGGCAAGCCGAACCGCGAGAGCACTCCTCTCAAGGTTAGGTAATCGTGCGAACAGCGTTGTTCTACGGGGAGACCGTTGCACCGCAGCGTGCAGCAATCGGGAGTATGCGAGCCAGAGATCTCGGACACCGCGCATCGTCGGCTTCGTGGGATATCGCTGTGCCGACAACTATAGCGAGTGTGCCGAGTGCGTGTCAAGCACCGCATCGGCCGCCCTGTCAGACCAACCAATGCCGCGGAGCAGCTTTGCTCACATCTTCGACAGATACCTGCGACCGCGCCGCGTCTGCCCTATCCCCGCCCGGTATCTCTGTAACAATCAGAACGCCCGATCGGGAGCAGAAGTTCCCGATCGGGATGAATGAGCGAGTTTTAGCAGCAGAGATCGGAGCAAACGGAAAGACAAATTGGTCTGACAACTAACCCGACCTGATCTCCTCAGACCATCTTCACTTTCTCTATTCATTTACATCGAGCGCAACCGTATTCCCGACTCATTCATCACTATACTCATTCATCACTATATGGGAGGACGATCATTGTAGAGGCACAGAGCGCGCAGAGTGACCCAGAGAGGGCAATTGTTTCCTCTCTGCGATCCTCTGCGTCTCCGCGCCTCTGCGGTTAATCCGCCCCGCTCCCCTACCAGCGCAGTTCGCGCTCCGCCTCGATCTTCGCCGGGTCGAGTTCGAGGCCCATGCCGGGGCGATCGGGCATCGTGATCGTGCCATTAACCGGCTTCAGCGGGTTGAGCAGGAAGTATTGGTGGACCTCGTTCCACTTCACCAGATACTCCAGGATCGGGCTGGCGGTCGGGGATTGCGCGGCGATGAAGTGCGCGTTCGTCAGCGTCGAGTGCCCGTGCGGGATCAGCGGGATGTCATAGGCCGAGCAGAGGGCCGCGATCTTCAGCGTCTCACTGATCCCGCCCGCCCAGTAGATGTCAGCCTGGATCACGTCGGCCGCGCGGGCGTCGAGCAGCGCCTTGATCCCCCAGCGGGTGTACTCGTGCTCCCCGGTCGCGATCGGCACCTTCGAGCGCCGACGGATCTCGGCGCAGGCGTCGATCTTGTCGGCCAGCACCGGCTCCTCGATCCAGCGCGGCGCGTACTCCGCCAGCCGCTCGGACATCTGGACCGTGTACGGCACGTCCCAGCTGCTCCAGGCGTCGAGCATGATGTCGATCTCCGGCCCGCCCGCCTCGCGGACATTCTTCACCAGCGCGACGTTGCGCGCGATCCCCGCGCGGCCATCGGTCGGCCCGTCGCGGAAGAACCACTTCTGCGCCGTATAGCCCTCGGCGGCGAACGCCGCCGCCCGCTCGCGCACCCGCCCCGGCTCGACCGAGAAGCCGAGCATACTGGCGTAGGCCGGGAAGCTCTTGCGCACCGGGCCGCCGAGCAGCTGGTAGACCGGCATCCGCGCCGCCTTGCCGCGCAGATCCCAGAGGGTGCAGTCGATCGCGCTGATCGCCAGCATCGAATTCCCCTTGCGCCCGTGGATCGCGTGGCGGTAGAGCTGATCCCAGATCCGCTCCCCGGCGATCGGGTCGGCCCCGATCAGCAGGTGTCGGAAGTCGGAATCGACGATGTAGGCGATGTCGCGCGTGATCGGCCCGCCGAGCCCGGTCACACCCTCGTCGGTCTCGATCTGCACGAAGACCGCTTCGTGCTGGTAGCCGGTCGCGCCGGTCGCGCGGGTCTTGCCGTGGCGCATCAACTCGCCCTTATGCTCCGGGTAGATGTCGATCGGGCGGATCAGACGCTCCTCCCAGAACTCCCCCTCCGTCGGCATCGTGCCGGAGACGAGCCGCAGCTTCACATCGGTGATCTTCACGATCCGATCCTCCTCCGCCATTCCATATGTCCACCCCGCGCCGAGCGGGGCCATACGCCGAGCGCGCCGCCATCGCCCAGCGCGGGGCGACGTGCGGCGCGCACACTCTAGCAGACCAGCAAGGGTAATGAGCGGGGCCGGGTAGGAGGGCGCGCGAGCAATCCACCAGGCACACCGGCTACGCCCGCCCTGTCGTAGCCCCCGGTATGCGGCAACTATCAACCCCGTGGCGAGTCACCCCTCCCTCTTCAGGGGAGGGGCCGGGGGAGGGGTCTCTCACCCCTGCGGCTCGCGCCCCAACTGCTCGCGGAAACCGGCGCGCAACTCCTCGCGCAGTTCCGGGCGCAGCAGCACCTCGGCGGCGGTCCAGGCCAGCGCGATCGCCCCCTCGGCGATCTGCTCGTCGGCGCGCGGGCTCCGCGCCGCCGCCGCGAACTCGGGGGTATGCCCGCCGATCGGCGGGTCGCAGATCTGCAAGTAGGGGTGGATCATCGGCACGAGATGGCTCACGGCGGCGCTGTCGCTCGACCCGATCCCCACATCCGCCGACGGCACCTCGTACCCCTGCCCGAGGGCGACGAGATTCTCGCGGAAGGTGTCGGCCAGCGCGCGATTCGAGACCCGGTGCGGGTAGCCGCGCCCCTCGGTGATCGTCGCCGTCGCCCCGGTCGCCGCCTCGGCCCCGCGCACGATCCCCAGGAACCGCTCGCGTACCCCGTCCAGGATCCCCTGCTCGGGGGCGCGCAGCAGGAACTCGCAGGCGGCGTGGGCCGGGACGACGTTGACCGCCTCGCCGCCCGCCGTGATGATCCCGTGGATCCGCACGCGCGGCGGCAATCCTTGCCGGAACGCATTGACCCCGAAGAAGACGTGCAGCACGGCGTCGAGCGCGTTGATCCCGCGCTCGGGATAGGCCGAGGCGTGCGCCGCCTTGCCGGCAAACTCGACTGTGAACGAGGTCAGCGCCAGGGTCGCGCGCTCGATGTAGGTCACGTCGCGCGCGTGCATCATTAGCGCGGCGGCGAGGCCGCCGAACACCCCGGCCTGCGCCATGATCGCCTTGCCACCGCCGCCCTCCTCGGCGGGCGTGCCGAAAACCTTGATCGTCCCCGCCCCCTCTGGCAACGTCTCGCGCAGGGCCAGCGCCGCCCCGATCGCCCAGGTGGCGATCAGATTGTGACCGCAGGCATGGCCGAGCTTCGGCAGGGCGTCGTACTCGGCCAGGAGCCCGACGGTCGGCTCGCCGCTCCCGGCGGTCGCGACGAACGCTGTCTCCAACCCGGCGACGTTGCGCTCGATGGTGAAGCCCGCCCGCTCCAGCTCCGCCGCCAGCACGGCGACCGCGTGCCGCTCCTCGAACGCGATCTCCGGGTGATCGTGCAGATCGTGCGACACCGCGATCAGGTGCGGGTGGCGCTCCCGCACCGCGTCGGCGATCCGCGCCTTGGTCGTCGCGAGATCCGGCATCGTCGCCTCCTGTCCAAATCATGCTCAACGCCCCGAGACGTGGCGATCCTGCCATCTTCCAATGCCGTGCGCAAATACGCCCCGGCCCCGCCAGTATGGCGGGGCCGGGGCGCGGGGGGGAACTTGTGGGGAGGCAAACGGTTGCAACCGCCTGTGTACTTCCTCGCCATGTGCGCCCCGTACTCTGTTCCTGGCCTCCCTACCCCTGCTTCGTCCAGTTGGCGATATTCCAGTAGTCGGTATCCCAGGGGGTGTAGTTGATATTCTGCAGCGTCTTCGCGCGCGCGAAGACTTGCTTGCGATCGACGATTGGCACGACGATCGACCCCTGGATCAGGATGTCGTTCATCGTGATGAAGAGTTGGGCGCGCTTCTGGGCGTCGAGTTCGGCCTTCGCCGCGTCCCACGCCTTGTCGTACTCGGGGTTCTTGTAGCGCTGGTAGTTGCGCCCCGACCAGGTGTTCGCCTTCGAGGCGATCGAGCTGCTGTGCCAGCGGATCATGTCGGTCTGCGGGTCGATCGCCGGGGTGCCGGTGAACATCTCCACGTCGGCGTAGAACTTGGAATTGGTATCGGGGTTGCCAGCATCGGCGGAGAAGTAGACCGCCGAGTCGATCGTCTTCAACTCCGTCTTGATCCCCAACTTCTCCCAGCCATCCTTGATGATCGCCTGGGTCTTCTGCCGCAGGGTGTTGATCGAGGTCTGGAAGACGACCGCCATCTGCACCCCATCCTTGGCGCGATACTGGCCGCTCTTCCGCCAGCCGGCCTCGTCGAGCAGCGCGCCGGCCTTCTCCAGGTTGAACTCGAACTTGTTGTTCGGCGAGCGGAACTGCGGCGGGTCGTTGAGGATGTTCGGCGAGACAACCCCGCCGCGCCCGTAGAGGGCCGTCACCACCGATTCGAGATCGCAGCCCATCGTGAACGCCTTGCGCACCTTCTGATCGGTGAAGAACGGGTGCTGCGTCGTCGGGCTGGAACGCTCGCCATCGACCTCCTTGTTCGGGTCGGCGAGCTGGTAGATCACCCGCTCGATCCCGCCGCCGGGTCCGAAATCGACGATCCCCTTGCCGCCAGTCTCCAGCTGCTTGAGGATCGAGTCCTCCAGTTGGAGGTTCCAGGCGTAGTCGTAGTCGCCGGTCTGGAGGACGGCGCGCGCGGCGGAGGCGGTGTCGCCGCCACCTTTCAGCTCGATCCGGTCGAAGAACGGCTTGTTCGGCTCGCGGTAGTTCTCGTTGATCGCGAAGGTGATCGTGTCGCCCGGCTTGAACTCGGTCACCTTGTACGGCCCGGTGCCGACCGGCTTGAGGTTGTTCTGGGAGTTCTTGGCGTTCGCGCCCTTGTCCGCCGCGAAGATGTGGCGCGGCAGCACGCGCACCTGCGCGGGACGGAACCAGGCCGGATTCGGCTGGGAGAAGGTGTAGCGCACGGTGGTGTCGTCCACCTTCTCGACCTTCTCCACCGCGTCGAACGAGGAGATCCCGATCGCGGCGGTCGCCTTGTCGGTGACGTACTCCCAGGTGAAGACGACATCGTCGGCGGTGCAGGGCTGGCCGTCGCTCCACTTCAGCCCCGGCTTCAGCTTGATCGTGGCGCCCTTGCCGTCGGCGGCGACCCCGCCGTTCTCGCGCGAGGGGACCTCGGCGGCGAGGATCGGCACGGCGTTCCCCTCGATATTGAACACCAGCAGCGGCTCGTAGACCGGCGTGCAGGCCAGATCATCCTTCGTCCCCTGCGATAGCTGCGGATTGAGGATCGTCGGCGCCTGCCATTGGAGCAGCTTCAGCGTCCCCCCGCCGCCGCGCTTCGTCGGCCCGCCGCTCGCCACCACGCTCGCCGCGGGTGCGCTCGACGCGGTACTCGCCCCGGGCGTGACCGCCCCACCGGCGGCGCTCGTCGCGGCGCTGGGCGGGGCCGCGCTGGCCGGGGCCACGCTCGCCGGGGCGGTCGTCGCGGGGACGGTCGTCGCGGCGTTCTCGGTGCCGCACGCCGCGAGCAAGCCGCCGATCGCCACGCTGGATAGTCCGAGTCCGGCGGCGCGGCGGATGAACTCGCGCCGGCTCGTCTGCCCGGCGATCAATGCGCTCGTCAGCGCGCGCACCTCGTCGCGCTCGCGCCCCATCGGATCCTGCATGGCCAGGCCCTCCCTTCCCTGATACCGACCACCCGTGCAACCCGACCGGCGGCGTGTTCCCACACCCACCGCCGGGACTTATAGGGACGTTGCGCCGAAACGATCAGTTCCCCGGCGCGCGGCGGGGGAGATAGACCAAGGGGGACAAAGCGCCCCCCGCCAGGTGCGCCCTGATCGCTCAGGCCCAACCCGCCCGACGCTGTTTCAACCACGCCAGCACCGCCGCCCGACTGAGCAGATCCGGCCCGGTCGCGCCCGGCACCACCACGAGGTCGCCGCGCTCGATCGCCCGGCGCAGGATGGCGGGCGGCACACCATAGAGGCGGGCGACCTGGTCCACCGTCATCGTCTGCGCGCCGAGCCGCTCCTGCGCGCCCGGCAGATCGTCCCCCTCGGGAGGCCGCCCGGTCATCTTGCCCTCCCCCGGCCGCAGCCGCCGATCCCGACCTCGCGACCGCGCAACGTCAGCGCATCCGCCGCAACGACCGTACCATCACTCCCATTCCTCTCGTTGATCGCGCGCCGCGCGGTCGTCGCTGTTCGTCGTCGCTGTTCTAAGGAGGGGTGCTGGCGTGGGCGCGCGCAAGGGCGGCAGAAGCCGGCTGGCGGGTTCAGCCGCCAGCCGGCGTCGGCATCGACTCGTGCGGAAGCCTCGACCCCTCACCGTCCGTGCGGCAAGTTGACAGGCCCGCGTCCGGGCGGTATCTTTTCCTAACTAAGAGTCATTCCGAAGTAGGGGCCACGCACGGCGCTTCGGTGGGGGCAGGACCAGCGCGCGCGAGGGCGGCGGGAGGCGACGATGAGCGAGGCGCAGATCACGCCGGTGACGGAAGAGTATTTACGCGCGGTCCTGGACCTTGGGATCGCCGGGCGACCGGTGATCGGTCGCCGCCTGGCCGACTCGCTCGGCGTCGCGCCCTCGACCGTCACCGCCACCTTGCAGCGGATGGGCAAGGAGGCGCTGGTCACGCTCAACGAGCGGAAAGAGGTCAGCCTGACGAAGCGCGGGGCCGCCTTCGCCATCGCCGCCGCGCGCCGCCACCACCTCTCCGAGCGCCTGCTGGTCGACACGATGGGCTTCGACTGGGCGCGCGCCCACCAGGAGGCCGAGCGCTGGCAGCACGCGCTGACGGAGGAGACCGAGCGCCTGCTCTGGGAGGCGCTCGGTCGCCCGACCCGCTGCCCGCACGGTAACCCGATCCCCGGGACCGGGGCGTGCTTCTCGCCCGGCACGCGCTGGCTGCGCGAGGCGCGCGAGGGGGACGAGTTGATCGTCGAGCGGATCGCCGAGCGGGCCGAGGCCGACACGAATCTGATGCGCTTCTTCGAGCGGCAGGGGATCCTGCCCGAGGCGAGCCTGATCGTCGATGAGATCGTGCTGGCGAATGGCACCCTCAGTGTCACCGCGCCGGGCGGTACGGTCGTCCTCGGCCTGGAAGCCGCCGCGCAGGTCCTGATGCGCCCGAAAGAAGCGCACCCCCTGCGACAGTTCCCCGCGCACTGGCAGGACAGTCACGCCGCCGTGGATACCGGCGCGCCGGTGGGGGTGTAGGGTAGTCCGTAGTAGGCCGGATGATTGCCGAACACTTCGCCCGTCCCATTGCTCCTCTACGGACTACGGACTACGGACTACGGACTGCCCCCCAGGGGAAACCCTTGGCGGCATTGTTGCGTACCTCTCGTATACGGCCCCGCGTTGACACCCCGTCGGCGCGGCGGCTAGCATGGACTACTGCGCGAGGGGCGCGGCGCGGTGCGCCCCCTTCGCTCGCCACAAGCACGCCGCTGAGGGACAGACGCGAAAGGGTATGCCGGTGCAAAACTCACAGGGCGGCGGGCGACGCCGACCATTCGATCCTCGCCTCCTCGCCGCCGGGGCCGTCGCCGGGGCCGCGCTCGGCCTCTGGGCCAACACCAAGACCCGCGAATATCGGCAGACCGGGACGATGCCGAAGCTGATCAACTGGCAGCAGGTCCGCACCGTCGCCACGAGCATGAATCGCGGCGACACGCTCGGCCAGGCCGAACGGGCCAGCCTCGCCGCCGAATATCGGCGCCTCGTCGAGCGCTGCCTCGGACCGATCGCCGAGTACACCGGCACGCCGCTGCCGCGCCCATTCGAGGCGACCCTCGCCTTCGACCGCGCCGATTGGATCAAGGCCAACATCGCCAACTTCGAGCAACTGTTCGCGCCACTCGAAGGGCTCAACCCGCTGAGCGACCAGCAGCCGCGCGTCGCCTCGGTCCTCTGGGGGAACGCCAGCCAGACGGTTATCAGCGGCGAGATGGGGCTGCTGCTCGGCTACCTCGCCCGGCGCGTCCTCGGCCAGTACGACCTGGCGCTGCTCGGCAAGGAACCGATCACGGACGGCAAACTCTATTTCGTGGAGCCGAATATCCGCCAGGTGCAGCAGCAATTGGGTCTGCCGCTCGACGAATTCCGGATGTGGCTGGCCCTCCATGAGACGACCCACGTCTTCGAGTTCGAGGCGCACCCCTGGCTGCGCGACCACCTCAACGGGATCCTGGAGCAGTATTTCGAGTTCCTGAGCCAGGACATGAGCCAGCTCAAGGACGGCGGCTTGGGGACCTTGCGCGCCTTCATCGAGCGCACCCGCCTGCGCGGCGGCAACGGGGTCGGGGCTGGCGCGAGCACGAGCAACTGGATCGAGCGCCTGATGACCGCCGAGCAGCGCGAACTCTTCTCGCAAATGCAGGCGACGATGGCGATCGTCGAGGGCTACAGCAACCACGTCATGAATGTGGTCGGGCGACAGATGCTGCCCGGCTTCGACCGGATCACCAGGCAGTTCGAGCAGCGGAAACGCGAGAAGAGCGTCGCCGAGCAGATCTTCATCCGGCTGACCGGCCTCGACATGAAGCTGGAGCAGTACCGCCTCGGTGAGCAGTTCATCGACCGGGTCGTCGCCCTGCGCGGCCACCCGTTCGCGCATCAGGTCTGGGATGGCCCGGAGAAGATGCCGAATCTGGAGGAGGTCAAGAACCCGGAGCGCTGGATCGCCCGCATCGACGCCCAACGCGCCCTGCCCGCCGGGGTCTGAGGTGGGGACGGACCCCTCCCCTGAAGCGGGAGGGGCCGAGGGAGGGGTTAACCACTCCACAATTGCCCACCGCTATGCAGGAGAATCGCCTCGTGTCGCCACACGCCAACGATGAGAGCACCCCGCCCGCCGTCGTCGCGGAGGGGGGCGATGACGAGGCGGCGTTCCGACCCGAGCGTCGCCTCATCGTCGTCGGGGGCATGCTTATCCTCGCCTACATTGGCGGGCTGATCGGGCTGGCGTTGCTGCCGATCCTGGCGAGTGAGCAGCCGCTCCTGCTCCTCTTCCTGCACCCGGTGAGCGGCACCCTCTTCCTGATCGCGCCGAAGTTCGATCCGGTCCTGTTCGTCACCCTCGCCACCGCGCGACGCCTCGGGCCGCACATCCTCTTCTACCTGCTCGGGAGTTGGTACGGCGAGCGCGCCATCCGCTGGACGGCCCGGCGCGGCGGCGAGGCGGGCGGGATGGTCGCGACGGTGGAACGCCTCTTCGCGCGGCTGGGCTGGGCAATCGTCCTCTTCTTCCCCGGCCCGCTCCCCAGCGTCCTCGCCGGGACGACAAAGATGCGACCGCTGCTGTTCCTCGCGCTCGATCTCATTGGCACGATCGCCTCAATCGCCATCGTTCGCGCCGCCGCCAGTGCCGCGTCCGGCCCGCTGGCGACCGCCCTGCGCTTCATCGATCAGAATTCCCGCTGGTTGACGGTCATCACCATCATCGCCACGGTGGCTTGGCTCTCCCTGCGCGGGATGCGCCAGGGCGCGCGAGAAGGGCAAGGAGATGGTGCCTGATCCTCTTCCATGATGACCTCGCCCAATCACGGGAAATTAATCGGCGGCCTCCGCCTATCCAGTGCCACCCAGCTTGCGCCCTCCCCTCGCTCCCCCTACACTCGACCCGACCGATGCGCTATCGGCCACCAGCGACAAGAAGGAGGCACCGATGACCCAACCCGCCCGCCCGCGCGTGCGCGAGGCACCATTCGGCTACACCACCACCCTCGTCCCCGGCGCGAAAGAGGCGCTCGCCGCCTTCTCCGCCGCCATCTGGAGCGACGAGGGGACCATCCCGCCGCGCACGAAGGAATTGGTCTTCCTGCGGACCTCGATCGTCAACAAGTGCGAGGGTTGAACGCGCGGCCATACCGCTTCGGCGAAGCGGCGCGGCGTAACCGATGAGCAACTGGCGGCCCTCCGTGACCCCAACCAGTGGCGGGCCGTTTTCAGCCCCGCCGAGATCGTCCTGCTCGATCTCTGCGACCGCCTGATCGTCAACTCCGACGACCTCGGCCCCGAGCTGATCGCTCGCCTGCGCGAAGCGTATAACGACGAGCAGATCGCCGAAATCCTCCTCGTCGCCGGGCAGGCGAACATGAACAACCGCGCGGGCGAGGCCGCGAAGCAACTCTTCCGCGACCGCTAAACAACATGGCATCGTGAAAAGGGCGCGGCGGGCATCGCGCCCGCCGCGCCCCCCGGTTGTCGGGCAGCGGTGTGCCGCGAGCGTGTGTAGACCGGCGCGGCGGAAGGGCGTATGCAATACGCCCCTACGACCGACCGCCCTACCTGGCCGACAATGCCCGCGTATCCCCGATGCCGCGCGCCTAATTCGCCACATCGCGCGGCGGATGCCTCGTGCCAGCGGTCCCGCCGCGCGCGGCGAGGCTCGGGCCGCGCCCCATCCGCACGCCACTGAGGTGGGTCAGGGGGCGCGTCGCGTCGTCGGGCAAGCCGTGCGGCACCCCTTTGAGATAGAAATCGAAGAACGCGGCCATGTCGCGCAACTGCTCGCGCACGTTCGCCGCCGACGCGACGTAATACGTCTCGCCGGGGTACGCCTTGTACCAGAACGGCTTGTAGTGCGCCTCCAAGGCCAGCGCGAAATCGACCGACGCGGATGAGCCGGGGTAGCGCCCCTCGCCGTGCAGGATGAAGCAAGGGGTGGTGGCGTCGGCCACGCGGTAGATCGCGGAGGCGCGGCGATAGACCGCCTCATCCTCCGGCAGCCGCCCCAGTTCGTATTCCAGCAGCTTGATGTGGCGCAACTCCTGCTCGCCGAGCATGTGGACGAAATCGCCGTAGCCCGAGCAGGCGATCGCCGCCCCGAAGACACCCGGCGCGAACGCCACCGCCATCATGCTCATAATCCCGCCGTAGCTCGTCCCGGTGACGCCGATCCGGTCGCCATCGACCCCCGGCAGCGTCTTCAGGAAATCGGCCCCGGCGATCACGTCGCGCAGATCACCACCGCCCCAGTCGCGGTCGTTCAGCGCCTCGAACGCGCGCCCGTAGCCGGAACTCCCCCGGATGTTCGGCAGTAGCACGGTGTAGCCGCACCCGACGAAGAACTCGACCTGGGGCTGGAACGTGTCCATGAACTGCGCCGTCGGTCCGCCGTGGACCCAGACGATCCCCGGCGACCGCCCCGCCTCCACCCCGGTCGGGCGATAGAGATAGGCCGGGATCTCCAGATCGTCGGACGAGCGATAGGTCACCTTCTCCGGCACCGTCAGCCGCGCCCGCGCCCCGCCGCCGTACATCGAGTCGGTCAGTTGCCGCCGCGCGCCGTCGGCCACCCGCACGGTCCAGAGGTCGTTCGGCGCGGTCGTGGTGCCGAGGAGGTGGGCGATTGTCGCGCCATCCGGCGACCAGGCGGGGCCGACGCAGACCCCATCCCCCGGCGCGACGAGGATTTTGGGCTCGCCGCCGTCGGCCGGGACGACGCACAGCTCGACCGTGCCGTTGTGATTCTCGCAGTAGGCGATCGCGCCGCCATCGGGCGACCAGGCGGCGGAATCCTGGTCCGCCGCCGCCGCCGCGATCTGGCGCGGCTCACCTCCGTCGATCGGCGCGACCCAGATATTGGTCCAGCCGCTCCGCTGCGAGCGGAAGAGGAAATGCCGCCCGTCGGGTGCGATCAGCGGGTAACCGAACGAGCGCCCGTAGTGGTAATCAAAGAAGTCCTCGTCGCGCAGCACGACGCGCCCCTCGCCCCCTGCGCTCGGCAGGGCGACCACCTCGTGGTCGGTCCAGGCGTCGTTCAGCCGCACGGAGAGGATCGTCCGGCCGTCGGGGGTGACGGTCGGGTAGACGTCGTTGCGCGACCCGCGCGTCAGCCGCGTCGTCGCGCCGTCCGGCACCGCCACGCGGTAGAGGTCGAACGCCCCGAAGCAGTTGCTCGCCGCGACGATCCAGCGCCCATCCGGCGACCAGCTGAACGCCTCGATCCGCGCGCCCAGGTGGGTGAGCTGGGTCCCCTCGCCGCCGTCGGTCGGCCAGAGCCAGAGCTCATCCGCGCCCGACTTCGCGCTGATCGTGGCGATAGCGGACCCATCCGGCGACGGCTGCGGCCCGAACGTCGCCAGATGCCCCACCCCACCCAGCCCGGTCGTCAGGCGAGACAAGAGGCCGTCCGCCGGTCGCGCCGCCCACAGTTCCGGCGCGCCGCCGAGCCCCGACACGAAGACGATCGACGCGCCATCCGGCATCCAGCGGGGCGGCTCGGTCCCCCCGAACGGCTGGAGCGCCAACAACCGCTCGACCGACAGTCCCGTTCCCATCTCGCCCTCCAGCGAATCACGCGACGATGCCCGCTATGGTCGTACCCCGTGCGGAGGATAGCAGAGGTGCGGAGCCGACGGGAAGCGTTTGGTCTCCCAGACGCTGGCGGGCGGTTGAAACCGCGCCTGGGGGCGTGCGCGCCACGAATCCCCTGACCCGGCAGGGGACCACGACCGCCCTGCGGCGGTTAGGTCCGGTGCAGGGTGGTGCCTTGATGGGCGGGGCATTGCCCTGCCTAGCGTCCTAACCCGCGACGGCGGGTTTCGTGGCGGCGTGAGCCGCCCCCAGGCGCGGTTTCAACCGCCCGCCGCCACCACCGCCCCCTGCCCCACGGCCATGCTACACTGTGCGGCGACTGTGATGACCCTGCCCTCACTCGCCCGCCGCGCCGCGCCTATCAGGCGAGCGTGCCGGACCGGATGAGCGCACCACGATCGAGGTACGGACGCCGATGTCAGCCACTACCGCCGCGAACAGCCCCGCCACTGACCGCGACCGCATCCTGGTCTGCGTCGCCTGGCCCTACGCCAATGGCCCGTTCCACGTCGGCCACGTCAGTGGCGTCTATCTGCCGGCCGACATCTTCGCGCGCTTCTCGCGGGCGCGCGGCGCGGATGTGCTGATGGTCAGCGGCAGCGACTGCCACGGCGCGCCGATCACGATCCGGGCCGAGCGCGAGGGGGTCACGCCGCTCGCGATCGTCGAGCGCTATCACGCCCAGTTCCTGCACACCTTCGACCGGTTGGGGATCGACTTCGACCTCTTCACCAAGACCTACACCGAGAATCACTACGCCGTCACGCAGGAGATTTTCCTGAGCCTGCTCGAAGCGGGCTACCTCTACCGCGACCGGATGACCGGCTCCTACAGCGAGACGCAGGGGCGCTTCCTGCCCGATCGTTATGTCGAGGGGATCTGCCCCAATTGCGGCTACGCGCGCGCGCGCGGCGACCAGTGCGACAACTGCGGCACCCTGCTCGATCCCGAGCAGTTGGGCAGCCCCTACAGCGTCCTCGATGGCGGTCCGATCACCTTCCGCGAGACCGAGCACGTCTTCCTCGACCTCGGCAAATTGGAACCGGCCCTACGCTCCTGGCTCGACGGGGCCGACCGCTCTCACTGGCGCGCGAACACCGTCGCCTTCACCCGCAACTGGCTCCGCGAGGGGCTGCACGGGCGCGCGATCACCCGCGACCTCGACTGGGGCGTGCCGGTCCCCCTGCCCGACGAGGTCTTTAAGGACAAGCGGATCTACGTCTGGTTCGACGCGGTGATCGGCTACCTCTCCGCGAGCAAGGAGTGGGCGTCGCTCGTCGGCGACCCCGACGCCTGGCGGCGCTGGTGGGACGAGACCGATCCCGCCGCCGCGGCCGCGCGCTCCTACTACTTCCTCGGCAAGGACAATATCCCCTTCCACACGATCATCTGGCCGGCGATCCTGCTCGGCTACGGCGAGCAGAACTTGCCGTACGATGTCCCCGCCGCCGAGTTCATGAACCTCGAAGGGGAGCAGATGAGCACCAGCCGCAACTGGGCGGTCTGGCTGCCGGACATCGAAGAGCGCTACCAGCCCGACGCGATCCGCTACTACCTGACCGCCCTCGCCCCCGAGACGCGCGACAGCAACTGGAGTTGGGGCGATTTCGTGACGCGGATCAACAGCGAACTGGTCGCCACCTGGGGCAATCTGGTCAACCGCGTCCTCTCGTTCACCTACCGCAACTTCGACGGTCGGGTGCCGCAGCCGGGCGAGCTGACCGCGCGCGACCACGCCCTGCTGGCCGAGCGCGACGCCGCCTTCGCGCGCGTGACCACGCTGCTCGAAGGGGTCCACCTGCGCGACGCGCTGAAAGAGGCACTGGCCTTCGCGGGCGCGGTCAATCGCTACCTTGATGAGACGGCCCCCTGGAAGGCGATCAAGACCGACCGCGAGGCGGCGGCGCGCGCCCTCTTCGTCGCCATCCAGGCGCTCAACACCCTCAAGGTGCTGACCACCCCGTTCCTGCCGTTCGCCGCCGAGCGCCTGCACGCGATGCTCGGCTTCGACCCCGGCGACGAGGCGACCGGCACCTGGAGCGGGCGCGGCGCGGGCGGGCGCATCACCACCCCCGC
The DNA here is from genome assembly GCA_902806415.1 of uncultured Thermomicrobiales bacterium. Lineage (GTDB taxonomy): Bacteria > Chloroflexota > Chloroflexia > Thermomicrobiales > CADCWN01 > CADCWN01. The sequence goes on along the minus strand of CADCWN010000009.1, from coordinate 1,494 downwards.
GACCGCCCGCTGGGCGATCGGCCCCGTCCCCGCCGGTCAGCCCCTCCTCCCGCCCGAGCCGCTCTTCGTCAAGCTCGACCCCAAGGTGGCCGACGAGGAGCTAGAGCGCTTGCGCGCCGCGACGGTGGGGGAATAGGCGGCACGCTACGGGTAGGAGATCAGCAGGAGGATTCCGCCATGCCGACCGCGACGATCAACGGCGTCGAGTTGTACTACGAGGTCACGGGCGAGGGCGAGCCGCTGATCTTCAGCCACGAGTTCGCGGGCGACTACCGCAGTTGGGCGCCCCAGGTGCGTGCCCTCGCGCGGCGCTACCGCGTGATCACCTACAGCAATCGCGGCTACCTCCCCTCGGCGGTGCCGACCGACCCGGCGGCCTATTCGCAGGAGCAGTTGGTCGAGGACTTGCGCGGGCTGCTCGATCACCTGGGGATCGCGCGAGCGCACGTCGGCGGGCTGTCGATGGGCGGCAGCGTGGCGCTGGTCTTCTCGCTGACCCACCCGGAGCGCTGCCGCAGCGTCGTCGTGGCCGGGTGCGGCAACGGCTCTGACGACCCCGAGCGGTTCCGCAGCGAGGGCGTGCGGATGATCGCGGCGATCCGCGAGCGCGGGATGGCGCACTTCGCCGAGGAATATGCGCACGGCCCGCAGCGGGTCCAGTTGCTCGCCAAAGACCCGCTCGGCTGGCGCGAGTTCCGCGACGCCCTGGCGGAACACTCGACCGAGGGCTCCATCCTGATCTTCGACAACGTGCAGCGCAAGCGCCCGCCGGTCTACGCCTTCGCCGACAAGATGCGCGCCTCGACCGTGCCGACGTTGATCATCGTCGGCGACGAGGACGAGGGCTGCCTCGCGCCCGGCCTCTTCATGAAGCGCCACATCCGCACCGCCGGCCTGGCGATCCTGCCGATGACCGGCCACACCCTCAACCTCGAAGAGCCCGCCGCCTTCAACCGCCTCGTCCTCGATTTCCTCACCGCCGTCGAGGGCGACTGCTGGCCGACCCACGCCGGCCTGGCGAGTGGCGGGGCGCTCTTCTAAGGGCCGCGCTTCGCGAATGCTGGTGGGGCGCGGGGTCGAAGGGCGAAAGGGCGAAAGGGGGACGGCCCTCACCCCCGGCTCGCATTCGCTCGCCACCCCCTCTCCCCATTCGAGGAGAGGGGGAAGGAGCATTGCGGGGCGGCAGTCCTCACCCTCCCTTGTAGGGGAGGGCCGCCGCCGGGGCGGCGGGGAGAGGTCCGCCCCCACCCTTGACACCCACCCCACCCCCTGCCGATACTCCCCCCGCACCCCGAGCGCGGGCGCCACGCCCGGACAACACTCGCGCCACGCGACACGGAGCCGATGGACGCCACCTACGCCAGCCCCCTCTTTGCCTTCGCCGCGCTCGTCGTCTTCGCGGCAATCTTCGTGCGCACCCTCACCGGCTTCGGCGCGGCGCTGGTCCTCGTCCCGCTCCTCAGCCTCGCCTGGGACCTCCGCCAGGCCGTCCTG
>CADCWN010000008.1 GCA_902806415.1 uncultured Thermomicrobiales bacterium | reverse complement strand
TCGCCATCGAGGCGACGTGGCGCGTCTGGCAGATCAAGCGGCGGTATTAGCCGCGATGCGGAGCGCGCCGTGGTTCCCCCTCGCTCGATGAACCCTATCCAGCGGCTCGCCCGCAACAGCGCCGCCCCGATCGCCGCGCAGTTGATCAACAAAGTTGTCGATCTGGGCTTTACGCTTGTCGTGCTGCGGTCGCTCGGCGATACGGGGAACGGCGAATTCGCCTTCGCCGTAACCGTCTGGCTCTACGCCAAAACCTTCTCCGATTACGGCCTCGGTGTCCTCACCACGCGCGATGTCGCCCAAGACCGGACGTTGGCGAATGAGTATTTGGGGCTGACAACGATCCTCCGGCTCATCCTCTGGCTGATCACCCTGCCCCTCATCGCCGGCTTCACCTTCACGTATCGCACATTCTTCGATCTCACCACCGCCAGCACCCTGGCGATCCTGCTGCTCACGCTCTCGATCGTGCCCGACAGCTATAGCGACGCCGCCAACGCGATCTTCAACGCCTTTGAGCGGATGGAACTACCGGCGGCCCTGACGCTGGTGAAGAACCTCCTGAAGGTGGTGATCGGGCTCACGCTCCTCGCGGCCGGTTGGGGTCCGGCGGGTCTCGCCATGACCGCGCTGCTGACGAACATTATTACCGCCGGCCTGTTCGTCTGGTTGCTTCGCCGACTCGGTGTGCGCGCCGTCTGGACGCTGCCCGGCGAACGCGCCAGACAGTTGCTGCGCGATGCCTCGCCGCTTTTCCTCAACACGCTCCTGGCCGGACTTTTCTTCCGTGTCGATATCTTCGTGCTGAAACCCGCGCGCGGCGATGCCGAGGTTGGTATCTATGAGGCGGCCTACAAATTCCTCAATCTCGCGTTGATCATCCCGCAGTATTTCACGCTCGCCCTCTTCCCCCACCTCGCGCGCCTCGCCGCCGCGCGCGATGCCGCATTCGCCGCGACCTATGGCCTCGCACTGAAACTCCTGCTCATCCTCGCCTTACCGCTCTGCGTGGCAACGACATTCCTGGCACCCGATCTGATGTACCTGCTCGGTGGCGTGGAATTCCTCCCGGACGCTGGCGTGGCCCTGCGGATCCTGATCTGGTTCCTGCCGTTCAGTTATGTCAATGGCTTGGTACAATATGTCCTGATCGCCGCCGGTCAGCAGCGGGCGCTCTTCCCGGCGTTCCTGACCACCGCCGCGTTCAACATCGTCGCCAATCTGATCTTCACCCCGTTCTACGGCTTCCGCGCAGCGTCGTTCATCACCATCGGATCCGAGCTGATCTTGCTCGTGCCGTTCCTCCTCCTGGTGCGGCGGCGGATCGGCCCTCTCCCCCCGATCGGCATCGCGCTTCGCCCGGCGCTCGCCGCGCTGATCATGGGCGCGGCGGCCTGGGCGATCCAGCGGTTGCTCGGTGGCCCTGCGGTCGCGCTGGCCCCGTGGATCGCGGTCGTCGGGGGCGGTGCGGTGTACCTAGCGGTGCTGATCTGGAGTGGTGGTCTCGGCGCCACCGAGCGCCGCCTGGCGCTCCGCCTCCTCGGTCGCGCGGCGTGAGCGCGCCACCACCCGCCACCCGCCGACTACCTGCAATGAGGTCGGGGCGTATTGCATACGCCCACCCGTCATCTTCCTACCACCGTCTAGAGCTGAGCAAGGCAGCAGGGCGTGTGCAGTACGCCCCTATTTTCGCGCGCTTTGGACAGCCAAAAGGGGCCGTGGTAGGGACGCCACGGCCCCTTTTCTCCCTTCTCGTCTTCCGCCTAGCGACCGAGATAGCCCTGCTCGCGCGCGATCTCGACGCCGAGGCGTCCGAGGAGCACGTTGTAGGGGTAGCTGTTCTCCGGGTGTAGCTCGAAGCGATTGCGCTCGAAATACTGCACCAGATACACCTTGCTGTTGTCCTTGTTCACTTCCTGGAACGGCTCGGAGATCGGGTAGCCGAAGACGGCCAGGCCACCATTCTCGCGCCAATACTGCAAGAACTCCGCCGAGAGGGAATGCCTGGTCTCCGGGAAGTACGCGCGGCTCTCCGTGGTGTTGAACGGTGCCAGTGCCGGGTCGAACTTGCGCCCCTTGGTCTGGTCGTTACCGAGCAGGCCTAGCAGCACCTCGAAGTCGGTACCGGCATTCTCCGGGTGGAACTCGAAGCGGTTGCGCTCGAAATACTGCACCGTGTACGGCTTGTTATCGACCTTCGAGACTTCCGTGAACTCCTCGGAGATCGGGAACCCGAAGATCGCCAGCCCGCCGTTCGCTTCCCAGTAGCGCAGGAACGCATTGCCGAGTGTATGGCCGGTCTCAGCGAAATAGACTTTCGCGTCGGTATTCGGGATCGGGGCGATCCGCTCGAACGCCTTCGTACTGACCGACTGCTTCACCTCGAACGTCGCGCTGGCGACACGCTTGCTGCGCTCGCCGTAGGCGGTCACCACCTGCTTCCCTTCCAGGAGTGGCTCGCTGGTGCTGAGGGCGAGGCGCACGTTCCCGTTCGCGCCCGCATATGCCTGCGCGGTGTTCAGCGTGCTGAAATAGCGGTATGAACCGGCGGGCGAGGTGATCCAGACGGTCACCGGTTCGTTGGGCTCGAAGCCGGCGGCGGTCAGCAAGAAGGCGTCGGTGTCCTTCCCACTGGCCGGCGTCACCGTCGCGCCAATCAAAGTCGGGGGCGGGTTGGTGGCGATGATGACCGAATGCAGCGTATCGAGGCGACCATAGCCCGCCTTCGGATCGAAGCCAGCGGCATCGATGTCCACGGCGGTCGCCTTGAGGATCTCGCGGATCACTTTCGGGCTCAGGTCGCCACGCTGCGACAACATCAGCGCGATCGTGCCGGAGACATAGGGGGTCGAGGCCGATGTGCCGCTCAGTTGGGCGTAGGTGTCGCCCTCCTTGTAATAGGTGCTGACGACATCCTTGCCCGGCGCGGCGACCCAGACGAACGACCCGTAGGAGGAGAATTCGGCGATCCGATCCTCCCGCGTCGAGGCGCTGACCGCGATGACATTCGGGTACGCCGCCGGGTAGTTCTGCACCCCGTCGGCCTGATTGCCGGAGGCCGCGACCACGATCCGCCCCTTGCCGATCGCGTAGGCGACCGCCGCCTCCATCGCCTGGGAGGGGACCGGGATACCGGCGCTGACATTGACGATCTGCGCGCCCTGATCGACGGCGTAGCGGATCCCCTGCGAGAAGGCCGAGACCGGCCCGCGCCCATCCTGGTCGAGGATCTTAATCGGCATCACGCGCGCCCCCCAGGTGATCCCCGCCACGCCGATCCCGTTGTTGCCGGTCGCAGCGACGATCCCCGCCGTGAACGTGCCGTGGCCGTTGTCGTCCGCCGGGTTGGGGTCGTTGCCGATGAAATCGAAGCCCGGTCGGAGTTGGTCCTTGAGGTCGGGGTGGGTCGGCGAGACGCCGGTGTCGAGCATCGCGATCACGATCGGGCCACCGGTGGTCAGGGTGTTCCAGGTCTGGTCGGCCCCGACCTTGGTCGGCCCCCACTGCTGCTTGTAGTTCTCGTCGTTCGGGACGGTCGGGCCGGTCGGGCCGCTGTACATGTCGAGGAGGTAGTTCGGCTCCGCGAAGGCGACGTTCGGATCATTCAGGAGGTGTTGCCGCCGCGTCGCCAGATCATCGGCGGTGTCAAAGTGCAGGCGGAATGTCCGGCCATCGCCGAGCGCCGGACTCGCCGACCGCACCCCGAACGCGGAAAGATAGCGGTCGAAGGCACCGGAGGGTCCGGGACCGGCCCCGAACCGGGGATCGCCACGGAAGCCGACCAGCAAATCGCCGGCGACATGCTCGTAAGACCAGAGATCGCGCGCGGGGGGGCCACCGACCGAGGCCGCGCTGGGGTGCGGGGCTGCCATCAGGGCGACGGCGAGGAGGGCGACGAGGAGCATGATCCGCCGAACAACGCGCACGAACATTTCCTCCGCGGGATGCGTCAACCGGTCGATGGGGGATGCCGACGCCCAGGGTGCGCGCGCTGTCACCCCGATCGGGAGGAGGGGTTGCACGTATGCCACGCTCGCCAGCACCGTTATAACGCCTTTCGTGGAGAATGGTTCCGCGCCGAGGGTTCAACCGTGTACACACCTAGTACAGGCGGCAACCTCGCGAGGATGACCCCTGCGCCGACCTTTCGATCGCTCTACGCCAATTATAGCGCTATCCGGGGGCTGGAGAATAGAGCGATCGGTCACCAATCGCGCCGGATTGCCCGACATCGGGGAGCGAGCGGGGATAGGGAAGCGCGCCGCTTTCGCCCCCGCCTCTCTACCTGTCTCGTCCCCACTCGTAACGAGCGAGCACACGACCGCCACCGGCCCCGATTACCGCCCCACACAGCGAGGCGAGGAAATTCACCACATCGTTGTCGACCGTGCGCAGACCGCCGACGAAGACGGCGGGGGTGCCGCAACGATGGATCGGGCGCTCGGTGGCGACGCCGCAACGCGGGCAGCGATAGCGCGCCTGCACCGTCGCGCCGAGCAGGCTATCGGCGAACGCCCCGCCGACCCCCGCCACAAGGGCCAGGGGCAGCAGGCCGAGACCCGCCCGCCCCCGCCGATTCACTACCCCTGTCCCGAGCGCCGCGACGCCACCGATCAGCGCCGCGCCGAGGGCGGCGGCACCCGTGCCCAGGGGGGAGACACCACCGGATGTGCCGGGCGGCACCGGGCGCAGGGTGGTGATGAGGCGCGGGGCTTGGGGACTCAGCAGGCCAACCTCCGTCGCCCAGGTGTCGGCGTTGACCGTCGCCAGCGCGCCGACGAGCGCGGGCAGCCAGCGATCGCCCGGGGAGACGCGGCCCAGCGCGACGAGGCCCGCCGCGACGCCGCCATTGGCGAGAGTCTGCGCGAGGTCGCGCCGCGCTCCTTTCGCCGCCTCGACTTCCGCAGCGGCCCCTTTGCGCCCGCGCCGCCACAGCGACAGGGCGCTGGAACTGATGAAGAACGTCAGCAGCAACGACGACGGCACCGCGCCGCCAGCGGCGAAGATCGTCGTGCCGGTCAGGATCGCGCCCGCCACGCCGCCCGCGCTCAACGATCCGCGCCGATAGGCCAAAGTGCCGATCGCTCCGCTGGCGGCGAGGCCGGTCGCGATGGCGCGCGACGACGGCCAGCTGGCGAGGGGGACCGCCGCGCGACCGCTCATGCCGCCCGCGCCATGAGCGTCGGGACGACGATCGCCTCCCAGTGGTGACGGGCCAGATCGCGCAGGCGCTCGGTGGTGACGACCCGGATGAGGCGGCGGTGCTCCTCGTAGCGCTTGAAATCGTCGTCGCGCAGCCCCACCACATCCTGCCAGTGCATCGTCGGCTCCATCCCGATCGGCGGGCGCGAGAAGCGCACCCACACATTCGTCCGCCACTTCTCCGGCTTCGGCACGTCGATCAGAATCTCATAGTCGGCGACGGGCGTGCCGCTGGCCTCACCCAGGCTCCGGGCCAGGGCCAACTCGGTCGCGCGGCGCGCGACGGGGTCGTACCAGAGGGCGCTCAGGCGCTCGTAGAGCGCGCCCGCGCGGGCGCTGACCTCGACCGCGCGCTTGTGGACCTGCCGCAGGCGCAGCATCTCGACCAGGGCGCTAGTAGAAGTCGGCATCGCCCCCCGACCGAGGAGCGCGAGGAGTGAGCCGTCGTCATGGCGTGTCAGCTGTGCGGGCGACACCGCGCCCGCCAGGAGCGCATCCTGCACCGCGCGCAGGAGCATGATCATGCAGGCGCGATTCGTGTGGTGCCAGTAGACGTTGTCGAACATTTCCTGGCGCGCGTTGATCAGCGAATGGAGCGCGCTGATCCCCTTCTCCCCGACGACGATTCTGGGCTGGCCCTCGACCTCCGCGATGGTGAGTGCGTCGATCAGGCGCTCGGTATCGACCCGCCCGTAGGGGACATTGCACGCCTTGGCGTCGCGCGGCAGGTAGTCCAGCTTGTCCATATCCAGGGTGCCGCTGAGCAGCCCGACGAGGACGCGATCGAGCGTCCCCAACTCCTCGCGCGGCTCGATCAGGTTGGCCACGCGCGCCGGGTCGAGGCCCCAATCGCGTTCGAGGGTCGCCGCGACCGCGCCACCCTCGATGATCGCCCGCCCGACCGCCTCGTGGTCCAGGACCGGTGGCCCCAATTCCTCGATCGCGTGCGAGAACGGGTAGTGGCCGATGTCGTGGAGCAACGCCGCCGCCGCGATCGTATCGAGATCGGCCCGCGTGGCACCGAGTTGGCCGACGAGGATCGGGCGCAGGCGCTCGATCGCGCGGCGCGTCAGCGCGAAGACGCCGAGCGAATGCTCGAAGCGGCTGTGTTTCGCGCCCGGCCAGAAGCGCGAGACGAAGCCGAGTTGCTTGATATTGTCGAGGCGCAGGAATTCCGGCGTCCCGAGGATCGCCACATCGCGCGGGCGCAGGGTGATCCGGTCGTAGAGGCTATCCCGGATCGTCGTGGCGCGCCCCGCGCCCTCGTTGCCGTCGCCGTCGGTCGCGCTGAACGACACCCTCGCCACCACCCTCTCGCCCGAACTTTCGCGCTGATTTTCCCGATATAGTGTACCAGTCGCACGGAGCGCGGTGGCCTGGCCTGGCCGATCCTCCAGTCGCCACTTGCCCGACCGACCGATCACGCCAATGTGCCGACCGGCTACACTGCGCTATACGCCTGAGCAGCGGGCAATCGTCGCGCAGAAGTACGCCGACGCGATCAAGGGAGAGGGGGCCGGAAATGGATGTTGAGCACTATCTCGCGCGGATCGGCTACACCGGATCGCGCGAGCCGACCCTCGAAACCCTCCGCGCGCTGCATCGCGCCCAGCTCTACACCGTGCCATTCGAGAATCTGGACATCGATTTGGGGCGACCGATCGCGCTCGACGAGGCGGCGATCTTCGCCAAGATCGTCGGGCGGCGGCGCGGCGGCTTCTGCTACGAACTGAATGGCCTCTTCGCGGCGCTGCTGCGCGCGCTCGGCTTCCGCGTCGCCCTCCTCGCCGCCGGGGTTTACAACGGCGGCAAGGGGGCATTCGGCCCGGAATACGACCACCTCGCGCTCCGCGTCGATCTCGACCGTCCCTGGCTGGCCGATGTCGGCTTCGGCGACTCGTTCCTCTATCCGCTCCTGCTCGACACGAATGAAGAGCAGGTCGATAGCGGTCGCCCGGCACCGCTCGTCCGGCCCGTCGGTGAAGGGATCTGGCAAGATCGCTTCCGCATCGTTGGCACCGTCGGCGCGCGCATCATGCAGCGACGCGACTGGACAGACGAGTGGCGCGACCAGTACCGCCTGAGTCTCACGCCGCGCCACTGGTCGGAGTTCGCGCCGATGTGCCATTACCACCAGACCTCGCCGGAATCCGGCTTCACCAGGGGGCGCATCTGCTCGCTGGCAACGCCGATGGGTCGCGTGAGCATCGCTGACTCCCGCCTGCTCGTCACCGCGAACGGCGTGAAGCGGGAGACACCCCTGGCGGATGAGGCGGCACGCGCGGTGGCGCTGCGCGAGTATTGCGGGATCGTCATCTACCCTCCCCCTGCCGCCAACAGCACGCCAAGGCGCGGGGAAAACCGTGATCCACGTAACCAACAATCCTCCTCGCCGCGTCTTTAACGGCAGCAAGGCCCCTCAGCGCATCGGCTATACTAAGCGCACAGGAGAAAGTCGGATGGGTGGGCGCGCGAGTGCGCCATATCGGTGGAAGAGAAAAGAGCGGATGACAGCAGTCGCGACTCGTGTGGAGGGGTCCGAGAACGTTCGGTCGTCCCGGAGCTTTGCGTTACTCTACCTGGCCGTTTTCGTCGGTGGCATCTCGTCGATCGGGATCGAGATCACCGGTTCGCGCCTGATCGCCCCGTACTTCGGCAACTCGACGATCATTTGGGCGACGGTCATCGGCCTGACCCTCACCTATCTCTCGATCGGCTACTACCTGGGCGGCAAACTCGCCGACCGCTACCCGAGCGAGCGGTTCTTCTACTCGATCTTCGCCGGGGCCGCAGCGGGGACGGCGGTCATCCCGCTGATCGCCCGACCGATCCTCAACGCCTCGCTCGACGCCTTCGCCGCGCTCAACATCGGGGCGTTCTACGGCACACTGCTCGGTGTGATCTTCCTCTTCCTCGCCCCGATCACCCTGCTCGGCTGCGTCTCGCCCCTGGCATTGCGGCTGCGCTTGCAGGGGGTCGAGCAGGCGGGTGGCGTCGCGGGCTCGCTCTACGCCCTCTCCACCCTCGGCTCGATCGCCGGTTCGTTCCTGCCGGTGATCGTCCTGGTCCCGTACCTCGGGACGCGCGAAACGTTCTACGCCTTCTCCGTCGCGCTGGCGGCGATCGCGCTGATCGGACTCCTGAGCAGCCGGGCGGTCGCCTATTCCGCCGCCGTGGCGGTGCTGATCGCCGCGATCATCGCGCTCTCGTTCCTAGGCGCGAGCGGCAATCTACGCCGCGCGGAATCGGGACAACTCCTCTATGAAGGGGAATCGGAGTACAACTATATCCAGGTGATCAAGAATGGCGACGAGGTCGGGCTGGTCCTCAACGAGGGCCACGCGATCCACTCGATCTACAACCCGAATAACCTGCTCACCGAAGGTCCCTGGGACTACTTCATGATGGGGCCGTTCTTCAACAAGGATCAGCAGATAGAGGATGTCCGCTCGCTCTCCCTGATCGGGCTGGCGGGCGGCACGACCGCCCGCCAATTCACCCAGGTCTACGGCCCGGAGGTGCGGATCGATGGGGTCGAGATCGACCCGCAGATCGTCGAGGTCGGGCGCGAATTCTTCGCCATGAATCAACCGAACCTGAACGTGATCGTGGAAGACGGGCGCTATTTCCTGAAGACGACCGCCAGCACGTATGACGTGATCGGCGTCGATGCCTATCGGCAGCCATACATCCCCTTCCAACTGACGACCAAGGAGTTCTTCCAGGAGTCGTATGGCCACCTGAACGAGCGTGGCGTGATGGTCCTCAACGCCGGGCGGTACGGCACCGACTATCGCCTCGTCCACGCGATCGCGACGACGATGCGCGCCGTCTTCCCGAACGTCTATCTGATCGATGTGGGGCGGTTCTCCAACACGATGATCGTCGCGACGAAGCAGCCGACGGACATCAGGGACTACAGCGCAAATATCGCCCGCCTCCAGCCGGGTTCGCCGCTCCGCACGATCGGCGACCTCAGCATCGCCAGCGGCAACATCCGCGAGTGGAACGGCGGCGGGATGGTCTTCACCGACAACCATGCGCCGGTCGAGTTGGTGATCGACCGCCTGATCATCGACGCCGCCCGCCTGGAAACGGAGGGGCGATGAGCGCGCCGGGCGTGGCGGGCGACGCAATTGCCGGGGCGGGACCGGCGTTGACGCCGCTGCGGCTCGCCAGCTTCGCGCGCTACCCGCGCGTGCGTCACGGGATCACCGGTCGGGTGCATGGCCTCTGGCGCGAGGGCGACACCAGCTACGCCACCGGCGGCGACCCCGCGCGCGTCTTCGACAACCGGCGGGCCTGGGGGGTGCGGATCGGCGTGGACGCGGAGCGGATCGTCGCGGTGCGCCAGGTGCATGGCAATACGGTGGACAGCGTGGACGCGAGTGCGCGCGGTCGCGGGGCGCGCGCGCTCGACGCCGCGCGGGTGCCGGCCGCCGACGCCCTGCTCACCGCCGCGGCGGATACCCCCCTGCTGCTCGGCTTCGCCGATTGCACGCCGCTCCTCTTCCACGATCCGGCGCGCGACGTTGTAGGGCTGGCGCACGCCGGCTGGCGCGGCACCGTCGCGGACATCGCCGGGGAGACGGTGCGCGCGATGTCCGCGCGCTTCGGGTCCGCGCCCGGTGACATTGTGGCCGGGATCGGACCGGCGATCGGGCGGTGCTGCTACATGGTCGATCAGCCGGTCACGGACGCCTGGCACGCGCTCGGCGTGGCCGATGAGACGGTGCTGGAGGAGATCGCCCCGGTCGCAGGGCGGCGGCAATGGCGCTTCGACCTGGCGCGCGCCAATCGCCTCCTGCTCGAACGGGCGGGGGTGCGCCCGGAGCAGATCGAGGACACGGCGATTTGCACCAGTTGCAACGTCGAAGCGTTCCCGTCCCATCGGGCGCAACAGGGCCAAGCGGGGCGCTTTGCGGCGATCATCAGCCTGATTGGGAACGACTAAATAGTGGGAGAACCGTGGGGTTGAAACCCCCGCCTGAAGGCTGCGCCACAAAGTTCGCCTTCGCGGACTAACGCTTACCGCGCCAACGAGTTGATCGTCAGAGGCGGCAGAGGCGCGGCAACAGAGGCGTTCGAGGAGCAATGGGGATCGGCAAGCGCACACCGCTCGCGACCGTCCCAACCCTGATCGTCACCGGGCCGGTCGGCGTGGGGAAGACCAGGGTCGCCTATGAGATCGCCAACTTGCTCGAAGAGGTCGCACTGCCGCACGCTTGCATCGACCTGGACACGCTGCGGTCTTGCTACCCGCGCCCGCCCCAGGACCGCTTCAACCTCGCGCTCGGGCTGAAAAACCTGGGTGTCATCTGGGAGAATTGCCGCCTCGCCGGGGCGACCCATCTCATCCTGGCGGATGTGGTGGAGTCGCCGGGAGAGCGCGCCGATTATCAGCTCGCAGTGCCAGGGGCGGCGATCACGATCGTGCGCCTGCGCGCGACGATCGCGACCCTGACCGCGCGGGTCGGTGGGCGGGAGACGGGGAGCGGTCTCGACTGGCACCTCCGCCGCGCGGCGGAACTCGCCGCGCAAATGGACCGCGACCAGGTCGAGGATTTCGTGGTAGAAACCGACGGTCGCGCGGTGACCACGATCGCGCACGAGATCATCGACCGCTGCGGCTGGCTGGCTCAGCCGCGTTGATACCGATCAGCGGCAGAATACAGCGCGAGGGAGAGGTCATGACCAGCCAAGATGCGGTGCTTCAACCACAAACCACGACCCTCGCGGGCCGGATCGACCGCGTGCAGGCCGAAGTCGCGGCGGCAGCAGGCCGCGCCGGCCGCGACCCCGACACGATAACGATTGTCGGCGTTTGCAAGACGGTGGAGCGCCCGACTGTTGACGACGCCTACGCCCACGGGCTGCGCCATTTCGGCGAGAATCGCGTCCAGGTCGCCCGCGCGAAGTTCGGCGTGGGGCACCCCGATGACCTGACCCTGCACCTGATCGGCTCACTCCAGACCAACAAGGCGAAGGATGCGGTCGCCCTCTTCGACATCGTCCACTCGGTCGATCGCGAGGGCCTGATCGACGCACTGGCGACCGCGGCGGAACGCGCCGGGCGGCGGCTGCCGGTCCTGCTGCAAGTGAATATCGCCGAGGAGGAGAGCAAGCAGGGCTGCGCCGCCGGGGAGGCCCCAGCCCTCGCGGCGATGATCGTCGCCCAGCCCGCGCTCGAGCTACGCGGGCTGATGACGATGGCCCCGTTCGTCGCGACCGCCGAGGAGACGCGCCCGGTATTCCGCGCCCTGCGAGGGCTGCGCGACGAACTGCGCCGCGCCCACCCCGATCTTTCCCTTCCGGACCTCTCGATGGGGATGACCAACGACTACCCGGTCGCCATCGAGGAAGGAGCGACGATCGTGCGCGTCGGTCGCGCCATCTTCGCCGAGCAATAACCGACCACACAAGCGGCCCGGCGCGACAGGATCCTGTCGCGCCGGGCCGCTTGTATTGGCTCAAGCCCAGTCAGTGTAACGAGGACACCGCGTCGCCTGCCGGGTCGGGACTCCTCGTCCTCACCCTCCCCTGTAGGGGAGGGTCGCCGCCGCAGCGGCGGGGAGAGGTCCACCCCTCTAACGCCCGGCGATCTGGCGCAGGATCTTCTCCATCTCCGCCAGTTCATTGCCGTAGGTGGTCCAGTCGCCGTTCTTCAGCGCCTCCTGAGCGCGGTTGTAACGATCGAGCGCCTGTGCCGCCAACTCGGTTTGCGAGGCTGGCGCGCCGCCAGCGGGCGGCGTGGAAGGATTCGCCGAGGGGACCGGCGTCGCGCCGGGCTGGGAGAGGACGATCCCCTTGCGATTCTGCGCCAGGGCCACCAGCGCGGTATCGAGCCGATCGCTCATGATCACGCCCTGATTCTGGTTCGAGGTGGTGACGATGATCCGCTCCAACTCGGGCAGGCCGTTCGAGGTCGCCTGCAAGAAGAGCGGCTGGACGTAGAGCAGCGCATCGCCGAACGGGATGACCAGCAGGTTGCCCCGAATCACCGAGGAGCCGCGCTGGTTGAGCAGCGCCAGCACCTGGGAGATTTCCGGCTCCTGGTTGATCCGGGCCTCGATCTGCTGCGGCCCGTAGACCAGCGCCCCCTGGGGGAAGGTGTACGCCTGGAGCTTGCCGTAGTTGGCCCCGTCCGAGCGCGCCACCATCCAGGAGACCATGTTGTCGCGGCCCTGCCCGGCGGGGGTGAACGGCAGGATCAGCGCGAACTCTTCCTGCGTCTCACCCGGCAGCCGGAGCGTGACGTAGTACGACTCCATCCGCTGCACCTTGTCGGCATAGGTCTCCCGCGCCACCGCCCAGAGGTCGCCCTGGTTGTAGAACGACTGCGGATCGGTCATATGGTAGCGCCGGTAACGATCGGCCTGGATGTCGAAGAGATCGACCGGGTAGCGGAAGTGCTCGACCAGACCGGCGGGCGCGGCGCCGACCGGCGTGAACAGTCCGGGGTAGATCTTCTGGTAGGTCTGCAACAGCGCATCCTGCCCATCGACCGCGTAGAAGCGCATCTCGCCGTTGTAGGCGTCGATCGTGATCTTGACCGAGTTGCGGATGTAATTCAGATCGCCCGAGGTGGTCTCGGTCGGCGTCGAGTAGGGGAAGCGGTTGGTGACGGTGTAGGCGTCCTGCACCCAGAGCAGCTTGCCGTCGAGGATGACGAGGTACGGGTCTTCGTCGAGCATCAGGAACGGCGCGACCTGATTGACCCGATCGGTGATCTCGCGGTTGTAGAGGATGCGCGAGTTGCTGTTGAGCGAACTGCTCAGCAGGATGTTAGTGTCCCCCAGGGCCGAGGCGAACAGCAGGCGATTGAAGAATGAGCCGATCGACACGCCGCCCTCGCCAGCGTAATTGGCGTACTCCTCAGTCCCGCTGGTCGTGCCCGGTCGGTCGAACTCGCGCTCGCGCGTATTGACGATCGCGTACTCGGTCGTCAACTCGCCGAAATAGATCTGCGGGCGCGTCAGTTGCAGCGTCCCCTCGCTGACCGGGGGGATATTGCGGACGAGCAGTTCCGGCTGCCCCTGCGAGGTGAAGCGATTCGCCGGATTGGCCACCACGCCGTACCCGTGCGTGTAGACGAGATGGCGATTCTGCCAGGTCTGCGCCCGCTGATCCAGTTGGGTGATGTCGAGCTCGCGGGCCGAGAGCATCGTCTGCGTCGGCGTGCCACCGTCGAGACGGTAGCGGTCGACGTCGATATCCTCGAAGTCGTAATACTGCCCGAATCGCTGGAGCTGGCGATAGGTCGTCAGCAACGGGCGGTAGTCCCAGAGGCGGATGTCGTTGATGGCGGCCTCGTTCGCGGCGATCGCTGGCGCGTCGATCGGCGCGTCACCCCGCAACTGCCCGGTCTGGATCTGGTCGAGCGCATACGCCTGACGGGTCAGACGGATATTGTTCTCGATGTAGGGGCGCTCCTGCCGGAATTCGCTCGGGCGAACGAAGAAGTTCTGATAGGCCGCAGGGAAGAGGACGCCGACGACAACCGCCGCCACGGCCCACGCCCCGACGGTGATTAGCAGCGGGCGGATCCGCCGCGCGAAGATATTCCAGAGCAGCAGCAGCGCCGCGATCGCCGAGAGGGCCAGGAGGATATAGTTCGCGGGACGCTGGGCGAAGAGATCGGTGCGCCCGGCCCCGGAGACGGTGCCGCGTTCGGAGTAGAGCAGGTTGAAGTTCGCCAGCCAATAGCTGAACGAGAAGAGGGCGAGGGTCAGCGCACCGAGGAGCGACAGGTGGGCGCGCGCGTCGTGCGGGAGGCTGAACTGGCCCCGAGCCACTCCGCTGGAGTAGCGCAGGAAGGCCAACCCGGCGACCGCCGCCAGGGTGAGGATGAACAGGCCCAGGAGCCAGGAGCGGGCCGCGTCGAGCAGCGGCAGGGTGAAGACATAGAACGAAGCATCGCGCCCGTAGATCGGCTCGGTGACGCCGAAGCTGGTGCGATTAAGGAAACGGAGGATGACTGACCAGTTGCTCGCCGCGCCCGACCCGAAGATGAAGCCAATGACGAGCGCGCCGGCGAGCGAGGCGAGCCCAATCAGGCGCGGGGCGAGCATCACTTGCTGCCCCTGCACATTCACCGGCGCGCCCAGTAGTTGCCGACCCGCCTGCCGCAGATTGAGGCCGAAGAAGAGACCCGCCAAGAGCGCCCCGCCGAGGAAGAGCGCCGCCTGTGCGGTGTAGCGCGTCAGCAGCACCGAGCGCAGACCCAATGAGCCGAACCAGAGCCAGTTGGTCCAGAAGCTGGCGGTGGCGACGGTCACCGCCAGGACCACGGCCAGCACCGCGAGAACGATCAGGATAACTCGTTGCAAAACCCTATCTCCTACGAATGTCCTCGTCGGGCGGCATCGCCCGCGATCTGGCACCATGCCCTTGGGTATAGATACGACCTTGCTGATAGATACGCTAGGATAGGCGCATCCGCTTCAGAGCAGAGTGTTATCGGTCCCGGCGGGGTTGCGCCTAGTTGGCATCGCAGCCGGGGAGTGGCTGCGGGCAGCATGAATGCCGCCGACCCTGCACATGATTACGACCCCAACCGTACCTGTTCTCGCTCGTAATCGGCATTCATCCACACTGATCGCCGCCGATCGCCACGGAATGATCCTCTTGCCCGGCCCACCATTCTAATGCTACCATGACTGTACCGAACGTACAGCGACGGGCGCGGGACGACTATCCGGCGCGAGGCGAGAAGGAACAAGGGGCGGCGTGCAGGTTACGAGTCTGGCGAGCGGCAGCAGCGGCAATGCGTTGGTCGTCGCGCACGAGGGCCGGGCGCTGCTGGTCGATTGCGGCGTCGCGCCCCGTCGGCTGGCGGCGCTGTTGCGCGAGGCCGGGACACCGCCCGCCGAGCTTTCCGCCGTGCTGATCACCCACGAGCACAGCGATCATATCGTCGGGGTCAACGCGATCGCGCGCGGGTCGGAGATCCCCTTCTATATGTCGCCCGGCACGCGCCGCGCCAACCCGTTCGCGGGCGGCGCGGCAGTCTTCGCGTCGCGCCCGGTCGTCGAGCAACCGGTCGGCAGCACGCGCAGCATCGGCCCGTTCGAGGTCACCTCATTCCCGGTCTCGCACGATGGCACGGAGGTCTGCGGCTATCTGATCGAGGCAGGTGGTCGCGCGGTGGCGGTCTTCACCGATCTCGGCGTGGCCGAGCCGCACTTGCACGAGCCGCTGTCGCGCGCCGAGCTGATCGTCATCGAGGCGAACCACGACGAGGGCTTGCTCTGGAATGGCCCCTACCCCTGGCACCTCAAACGGCGCGTCGCCAGCCCGCGCGGCCACCTCTCCAACGTCGCCTGTGCGGAACTCCTCTGCGACACCCTGCCCTCCGACGGGCGCGAGGTCTGGCTCGCCCACCTCTCGCGTACCAATAACCGTGACCAGATCGCCAGTGGTGCCGTGCGTCATGCGTTTCATCTCTACGGGATGCGCGATGGTGCTCACACCGTCCGCGTCATGCCCGCGCAGGGGACGACGCTGCGCTGGCAGCCGAGCGCCAGGCAGTTGGCGCTGGGGATTTGATCTGTCGGGCAAAGAATGACAATCGGCGAGTCCGGTGGACCGGGGACTCAAGTCCCCGGCTAAATGGCCTGTGGCCATTTAGCGCCGGTTTCAACCGGCGGCTCCCACATCCTGTGCAGTCCCTAATCCGCCGCTTCCTCCTCGGACCGCCACTGCATACTGTAGAGCTTGTAGTAATAGCCGCGCTGTTCGAGCAGTTCGTCGTGCGTGCCGAGTTCGATGATCCGGCCCTGGTGCATCACCACCACCTTGTCGGCCTCGCGGATCGTCGAGAGGCGGTGGGCGATCACGAACGAGGTGCGGCCGTTGAGGAGACGCTGCAGCGCCTCCTGGATGATCCGCTCGGTCTGGGTGTCGATGCTGCTCGTCGCCTCGTCGAGGATGAGGATGCGCGGGTCGGCCAGCAGGGCGCGGGCGAACGAGAGCAATTGGCGCTGCCCGACTGAGAGGCTGACGCCGCGCTCGTGGACTTCCGTGTCATAGCCCTCGGGCAACCTGGTGATGAAGTCGTGCGCCCCGACATCGCGCGCCGCCCGCTCGATCTCCTCGTCGGTCGCCTCCGGTCGCCCGAAGCGGATGTTGTCGCGCACCGTCCCGCCGAAGAGGAAAGTGTCCTGCAGGACGATGCCGAGTTGCGCGCGGAGCGATTGCTGGCTGACCTCGCGCAGGTCGTGGCCGTCGATCGTCAGCGAGCCATCCCAGACATCGTAGAAGCGCATCACCAAGTTGATCATCGAGCTCTTGCCCGCGCCGGTCTCCCCGACGAACGCGACCGTCTCGCCGGGCCGGACGTGGAGATCGATCCCGTGCAGGATCTCCTTCCCGCCGTAGCCGAAGCTGACCGCGTTGAAGTCCACCTTCCCGACGATCGGCGGCAAGGCCCGCGCCCCCGGCGCATCCTCGACCTCTGGCTGCACATCCAGCACCTCGAAGATCCGCTCGCCCGCCGCCATCGTCGCTTGCAAGACGGTGTACTGCTGGCTGAGGTCGCGGATCGGCTCGAAGAAGCGGTCGATCAGGGCGATGAAGAGGACGAGTTCGCCGATCGTCAGCGTCTGGTTGAAGACCAATCGCCCGCCGACGACCAGGACAACGGCGGTGGCGACCGCGCCGATCAGCGAGACCATCGGGAAGAGGAAGGCCGAGAGGCGCGCGGCGTCGCGGTTCGTGTCGAAGTTGTCGCGATTCAGCCGATCGAAGTGGCGCAGGTTCTCCCCCTCGCGCGTGAACGACTGTACGACGCGCATCCCGGCGATACTCTCGGCCAGATTCCCGTTGACGATCCCGATCGTCCGCCGCGTCGCCCGGTAGGTGCCGACCGCCAGCGTCCGCCAGCGCGCCATGATCAGCCCCATGATCGGCAGGACCACGAAGGCGAGCAAGGCCAGTCGCCAATTGGTCAGGAGCATCACGATCACGATCCCGACGAGGATCAGCATATTCGCAATGATCCCGGCGATCCCGTCGCCGAAGAACTCGTTGATCACGCCGACGTCGTTCTGGATGCGGGTCATGATCGCGCCGACGCCGCGCTTGTCGATGTAGGACATGCTCAGCGTCTGGAGGTGACGGAACATCGTTTTGCGGAGGTCGAAGACGACCTTATTGCCGATCCAGGAGGTGAGATAGAACTCGCCCCACTGCGAGATGAAGCGCACGGCGAGCGCGAGCATGAAGGAGATGCCGAGGAGATTGAGGGTGCTGACTCGCTTGTGCAGCGTCACCTCGTCGATCCCGAGGCTGAAGAGCTTCGGCAGCAGCAGATCGCTGATCGCCACGACGAACATCAGCGCCACAACGCCGCTCGCCCGCGCGCGATACGGCAGGATGAACGCCCCCAATCGCCGCGCGATCCGCGAGTCATACGCTTTCCCCAAGAGATCGTCGGGGTCGACGTTCTGCATCATCATCGGGGCTCACTCCGCTCGGGTAAGTACGAAGTACGAAGTTGGAAGTACAAAGTGACGTGGGGTGGTGCCGTCATCCAGTTCGTACTTCGTCGTTCGTACTTCGCACTTTTCTAATCGTCTCCCGCCAGCGCGTCGCGCATGACGTCTTCCTGGTCGCGCAGTTGAAGGTCGTAGATCTCGGCGTAGAAGCCGCCGTTCTGGAGGAGTTGGATGTGGGTGCCGCGCTCGACGATCCGCCCGTCTTGCAGCACAAGGATCTGGTCGGCCTCCTTGACGGTGGTGAGCCGCTGCGCGATCACGAACGATGTGCGCCCTTCCATCAGCGTCTGGAGCGCCTGCTGGATATGGTGCTCGGTCTCGCTATCCACGCTCGACGTCGCGTCGTCCAGGATGAGGATACGCGGATTGAGCAGGAGGGCGCGGGCGATCGCCAAGCGCTGCTTCTGCCCCCCGGAGAGGTTCACGCCGCGCTCACCGAGCTTGGTGTCGTAGCCATCCGGCAGGGCGCTGATGAAATCGTGCGCCCGCGCCGCCCGCGCCGCCGCCTCGATCTCCTCGCGCGACGCTCCCTTGCGGCCATAGGCAATATTCTCGGCGATGCTGACCGAGAAGAGGAACGTCTCCTGGAGGACCGTGCCGATCTGTGAGCGGAGGTCGGCCAACGCCAACCCGCGCACGTCATGGCCGTCGATCAGGATCCGCCCGCCCGTGACATCGTAGAAGCGCGGTAGGAGGTTGATGATCGTGCTCTTCCCCGCGCCGGTCGGGCCGAGGAGGGCGATCGTCTCGCCCGGCCGCGCGGTGAACGAAAGATCGGCCAGGGCGTCGCGCTTGGCCCCCGCATAGCGGAAAGAGACATCCTCGAACGTCACCTCGCCGCGCATCGGGTTGAGCCGGACCGCCCCGGCGGGATCCTGGATCGCCGACTTCGTGTCGAGGATCTCGAAGATCCGCCCGCCGGAGGCGATCGCGCGGGCGATCCGGTTGACAATGAAGCCGATCCAGCGCAGCGGCTCGGAGAGGAGGGTGACGTAGCGATTGAACGCTACGAGCGTCCCGACTGTCAGCGCGCCGGTGATCACCTGATAGCCGCCGAGCCAGAGGATCGCGCCCAGGCTGAGCCCGGAGAGGAGGAGGATCGAGGGGAAGAAGAATGACCAGAGCTTCGTCGCGCGCAGGTTGCGGGCAAAAAGGGTCTGCAATTCCGCCTCGAAGCGCTCGTTCTCGCGCGCCTCCTGCGCGAAGGCGCGCACCACCCGCGCCCCGGCGACATTCTCCTGCAAGACCGAGGTCATCACGCCGAACTGCTGCTGGACCGCCGCGAACATCGGGCGCACCGTGACGCCGAACTTCAGCGACCACCAGACCAGGATCGGCATCGAGGCCAGCGAGACGAGGGCCAATTGCCAGTTGTAGCTGATCAGGATGATCGACACCACGACCAGCATCCCGATGGCGAGGACCAGGGCGCGCAGGCTCATCATCAACATGCCGCGGATGTTATTGACGTCGTCGGTCACGCGCGACATCAACTGGCCGGTCTGCGCCTTGTCGTAGTAGGAGAACGAGAGATCTTGCAGCTTCGCGTAGAGCTCATTGCGCAGATCGTAGCCGACCTGTTCCGCGAGATACTGGAAGAGATAGGCGCGCAGGAAGGTAAAAACACCCTGCAAGACCGCCAGGCCGACGATCACCAGGGCCGCATTGATTAGGTAGCGCATATTGCCGTCGGTCAGGCCGGTATCGATCACGCGCGCGAGGACCGCCGGGATGTAGAGTTGGAGGCCCAGGGCGGAGAAGAGCGCGACGTAGGCGATCGTCAGGCGCCGCCAGTGGGGCTTGAGATAGCTGAGAATGCGGAGGGTGATCTTCAACGTGGCCTCCTAGCCGCCGAACGACCGACAGATCGGCAAGCACCCCGGCGGATGCGCGTGACCTCCCCTAAATTCTGGCGATCACGACCACACGCAAGGAGCACGCCAGCGATGGCGCGCGCTCGTCACAGTGTAGCACCTCGCGAACGGGCAGAAATGCACCTTCTGACTGTAATACGTACAGATGCGGGACTGCACTTTGGTACAGTAGGCGGGCGCGGGAACCGAATCCGCTGGCGCGAGATGTGAACCGCCATTCGTCTCGAGCAAACGCGGGACTCGTGGATCGTGGGTGCCGCCCTCCGCCATACTGGGTGCCTAAACCGCCCGGATAACGGGGTGTCGCGCCGTTGACCAGGGTGTCCGGCGGCGGCAGTTTCCGACACGGATTCAGCCTATTTTGGCAGCGCCTTCAGCGCCTCGAAGGCGGGGCGGTTACTCCAATCGCCGCGCAGGACCGACCAGGCGTATTTCTCGTCGGTCGGCTGGATGTTCGGCGTCGCGGCATAATTGAGATTCCAGACGAACAACACCCCGAGCCACGGCCAGTCGTCGCGCGCGATCTCGACCGCGCGGGCCAGGTAGGCGGCCTGCTGCGCCTCGCTGGTCAGTGCGCAGTATTCGTAGCCGTTCGGCACCGGGAGACCGGTGCAGGAGTCCCAGCCGAACTCGGTCAGCCAGACCTGCTTCGCCGCGTCGCCGTAACTCTCCATGATCGCCCGCTGGTCCTCGATCCGCCGGAAATAGAAGTCAGGCGCGTTCTTCCAGCAGTTCCCTTGCTGGCTGGCATACTTCGGCGGGCAGTCGCCGGTGCCGGGCTGGCCGGGGAACTTGGTGTCGGGGGGATTGGCGGCGCTGCCGGGGTGTGCGCCGAGGACATCGAAGTAGTTGCGCCCCTCGCCACCATTGAATTCGTAGAACGCCCGCAGATACTCCACATCGTTGATCGCCACCGTCGGATCGTTCGCGCCGGTCGGTGTCAGCCCGCCGAAGACGACGATCGCCCCCGGATTGACCGCCTTCACCGCGCCATAGCCCGCCTGGAGGGTCGCGACGTACGGGGCGACCTCCACGTAGCCGCCGGCCTCACCGGCGAGATTCTGCTCGTTCCAGATCTCCCACGCCTGGACGCTGCCGGAGTAGCGCGCCGCCAGGAAACGCATCGTCCGCCCGAACGCGGCGGTATTCTGCGGCAACCCGCCGGGGCGCGATGGCGCGGCCCACTCCGGGGACTTGACGACGCTCACCAGCACATTGGCCCCGCCGTTGGCGGCGGCGGCGATGATCGTGTCGTAGGGGGCGGTGTTGTAGTTCCCCGGCGAAGGTTCGAGCTCCTGCCACTGTAGCTGGACGCGCACCCAGCCGAAGCCCGCCTCGCGCACTTTGCCCATCGTCCGGTTGTTGAAATTGGCACCGCCGCTGTTGCCGATCAGGAAGACATTGAAGCCGTAACCGAGCGTGTCGGTCCCGAGCGGCGTGATCGCCAGCGGGGGCGGCGCGGGGGTCGGCGGCGGCGGCGGCGGCGCGGTCGGCACGGGAGGCGCGGTCGGTGGCGGCGGCAGGGTCGGCACCGGCGTCGACGGTCGGGGCGTCGGCGTGGCAATGGGTGTACTCGTCGGCACCGCCGAGCTTGACGGTAAGGCGGCCACGATCGACGGCGTCGCGCCACGAGTGGCGGCAGCTGGTCGGGTCGCCGATGAGGCGACTGTCGCCCCAGATCGACCGGCGACCGGTGTACCCGAGGGCGGCGTGGCCGCAGCCGCACCACGCGTGGCAACACCCGTCGCGCCCGGCGAGGCGGCGACCGCCGCAGTTGTCGTGCGCGACGCCGTCGCAGCGGCGTTCGCGCTCACACTCGGGCTCGGGCCGGGAGCGGGTGCCGTGGCTCGTTCGCTGAAGAAAAAGGTGAGCGCACCGACGAAGGTGAGTGCGGCGATGGCGAGGACAATATACTGGGGTTCCAAATATCGCCGCATGGGGCTGTTGCCTCTCCTTCATAACTACTAGGGCTGATGACAATCGCACAAGGTTATCGCGGGCATATCCGCCGCAGGCTCGGACATGATCCCGACCGGACGCGAGAGAAACGAACACCAACCGCCACGGTTGTAGGCGGTCGGTCATCTATTGTACGCTCTGACTGTGCCGATTGCGCGTGTGCGCATGGCCCGGCGCGCTTGTTCGCCGCTCGCCACGACCGCTATACTCTCGCCGCAACCGGGCCGAGATGAGGGACTTACAACAGTGCGGAGTGGTGAGATTGGGCGAGGGGACGAACGACGATTCGCAAGCGACGCGACCGCAGGGGCTCGGTTATGAGGTCCACGGCGATCGGCGGGGCTCGCTGCCGGTCTTCGAGCGGCAGTGGGAGGAGATGCTGGCCGCCGAGGCCGAGCCGGAATTCGGACCGCAGGAGCAGCTTTTCGCGGAGCACAAGATCGCGGCGCTACAGACGATCCTGCCCCCCCCGTCGGCCACCGTGCTGGAATGCGGCTGCGGCAGCGCCGAGGTGTCGGCCGCGATGGCCGCCCAAGGGTACGACTGCACCCTGCTCGACGCCTCGCCCGCCGCGCTGCACGTCGCCCGACGCCGCTTCGAGCGGCGCGGGCTGCGCGCCACCTACACCCTGGGCAACGTCTATAGCCTCCCCTTCCCGGACGACAGCTTCGACATTCTCACCAGCTTCGGCCTCCTGGAACATTTCGCCGATGTCGAGAAGGTCATCGCCGAGATGGTGCGTGTCATCCGACCGGGCGGGATGTTCTTCGCCGATATCGTGCCGGAGCGTTTCTCGGTGCAGACGGTCGGCACCGTTTTCAACGCCGGGGTCCGACTCGCCTACTACGGTGTGCAGGGCGACCCGCGTCGCGGGTTGCACGAGGCCGGTCGCCTCTTCCGCCCCGACTTCTACGAGAACGACTATCCGCTCGCCCGCTACCGCCAGTACATGCGCGACGCGGGCCTGCGCGGGATCGTCATCCGCGGCAACCGACCGGTCCCCGTCCTCACCCTCCCCGGGGCGCTCGAGCGCCCCTACGTCGCGGCGTTGCGACGCGGCGGCGACCTCTGGCGGCGCTTCGACGAAGCAGGCACGCCGCTGACCAATTGGTGGGGGGCGGGCTGGTGGGCCTGGGGCGTCAAGTTGGGCGAGCAAGTTGGATAGCAACTCCCGTTCGGCGCAAACAGTTGTCCTCCTTGGAGGATGCTTCGCGGCGCGAGGTCGCGCCACCTCGTCCATGGTCCTGCTATTGTCACGTTCGGCACGGCCACGCCTGTACTTTCGGACAGGTGCATTCCCACCGATCGTCGCCCACGCAAACTGTCCGACCCGCGCCGCGATCCCGACCGCTCGGTTGATGTGACGACGCCTGGCAAAGCCTATACTGATTACAGTGATGGGCCACCGCGAAGGAAACGACGGAGACGGCGGCGCGATGGACGGCGAGGGAAATAACGACGACGAAGCAGGGCGAACGAGGACCACGAACGGTAATAGCCCGGTTTGGGAGCGGTAAGGATCTGGTAATCGGCAATTTTTCATACTGGATTGGCGGCAGAGGTTATTTAGCGGTAATAGTGCCCGACCGGTTTTCGGCGGCGTGAGGCGGAGGGTCCGACGCTGTACCCCCCGCCCGAATCACAATACACGGCGGATTGGCGACCACAGGGATGAACAGTGTTTAACGTTTCGAGCATCGCAAGACAGGGTGTGAGGCGGCGCGGAAAATCCGCGCCGCCTCTCCCATTTCATCCACCTCACGCCATAATTGCTCGGTCAAGCATTGCAGCAACACTCCCCATCAGGCCAATACCGCTTTGACAGATTGTCCCTTGACCCCGACCGTACATCCCCCTACTCTGGAGACGGAGTGAGGATGGCGACCCGCGTTGGTCCGACATACCAAAGTGCGTCGGACCAACCGATACCGTAGCGGCCATGGCCGCGCAGGGGCAAGGCGCACGCCAAGCGTTTGCCCCGGAGGGATAGTCTGTGGACGCGCTGATCGGCGTTGTCGTCGGCCTCGCCATCGGTGGCGGGCTCCTCCTCACCAGTGGCGGCGTGACGCAAGGGTGGCTCGCCTTCTGCGAGGATGAGTGGTCGCTGTCGCTCGACCGCCGCGCCGGCGTGGTGCTCCGCTCGACACTGGTCTTCGCCGGGTTCCTCTTCATCCTGCTCGGGCTTGCCAGCCTCTGGCGCGGCTGAGGAGCGCACCAGAGGTTCGCCGCGCGTCTCGCTCGGGGAAAGCCGGGCGAACTGCTGAAAAAGGGCACAAGGTCACGCGCGATGAGTGAAACAGCGCCGTTAGTTGCGCGGGAACGGGCAGCCGCCCGCGCACTCGATCAGTTGCGCGCCGTGGCGGCTGACCTGCCCGATGCGCACCCCGCAGCGCCTTTACTCGCGGCAGCGGTGGCGGTCGCTGAGCGGCATTGGGGCGAGCTTCGCGATGCCGTTGAGGCGGAGCAACGCCAGCAAGCAGCCGGTTCACCCCATCCGGACGATTACTGGTCGGCCCGCTGGCGCACCTGAGTTGGCGCGTCGATGAGTGTTTCGTAGCGCCACCATCCCCTCACCACGCCCTCGGAGTCTCCTGGAGAGCTACCCCGTCCGGCAACCATGAAATAGCAGCAGGCGGCACCATCGGGGACAAGTCCGTATACTTGCTCCGGGATGATCGGCTGCCTGCGGCAACTGCATGGTGCCATCGCCCGAGCGACCACGATTCGGTAGCGCAGGAATTTCGGTGAGGAAAAGCCAGGATGTCAGAGGATGGATTCGCGTCGGTGGGCGCGGTCGGTGAATTGGAAGAACTGATCGCGCGATCGCAGGCGTCGCCGACTGTGCTCTTCTTGCATGACAGATGGTGCCCAATCAGCGCGCGGGCGTACAAGGAGATGTCGCGACTCGCGGAAGAGGACGCGGCCAAAACCGCGCTCGTCGATGTGACGAGCGGCCAGGCGCTCTCGCACGCGATCGAGGAGCGAACCGGCGTGCGACACGAGTCGCCTCAGGTGATCGTGCTCCGGCACGGTAAAGCGACCTGGCACGCCTCGCACTTCGCCATCACGGCGAGGGCAGTCGCCGACGCGCTGACCAAGAACGCTTAGCGAACGCCTTGTCCGATTCGATACCCAAGAACCCTATGCCGACCGCCTCGCCTTAACCAGCGAGGCGGTCGTTGCTTTTCGCCGACGAGACATCAGAGCAGCAGCGGTTCTCGCTGGCGGAGCTATTTCGAGCGCCAGTCTTGGGTTGTGACGGGCTCCCCCTACCGATCACCGTCGCGCACTCCCCCTACCGAAATCGCCGCTACCCGTCCCCGGCAGCGACCCAATTGACGTCTGGGGCAGAATCCACCGACTTGCCTACTTGTCAGACTCACGCGAAGCGTATAGTATGTACGTACACGGCGAGACGGGATCGGTAACGGTGATGGATGGGATAGAACAAGCGGGCGAATAGAGCGCGCGAAGTTCGAGGTGGCGGATGAACGTGCAGCACGAACGGATCCTCGGCATCATCGCGGATCTCGCGGGGGATGAGCGGCGCGAGGTGGACGAGTTCAGCGTGGCGGCGGCGTCCGGCGCGATCCCCGAGCGCCTGCCCCGGCACGCCTGGGTGAATCATCCCTGCCGCGGCGATCTGCTGCGCGTCCTGACGTGCCTCGATCAGGGCAAGCTGATCTACGTCACGAAACGGGGCTATTGGGGGCTCTACCTGACGAAGCGTGGGTATCAGTGTCTCGCCGAGCGCGCGGCAGGTGCGGCGGAAGGCGCGGTCGATCGGGTCATCGAGCCGATCATCGTCCCCGCCGCGCCCGACGATGCTCAAGAACAGGGAGCCTGGCAGGCACCGCGACCCGCGTCCGTCCCCCTCGCACCGCGCCACGATCATTTCTATAGCACCCTCGCGCTGGCGATCGCCGGGCTCGGGGCGCTCCTAATCTTCGCCTTCGGTCAGAGCACCTACAGCCCCCTGGCGCGCGAGAGCGCCGCCGCGAGTGGCGGTGGGTACTCGGCCGCACCGACTGCCCTGATCGTCCTGCCGTCAGTGCCGACGGTCGCGCCGACAGCGATTGTCACCGCGCCAGTCGCCCCGCCCGAACGGACGTTCATCGTCGCGAACACTGGCGATGATGGCGTCTTCCTGCGCCGGTCGCCGAAGATCGGCGATCGTCTGGGTGCGTGGGCGGACACGACAGCGCTGGAAGAGATCGGACCCGAGCAAACGCTCGACGGGACGACCTGGCGTCATGTGCGCGCCCCGGATGGCACCGAAGGTTACGTGCCAGCGCAGTATACGGCTCTTGCGGAATAGCGCGCGAGCAACAGGGCAAAACGAAGGGGGCGGGCTGATTAGCCCGCCCCCTTCTCTGTGGTGGAGGTGAGGGGATTCGAACCCCTGACCTCTACAGTGCGATTGTAGCGCTCTCCCAACTGAGCTACACCCCCACAGTATGACGCGCCCGACCGCGTCTGGCGCATCGGAAGTATACGTGGCGGCGATAGGTCTGTCAACAGTCAGGGCGCGCTTGCACGGGGCTCATGCGCCAGTCGGTGCCGGCCACGCCTCGCGCATAAGCCCGGCGCGCTTGCATCGCTCTATGGTACGCGAGGGCGAGTTACATCCCTAGCGCGCCCAACTCACGCCCGAGGCCGGATCGACGTCGTTGAAGTCGCCGAGGCGCAGCGGCTTCCCGGCGCTGATTCCGCCGTTCACCGCGTTGAGTTCGACGAAATAGAGCGCGAAGCCGTTATCGAACTGGCGGATGAACGCGAGTTGATCGCCATCCGGCGACCAGCTCGCCCCGCGATCCTTGCCCCCCTCGGTCAGGCGCTGCCGCCCGGTGCCGTCGGGGCGGATCAGCCAGAGATTTGTCTCGGTCCCCCGCGCCTGGCGCGCCGCGTAGGTGAGCCACTGGCCGTCGGGTGACCAGGCCGGATCGTAAGCTCCGCCCGCCTCGCCGGTGACGGCGCGATAGGATCCCGTGTTGAGATCGGCCAGGAAGATTTGCGTGGCGCGACCGCCGGTTTTCTCGTCGGTCAGTTCGTGGACGAAGGCGACGGTATTCCCATCGGGCGAGAGGGCCGCGCCCTCTATCCCGCCGCCCAGCGCGTTCATTCCCTTCACCGCGACCGGTTTACTGGCGAGGCCGTTGGTGACGTAGAGGTTGAAGCCCCCCTCGCGGTCATTGCTGTAGACGATCCGGTCGGTGTTATTCGCCGTGCGCGCCCAGGTGAGCCCGCTGAGCATCAGGCTATTCGCGATATATTCTTTCGTCTCCGGTTGCAGACCTTGCGCCCGATTGGTGGTCAGTTGGCGACCGTTCCGCC
The DNA here is from genome assembly GCA_902806415.1 of uncultured Thermomicrobiales bacterium. Classification (GTDB taxonomy): domain Bacteria; phylum Chloroflexota; class Chloroflexia; order Thermomicrobiales; family CADCWN01; genus CADCWN01. The sequence goes on along the minus strand of CADCWN010000008.1, from coordinate 29,762 downwards.
CGTCCCTATCGGCCCAGAAGAGTTCGTCGTAGCTCTCCCCGACCTTGATGTAGAGGAGGGCATCACCGGCGGGCGACCAGCGCGGCTGCTTGCAGCCACAACCTTCGGTGAACTGCGTCGCCTGACCATTCTGCCAGAGCCAGAGGTTCCCCCCGCGCACGAAGAGGAGCCGCCCGGCGGCCTGCCCGGGAACCCTGACCGGCGGCGGGGTGGCCGCCACCTCCGGGGTGTCGTCATCAGGCGGTGCTACGGTCGGCGTCGGCGCACCCGGCCCGCAAGCGGCGAGCAGGGTCGCGAACAGGCCGAGGAGGATCAGTCGGCGGGGACCGGTCCACTCGCGCGACGTGAGGCTCGCCCGCCCGCCCCGCTCAATCTTGCTCGTCACCGCCACCCTCGCCATAGCCCAGTCGCGCCAGCGCCCGGCGTGCCTCCGCCGCCTCATCCCAGGGGATCGCGCCCCCAGCGTAGATAATCGAGTTCTCGTGGCCTTTCCCGGCCAGCAGGACCACATCGCCCGGCCCTGCCAGTGCGACGGCCCGCGCGATCGCCTCGGGACGATCCGGGAGGCATTCGTACTCGCCGCCCTCGCGCCACCCCTCCCCCTCCGCGCCGGAGGCGATCGCCCGCAAGATCGCCAAACGATCCTCGCCGCGCGGGTCTTCATCCGTGAAGATGGCGGAGTCGGCCAACCGGGCGCAGACCGCGCCCATTGCCGCGCGCTTGGCGACATCGCGCTCGCCCGCGCTGCCGAAGACGGCGATCAGTCGCCCCCCGGTCAGGCTGCGCAGGAGGGTCAGGATCTGTTCCAGTGAATCGGCGTTGTGGGCGAAATCGACGACGACGAGGTATGGCTGCCCGGCGTCGATCCGCTGCACCCGCCCCGGCACGCCGCCGAACCGCGCCAGCCCCGCCGCGATCAACCCCGGCGACAACCCGGCGAGCAGGCACGCCCCCGCCGCCGCCAGCGCGTTGTAGACGTTGAACCGCCCGAGGAGCGGCGTCTGCACCGGGACATCGCCCCACGACGAGCGCAGCGTGAAGCGTAGCCCCTCCCCGTTAACAACCACCTCGGTCGCCCGGATATCCGCCTCTTGGGAAAGCCCATAGGTCAATTCGCGCACACCTGATACTCGCCCGATGATCGTCGCGGCCCCCGGATCGTCGCGATTAATCACCGCGCCGCGATGTCCCGCGAGGGAGGGCTTTTCGCCCGGTCGAGGGAACCGCTCGAAGAGGGTCGCTTTCGCCGCCAGATATTCCTCGTAGGTGCCGTGGAAGTCGAGGTGCTCGTCGGTGACGTTCGTGATCACGGCGATGTCGTAGGCGCAGCGATCGACGCGGTATGTCGCCAGGGCGTGCGACGAGGTCTCCAGGATTCCCCACTCGACCCGTGCCTCGACCATCTCGCGCAGGAGGCACTGCACATCGAGCGATTCGGGGGTCGTCTGATGGAGCGGGTTGCGCCAGCGGCGCGGGCCGACCTTGAGATCGACGGTGCCGATCAGCCCGGTCTCGAAGCGCTGCCCGAGGATCGCCTCGATCAGGAAACTGGTGGTCGTCTTCCCTTTGGTCCCGGTGACGCCGATCAGCCCCAACTCCAGCGCGGGGTCGCGGTAGAACGTCGCCGCGAATTGCGCCAGCGCCGCCCGGCTGTTCGGCGCGACGACGACACAACGCGCGCGCGGGTCGTCGATCGGGCGCTCGGCGAGGATCGAGACGGCGCCGCGATCGAGCGCCGGACCGATGAAGCGATGCCCGTCGAACTCCCCACCCTGCCAGGCCACGAAGAGCGTCCCCGGCGTCACCCGGCGGGAATCATAGGCGAGGCCGGTGATCGCTGTGTCGGGGTCGCCGTGGAGCTGTGTCGTCGCGGCGAGGGTCGGCGAACCGGCGAGGAGGGCGCGAAGAGTCTGGGCCAAACGATCTACTCCTGCTGAGGCAGCGGGCTACTGCCGCTGAACGAGACCACTCGCGGCGCGGGCAACGGGGGGGCGGTGGTCACCGGCGAGTCGCCGGTGACCACCGCCCCCCGCGACCCTACCCGCGCAACGCCTCCTGCATCGTCTCGCAGAGGATCTTCAGCCCCCCTACCGTCTCCTCGTCGGAGACGTAGCTGAACGAGAGGCGGATGTTGCGCTTCCCCTCGCCGTCGAAGAAGCAGGCCGTGCCGGCCAGGAACTCGACGCCGCGCTCGCGACACTTCGCGAGGATTTGTGTCGAATCGGCCCCTTCCGGCAGGTCGAGCCAGATGAAGAAGCCGCCCTCCGGCATGCGCCAGGTCACCCCTTCGGGCATCCGCTCGTTCAATTCGCCGAGCATCAGATCGCGCCGCGCGCGATAGAGGGTGATGAGATCCTGAATCCGACGCTCCAGAACGCCGTCTTTGCAATACTCGTAGGCGACATGGGCGGCGAACGGATTGGTGCTGCCGTCCACCTTCAGGATACCGAGGCGGACGATCAGCTCGGGCGAGCCGACGATCCAGCCGAGGCGCATCCCGGCGGCGAGGATCTTCGAGAAGGTGCCGAAGTAGAGGACGTTCTGCCCACCAGCCAGCTCGTAGAGGGTCGGCAGCTTCTCCCCCTCGAAGCGGAGATCGAAGTAGGCGTCGTCTTCCAGGATGACGAAGTTGTACTCCCTCGCCAGCGCGACGATCCGCTCGCGGCGGGCCAGCGTCGTCGTCATCCCGCCCGGATTCTGGAAGTTCGGGATCATGTAGAAGATCTTCGGGGCGATCCCCCGGTCGCGCAGTTCCCGCAGCTTCGCTTCGAGCAGATCGACGCGCGTGCCGTCGTCGTCGAGCGGGATCCCCTCAACCCGCGCGCCGACATTCTTAAAGGCGCGCACCGCGCCGCTCCAGGTCGGCACCTCGCTGAGGACGGTATCGCCCGGATCGACGAACATATCGAGCAGCAGCGCCAGCGCCTGCGAGCCGCCCGCCGTCAGGATCATATTCTCCCGGCCGCACCGGATCCCCTGGTCGCGCCCCATCTTCTCGACGAGCAGGTTGAGCAGGCCGTCATAGCCCATCACGGGGCCGTATTGGAGCGGCCATTGGCCGTGCGTGGACATCGTCCGGCCGGTCGCCTCGGCGATCCCATCGAGCGGCAGCTTGGCCGGGTCCGGGAAGCCGGCCGAGAAGGAGATGATCCCGGAGCGCGAGGGGAGTGGCCGGGCCTCATTGGCGTTGCGCGCCCGCACGCTGAACAAATCTTCGACCGCCGATACCGCCGTCATCGTCGCTCCCTTCCCGTGTCATCGCTTCGCTCGCAACAGGGGTGACCCAATCTAAGTCACCCACTTCCCCATTTCAACCACGCCGTATTATGCCCGATCGGAACGGCTGCGGGCGACCTTTCCAGGTCGCCCGCAGCCGCCTTGCGCTACCGCTGGTTCTACCATGGCGAGAATAGTGACCGCTATTGGCCGCCACGATCGAACAGACCGCCAACACCGATCGGGTTACTGACGAAGGACGCCTCGTCGATCGCCTCCTCGGCGGCCTCGCGCACGACATCGTCCTGCGAGGAGGAGAGCCGCTTGAGGATATTCAGCGAGGCGGTGCCGCCGATCCGACCGATCGCGCCGATCGCCGCCAGTTGCACCTCGCGATCGTCATCGCCCAGCCGCTCGATCAGTTGCGGGATCGCGCGCCGATCGCCGAACTCGCCGCTCGCCTTGGTCGCCTCGTAGCGCATCCCCGGCGAGTCGCTATCCATCTCCGCGAGGATCGTATCGAGCCAGCGCTCGTCGAGATTACGCCCCATCGCGTAGACCGCGCTCATCCGCAGCGGCTCATCGTCGGAGCGATAGGCGCGCTCGATCTCCGCCGTGACCGTGGGGTCTTCCGTGTAGACCGCCAGCGCTTCGAGCGCCCGCCGCCGGAGTTCGGTCGCGCCCCGCTCGCGCACGAATCCGAGCAGCGCCGCTCGCAGAGGCGTATGCCAGCGGGCGTCGATCTCTTCCTCGGCCACGAGTTGACTGAAGCGCGCCAGCGCACGGACCGCGGCCTCGCGGACGGTGAGATCCTCGTCGCGCACCGCCTCATCGAGGAGATAGGCCAGCAAGTCCTCCCCTTCGTCCTCCCAGAGGCCGGTGATCGCCCCGGTGCGCACCACCGGATCCTCGTCGCGCAACGCCAGTTTCAGGACACGCCCGAAAGTGTATTCGATATTCGCCTCGGCCAGCTCGTTCATCGCCGCGACGAGCTGGCGGCGGGTCGCGAGCGGCAATTTCGGCCAGGCGCGGCGGGCGGCGGCCACCTTCGCCCGATCGAGATCGGAGAAGATCGTCGCGTCAACGGTCGCCCCCTCCCCGAGGCCCGCGAGCCGCGCCGCGAACTCTTCCTGAGTCAACTCGGGGCGTAGGGCCAGGTCGTCGTTCTTCCGTTCCATGGTCGGTTTTCCTTGCTCTGCCTGCGGAGACGCGACCGGCGGGGTCTTCGCCCGCCGGTCCGTCAGCTTAAAATTCTTCGTCCTCGTCGGGCTCTTCCTCTTGCGCGCGGGTCGAGCGCTTCTTGCCGCCCGACTTCTCCTTCACCGGCGGCTCGTAGAAGAAGGCCCCCGGCGTGTCGGCGTCGGCGGAGAACTGCGCGTACTGCGGCGACTCCAGCGCCTCGCGCAACGAGCGCAGGCTGAACGGTCGCTCGATATTGACGACCGGCAGCAGTTCCTCCGGGGCCGACCAGTAGCGCGGCTCGGCCTTCGTGCCGACATTCTCCGCCACGCGCTCGAACGCGGTGCCGATCACCGTGTCGATGCGACGGCGCTCCTTGTCGTCCAGGGGTTTGATATTGTTGAGGCGCGGGTAGCGCCCCTCGCTCAGCAGCCAGGCGTCGTCGGTCTGCTGCGCGAGCGTCTGCGGGCGGAAGACATAGCGATTGCGCCGCTCATCGATCTGCAGTATCCGCTCCTCGCGCGCCGCGACCGCCGTGTAACGGATCACGAACTGGCCGTCGTTATTCGGTGTCCGCTCGATCGTCAGAATCGTGCCCGGGGCGACGTTCTCGCGGTAGAACTCGTCGAAGCCGACGAGGTAGCCGCCGCGATTCCCGGTCGGGTAGCGCAACTCGGCCAGGAACGTGGCGTAGAGCTGCGGCACCTCGAAACGGATGGTGGCCGTCTTCTGATCTTCGAGGTACGGCTGCGGGAAGAAGCCGCGCATGGTGCCATCGAGCGGCAACAGTCCATAGGCCCACTCGAAGAAGGTCAGGATGTGGGTGACGGTGTCCTCAGCCTCATCGGTCGTCGGCTCATCCAGCAGGTAGCGATAATCGGTGCCGAGCTCGCTGGCCTTCCGCAACGTCGTCCCGAGCGGCGCGAGGCCGACGGTCGACCAGAGGCGGGAATCTCGCGTGCCAACGAATTCGAATTCGCGCTTCTCGCGCGAGAGGCGATAGTTGATCGAGAAGCGCGCCGCATCATAGGTCGGGTCGTTCGGTCGACGATTGAAGAGCCCCTGCAGGAGCTGTTCGTCGCCCAGCGGCTCATTCGTCTCGGTGATGTACTCGCGGACCCGGCGCAGATCGCCGCGACTGTAGCGATCGACCATATCCTCGGCGAAAAACCGGTCGCCGAATGAGACGAACCGATCATCGCTTTCCAGCCTCGCCGTCAGGGCCGCGCGCACCCGCTCGGTTGCAAAATCGGCCAGCGACGTCGGCGCGGCGGCAGGCACTTCGGCAACGGGTGCTTCGACCGGCGCGATTGGCGCGGGGGACGGCGCGGGCGCGATCGTGTCGGCGGCGGTCGGCGCGGCCGCGACCACGACATCCTCGCCGCCGGTCGGCGTTGCTGCCGGTTCCAGCGCCGGGATACCGGGCGTCGGTGCGACCGACTCGATGACATCCACCTCGCCGATCTCCGGCTCGTCGAGCAGTTCGGGGAAGACCGGTCGCTGCGACCACCCTTCCGCGATCATCGGGGCGGGCTTCTTCGGCGGCGCTGCCGGCGGCGGCGGCAGGGCGACCGGCTCCATGAAGCGCTTCGCCAGCGTGTGGGACGTGTCCTCCTGCAACAGCACTGGTGGGGTGCCACCGCGCGTCGTGACAAAGCTCACCACGCCATCATCGGTCTCTTCGCGCACGAAGATCGCCGCATTCTGCCGGAGCGCGGCGTCAACTTGCGTCGCCAACGCCTCGTGATCGCCGTCGGCACCGTCGCGCTGCGACGCCAGGAACCCGACGAGCGCATCCCGCGTCAGGCGAATCGGCGCGGTCGCGGGGAAGAAGCGCCCCTGGAAACGCGCCAGTGTGAAGATCTGCTCGGCGAGCTGCCGCTCTGCTTCCGACCCCTCGAACGTCACCATTGGCTGCGTAGCCTGCATCCGTTCCCGCCCGTCCTTCCGTATCGCCCACATTCTTCAACCGGTCGTCCGGCCACCGGTGCTTGTGCCCCGGCAGACCGCACTAACCGTTCTTCAGGATTTGCGCCAGCTCATCCAGCGTCAGCGGCTTCAGCCCGCGACGGAACGTCTGCAACAGACGCTGCAACATCGCCTCGGTGATCTCGACCTCGCGCTCGTCCATATCCTTTATTCTCCGCCGCAGAACAACACAAACCGGCTGGACGCGCCAGCCTGGTCGCCCGTAAGTGTACTATAGGGCAGTGGTGCTCAACAAACGCGGCCCGGCACTAATGCCGGGCCGCGTCGCTATGGGACGTGCGCCTGGGCGGATGGGTTTCTGCCGCCTCAGTTCACCCGGCAGATCGGCTCGCCGCCGTTCAGGACCTGGGTGACGTTGAGCAGCGCCAACTCCAACGCCCGCTCATTCGACTCGAACGTCGTGCCGCCGAGGTGAGGGACGAGCATGGCGTTCGGCAGATCGCGATAGGGGTTCTCCGGGTGCGGCTCGACCTCGAAGACATCGAGCCCCGCGCCGGCGATCATCTTCTCGCGCAGCGCGCCGACCAGCGCCGACTCTTTGACGATCGGCCCGCGCGCGGTGTTGATCAGGTAGGCGGTCGGCTTCATCTGCTCAATCGCGGCCTCGTCGATCAGCCCGCGCGTCTGATTGTTCAGCGGGCAGTGGAGCGAGAGGAAGTCCGACTCGCGCAGGAGGCGCGACAACGGCACGTAGCTGATCTCGTTCTGGTCGGCGAAGGTGATGTCCCACTTGATGTCGGTCGCCAGCACGCGCATCCCGAAGCCGCGCGCGATCAGGGCAGTGCTCTTGCCCACCCGCCCGAGTCCCACGATCCCCAGCGTCTTGCCCCACAGTTCCGGCCCGACGAGGCGTGGCCAGCCGCCCTCGCGCACCGCTGCATCCGCCGCGCGGATGTGCCGGGCCAGATTGAGCATCAGCCCGAACGCCAATTCCGAGACCGCGTGGTTATTCGCGCCCGCGCAGATGCAAACGGCGATCCCGCGTCGGGCCGCCTCCTCGGCGTCGATATGATCGTAACCGACCCCCTGGGCGCTGACGACGCGCAGGTCCGGCGCGAGGTCGAAGATCTCGGCGTTGACCGGATCGAGCGCGGGGACATAGCCGTGCGCGCCCCTGACCAATTCCCGGACCTCCGCGCGATTCAGCGACCGCGAGCGATCGTGCTCGATCAGCTCGCAGCCGCGCTCCCGCAGGAAGGCCCGCACATACTCCTCTTTGCCCGCCACGCGCGGCGAATTCATCAGCACCCGATAGGCCATCGCCCCCGCTCCCTTCATTCACCACAATGCGCCGACCCTGGTGCGGCGCATTGTACGCCAAGCCGCGCGCGGTCGCGCGCCACCCTGCGCCACCGTCGCGCGTCGTTAACGATGGTCGGCAGCGCGCAACGATCGTGGGGCTGTGCGCGCAGATCGTACCGGGGTATTCGCCGGAAAGTTGGGTGAGCAATCACTGGTTGCCGCCCCCGCCGCCTTGCTAGAATTGGCTGATATGACTATTCGCGAAGTTGCCCCTCCCGAGCCAGCGGTCGAGGAGTTGCCGGCCCCGCCGCCCGCGACCCGGCGTCCGGTCGTCCCGGCCATCCTGCTCGGTATCCTCTTGCTCATCGGGGCTGCCTTCCGCTTCACCGGGCTCAACTGGGACGGCGGCAATCTCCTGCACCCGGACGAGCTGCATATCACCGACGTCATCGCCAATCGGATCCACGCGCCCGATCTCAATCTGCTGCTCGATCCCGACCGCAGCCCGCTCAATCCGCGCTCGGTTGATCCGCGTGCGTATGCGCCCGGTGCCACCATCCAACCGCGCCCGCGCCAGTTCGCCTACGGCAGCCTGCCACTCTTCGCCACCGACTTCGTCGCCTGGCTCCTGGGCAGGGTAACGAACGAGAACTGGAACCAGTTCTGGTCGATCTTCCGCGTCGGTCGCGCGCTGAACGCCAGCATCGATCTGCTGACGATCCTCCTCGCGTTCGGCCTGGCCCGCCGCGCCTGGGGCACGACCGTGGGGCTGCTGACCGCCGCGTTCGTCACCGTGGCAACGATCCATATCCAGCTCGCCCATTTCTTCGTCATGGACACTTGGACCGCCGCGTTCGTCACCGCGACCCTCTGGGCCACGCTCGTCGCCACCCGTCGCGGTACGCCGCGCGCGTTCGCCCTGGCCGGATTCCTGGCCGGCTGCGCCGTGGCGACGAAGGCGACGGTCGTCATCATCGGGTTCCCGCTGCTCGTCGCCGCCTGGCTGGCGGCGGTCATCCCGCCCCCTCACGCTACCGCACACGGGGAAGGTCGAGCGATCGGGGACATCCTGCCGCGCTTCCTGCGCTCCCTCCTCGTCGCCGGGGTGCCGGCGGGACTGGCCTTTTTCCTCTTCGAGCCCTACGCGATCCTCAACCCGACCGTCTACATCCGCGACATCGGCGAGCAGAGCGCGATCATCGGCGGCAAACTCGATGTCCCCTACACGCGCCAATATATCGGCACCTTGCCCCTCGTCTATCAGGCGAAGAACCTGATCGGCTGGGAGTTAGGCCCCCTGCTGGGCATAACCGCCCTGGCCGGATTCGCCGCGACGATCTGGCGCGCGATCCGGCGGCGCGGCGCGATGGAGATCGTGCTGCTCTCCTGGGTCATCCCCTATCTGCTGCTGTTGGCGCTCAACGAGGCGAAGTTCCCGCGCTATCTGCTGGTGATCAGCCCGATCCTCTGCGCCTTCGCGGCGAAGTTGCTGGTCGATCTCGGGGCGTTCGCGCCGCGCGCGGCGGCGCACCGCGCCGGATTGAACGGTGCCGCGCACGCCCGGCCTAGTCCCGGCTGGCGGCGACCCGCCGCGACCGCCTTGGCGAGTGTCGTCCTCGCTGGCACCTTCCTGACGGCGCTGGCGTTCTCGGCGATCTACCGCCAGCCTCACACCCAGATCACCGCGTCGGAGTGGATTTACGCCAATATCCCGCGCGATTCGTCAATCTCCGCCGAGTACTGGGATCGCGGCCTCCCCCTGCCGCTCGGCGGTGGGCGTGATTCGGGATTCTACGGCTACAAGACGGTCACGATCGACTTCTACAGCGACATCCCCGCCTGCGATCGTTCGGGCGGCAAGGTGCCGCCCGAGGAGTTCTGCCGCCCGAACAACGCCGCGACCCTCGAATACCTGATGGGGAAGATCGAGGATACCGATTACCTGATCGAGGCGACGAATCGGATCTACGGCTCGATCCCGCACACCCCCTGGCGCTCCCCGGTGCAGCAGCAGTTCTTCGAGCTCCTCTTCGCGGGGCGGCTCGGCTACTCGCTGGTCTACGAGGGGACATCGTATCCCTCCCTCGGCCCGCTCGAATTCAACGACAGCTTCATGGACGAGAGCTTCACCGTCTACGATCACCCGCGCGTGCTGATCTTCAAGAAGGAGCAACAACTCGGCCGCGACGAGCTGCGCGCCCTCTTCGCCCCGGCCCTTGACCGCCCACTGACACCATCGCGCTACCCCAGGGGTGCCGCCGAGAAGCCGCTCATGCTGACACAGCTCGTCGATCGGCTCCCGGCGGTGGCCGACTATGCCTGGAATCGCACTATAGGGAGCAACAGCGTCGCGGCGACGCTCCTCTGGCTCCTGGCGATCGAGATGCTGGGGCTGCTGGCCCTCCCGCTGACCCTCCGGATCTTCGCGCGCTTCCCCGACGGCGGTTGGGGGTTGAGCAAGCTCGTCGGTTGGCTCTTCTTCGCCTACCCGATCTGGCTCCTCGCCAGTTTGCGTCTCGGCCAGTTCACGCTGCTCCATCTGCTGATCGGGCTGGGGATAGGCGCGACCTTGTCGGCGCTCGCCGCATACCATTGGCGCGAACGCTACCGTGCGACGCTGCGCGCCGCCCGCCCGCTGATCCTCCTCTCCGAGGGTATCTTCCTGCTGGCGGGCGGTTTCTTCCTCTCCTTGCGCGCGCGCGACCCCGACCTCTGGCACACCTTTTACGGCGGCGAGAAGCCGATGGAGTTGGCGCACCTCAACGCGATCTTGCGCAGCGTCAACTTCCCGCCCTACGACCCCTGGTTCGCCGACGGCACGATCAACTATTACTACTACGGGCAATATCTCATCGCGACGCTGGTGAAACTGACCGGCATCCCGGTGGAGATCGCCTTTAACCTCGGTCTGGCGACGGTCGGCGGGCTGCTCGGCGCGGCGGCGTTCAGCGTCGCCGCCGCCCTCGCAGCGCTGGCCCTGCGCCGTCGCGCGCGACGCGGGACGGTCGCCGCTTTCGGGCTCCTGGGCACGATCCTCTTCGTCGGGATCGGCAACCTCGACGGGGCCGCGCGGATCATCGGGCGGCTGCGCGACGGCGGTGGCCCGCCATTCGTCTTCGATAATTTCGTCTGGGGTGGCAGCCGCACGATCGAAGGGGCGATCACCGAATTCCCCTACTTCTCGCTCCTCTACGCCGATCTGCACGCCCACCTGATCGCGCTGCCCTGCACGCTGCTGGCTATCGGGATCGTCGTCGCGCTCGCCGGGGGCTCGGCCACGCCCGCAGGGCCGGCAGGGCAGGGGAGCGGGGCGACCGCGCGCGATTTCGCCCCCACGTTCGCCCTGCTAGCCGTGACCCTCGGGGCGATCGCCTGCACCAACTCCTGGGATGTCCCGACGTACTTGCTCGTCACCGGCGCGGGGCTCTTCCACGCGCTCGATCGGCGCGACGACGGGCGCGATCCAATGGCGATCTTCCGCCGCCTCGTCCTGGCGGCGGTGGGGACGCTGGCGACCGGCGCGGCGGCCTACCTCCTCTACTACCCGTTCTTCAGCAATTTCCGGGCGCTGTTCGGCCAGGTGGCGCGCACGCGCACGCCGACGCCGCTGCCGCAGTACCTCGACCATTTCGGCCTCTACCTGGCCGCGATCATGGTCATCCTGTTCGCCGGCTTCCTCAACGCGCTGCCACGCCGACGCGCCCGCCCGATCATCCTCGGCGGCTTCGTGCTGGCTGTGGTCGCCGCGTTCATCGGGCTGCGCTCGACGGCGCTCACCTCCTGGGCGGCGGAAAACTCGCGCTTCTTCGCCTTCAGCCCCGCGCTACCGCCGGATGCGAATGTGAGCACGGTGACGCCGGCCTTCCTGGCCTTTTTCCTCGTCCTGCTGCTCACCCTCTGGATCCTCGCCTGGGGCGAGACGCGGGTGCAGCTACCCGTGGCCCTGCTGATCGCCGGGGTGGGCGTGACCCTCGGGCCGGAACTCGTCTTCGTCGCCGATAATTTGCAGGGCGGCGACTTCGAGCGGATGAACACGATCTTCAAGTTCTACATGCAGGGCTGGACCCTCTTCGCGCTCGGCGGGGTCGGCGCGCTCGCCTGGCTCTGGGAGACCGCGCCGCGCTGGTCGGTCGCCCCGTTCCGGCGCTGGATGGGGCGGCGCGATCGGCGCTTCAACGCCGCGACCCTGCGCGGGCTCCTCGCGGGCGGGCTCGCCCTCCTGCTCCTCGCCTCGTTCGCCTACCCGACTGTCGCCACGCCGCTCCGCCTGGCCGTCCGCTTCCCGATGCCGGACACGCTCGGTCCAACCCTCAACGGCTACCGCTGGATGGAGTACGGGACCGTCCCGAACGAGTACCCGGATACCGACTGCGGCGGCTACCTCTCCTTTCGCGACGACTACGCCGCGATCCGATGGCTGAACGCGCGGATCGTCGGGACGCCGGTGATCGCCGAGGCGAGTATCGGCCCTTATCGCGGCAACGGCTCGCGCTTCGCGATCAACACCGGCCTGCCCACGATCCTGGGCTGGGATAACCATCAGACCCAGCAGCGCCCCATCGAGGGGATCGGGGAGCGGAGCAACGACGTGCGCGCCCTCTACACCTCGACCGATGAGGGCCGCAAGCTGGCGGTCCTCCAGCGCTACCATGTCTCCTACGTGGTCGTCGGCGCGGTCGAGCGCCACTGGCACTACGCCGCGCAGGACAAGCCGCCATGCAGCGATCCCTACGCGTCGCCGGCGGGGCTGGCGACGCTCGAAGGGATGGTCGGGCGCTACCTGACGCCGGTTTTCCAGGCGGGCGAGACGACCATCTATCGCGTCCTGCCCGCCGCCAACTCCTCCGGCGTCGCGGCGGGCATTCCAGCGACGGGTGCCGAACAGGGTGGTGCCTCGGTGGCGGGGGGCGACACCACACGATGAGCGATTCGGGTTCCCTCCTGCGCTGGCTCCTCGCCCTCGAACTGCTCGGCTGGGGGCTCTACCCCCTCCTCTACCTCGCCGTCCCCGGCCTGCGGGATCGCGGGCTGACGCTGGCAAAACCGTTCGCGCTGCTCCTCTTCGTCTACCCGGTCTGGTTTATCGCCGCGCTCGGCTTGCCGCTCTTCACCGCGCCAGCCTTAATCGCGGTTGGGACCCTCCTGGCCGTCACTGGTTGGGGCTTCGCCCTGCGGCAGCACGGCATCATAAGCGTCGCAGGGGCAACGCCGGTCGATCCTGCCGCGCGCCGAATTCCCCCTACCCTATTCGACTTCCTGCGCGGATCGTGGCGTTATGTCATTTTGAGCGAGGCGATCTTCATCGGCGGCTTCCTCTTCTATGCCTGGTTACGCAGCTACAACCCGCAGATTCTGGGCACCGAGAAACCGATGGAGATCGGCTTCCTCTCTGCCGCGACGCGCGACACGGCCCTGCCGCCGCGCGATCCCTGGTTGAGCGGCTACGGGATCAACTACTACTATCTCGGCTTCGTGCTGGTCGCCGCGCTGGCAAAAGTGACGGCGATCTCGTCGTCAATCGCCTTCAACCTGGGGCTCGCCACCGTCTTCGCGCTGGCCCTCTCCGGCGGCGCCGGGACCCTGGCGAACCTCGTCGCGGTCGCGCGCGACAACGGGCGACAATTGCCGCGCGCCAGCACCCTGGCGATCGGCCTGCTCGGCGGCTACCTGCTCGTCTTCGCCGGGAATATGTACGCCGCGCGCGACCTGCTCGAACGGGGCCGCGCGGCGATCGATACGTGGTGGTGGGGCGGACTCGGCTGGAAGTCGTCGCGCGTGGTAGTCGACAGCGGCTTCCCGGGCTGGGTCTTCGGCCCGAACGCCGCGCCGTCGGAAACGATCACCGAGTTCCCGTTCTTCAGCTTCATCCTCGGCGATCTGCACGCCCACGTCCTCGCCCTGCCCTTCACTCTGCTGGCGCTGGCGCTGGCGCTCGACATTTTCCTCGCGCCGATCTTCGGGGCTGGCCGGGAGACGCCCGGTGGGGGGCGCGCGCTCCCGCCGGGCGCGGGCGCCCTCGCGCGGCTGGCGCTGGCCGCGCTGGTTATCGGCGGGCTCTACGCGATCAACAGCTGGGATCTGCCGACCTACGCGGTCATCTACCTCGCGGCGGGGGCCTTGCCGATCCTCGCCGCCGGGCGGAGACTGGGGCGACGCGAGTGGCTGGCGGCGGCTGGGTTCGCGATCGCTTGCTTCGCCCTCTACCTGCCGTTCCACGCGCGATTCACGTCGCTCGTCGGCGGACAGCCGTTCGACTTGCCGGAGCCCCTGGCCTCCGTGCCGCTCCTCCCGCAACTCTCATCGATCCTTGGGGTGGTGATCTGGGGCAAGACCCCGGCGACCCAGTTCTTCACCGTCTATCTGCTGCCGTGGGTCGCGGGGCTGCTATTCCTCACCTGGCGCTGGCACGAGGGGAGGAAAGGGACGAAAGACACACCGGAGGGCGGCTACACGCGGCCGATCCTGATTGTTCTCGGGCTGGCGCTCGTCGCCACGATCGTGCGGATGCCGGTCCTCTTCCTCGCTGGCGCGATCCTGCTGCTGGCCGGGGCGATCTACCGCCAGCGCCGCCTTGAACGCGTCGACCCGCCGGCCCTCGCCGACGCCGACCTCTTCGCGGTCGCGCTCTTCGCCGCAGCGTTCGGCCTCGTCCTAATGACCGAAATCCTCTTTATTCATGATGTCTTCGGGAATCGGATGAACACCATCTTCAAGGTCTACTATCAAGCCTGGACGATCCTGGCGGTCGGGGCGGGCTACGCGATCGTGCGCGTGCTGAGCTTCCGACCGCAATTCCGCGCCGACCGCTGGCGTATCCCCGCCGCCGCCGCGCTCGCGCTCCTGCTGCTGGCGACGACCGCCTACCCGATCTTCGGGGCGCGGGCGCGCACGGAGGAATTCTCGACCCGTGGCAGCCTCGACGGCCTCGAATTTGTCCGTCAGGCCCAGCCCGAGGAATGGCGCGGGATCACCTGGGTGCGCGAGAACGTCCCGGCTGGCGCGGTCGTGGCCGAGGCGCCCGGCTGCTCCTATGGCGAGTTGAGCGGGATGCCGCACAACCGCGTCTCGACCTTCGCCGGGGTCAGCACGCCGCTCGGCTGGGGGGGCCACGAGTCGCAGTGGCGCGGCGGTTCGCCCGCGCTCGTCGCCGCGCTCGGCCCGCGCGGCGAGGACATCAATCGCCTCTACAGCACGACCGACCCGGCCGAGGCGGTGCTCCTCCTCGATCGTTACGCGATCGAGTATGTCTATGTCGGCCTCTTCGAGCGCGTCGGCTACGGCGGCGGCGGGATCGGTGCCGATTGCCGGGCCGGTGGCGGCTACCCGCAAGCCGGCCTCGCCAAGTTCGACGCGCTGATGGATCGGGCCTACGCCACCCCCGGCGGCACCGTCGTGATCTACAAGCGGCGTTAGCCGCTCACCCTCTCACCCCACCGCCTCCGTAGCCCACCCCCACACCGCCCGCGCTCATGGCACCCCTCTTGCGGCTCCCTTGTCGACGAAGGGAAACACAATCATTCTTATCGAGTGCCAAGAGTGGAGGGACACGATCATGCCGAGCGGTGGAAGAGGGCATAGCGACGACCGGAGTCCCGGCGACGGGCGCCAGCGGTATTCCGATATCGGCGGGGTCGAGGCGCGGCACGCGCAGACGCACGATGTGCGCCGCGAGCAGTTGACCAACCCGACGGGACCCGATCGCAGCGACGAGGAGTTCGCGGATGACCTGGTCCCGGCGACCCCTGCGAACGAACTCCACAGCCATGTTGATGAGAGCTCGCCCGCCTCGGAGGACAAGGCGCTGCACGGGCAGTTGCCGGAGTTGACCAACGATCTCCTCGCGCGCCTCTCGATCGTCAACACGGGAACCCGGCTCGAACAGGGCGGCACCTATCTTGACCTCAACGATCGGGTGCGCGGGCCGTTCAAGGCGCTAGGCAGCCAGGAGGCCGAGTCCGGCAATCGCTACGTCGCCAAGAAAGATACCGACTACGAGCTGTGGAACGAGCTCGTCGGGGAGGACCGCGAGCCGGCGGTCGAGCGCCCCGCCGAGCGGCAAGCGGCGCAAGATTGACCCCGCTCGCACCCCGTATGGTGTGACCGAAGGCGGGGGCCGCACCCCTGCGGCCCCCGCCTATTCATTCCGCGAACGGAGCGCCCGCGCCACTCATCCCCGGAGTCGCGGCGATCGACTCAGCCCCCGCATGCAGGGGCAGGGAGAGGGTGAACGCGGCACCCTGGCCGAGTCCGGGTGACGTGGCTTCCAACCGCCCCCCGTGGCGGCTGGCAAGCTCACGCGAGATGAACAGGCCAAGGCCCATCCCTCGTTGGGCCTCCGCATAGCCCGCGAGCGTCCCCTCGTGGACCCGGTGGAATCGCCCGAAGATCATTTCGAGCTGGTCGGGGGCGATACCGATCCCCTCATCCCGGACACGCACGAAGACCTCACGGGCGTTCTCTGCCTCGAGATCCAGCCCGACCCGGGGTTCGCGCCCCCGCAGGCCGAGGTCGATCCGCACCACGCCCCCATCCGGGGAGTAGCGGATCGCATTGGTCAACAAGTTCACTAGAATTTGCTCGACACGTTCGCGATCCCAGGCACCGTGAATCTCCGCCGCTTCGGCGTTGATCCTCATCGGGTGGCGCGGGGAGAGGTCGCCGAGTTGCGCGGCGACCTCGCGCACCAGCGCGACGAGATCGAACGATTGGCGCTTCAGCTGGAGTCGCCCCACATCCAGGCGCGTGACATCGAGCAAGCTATCGATCAGTTCGGCCATCCGCCGCACCTGGTTATCGATCGTGGTGAGATAGCGGAGGGCGCGCGGATCGGTGTTCGTCTCGATCGCGAGACGCTGGCGGAGGAGTTGCGCGTAGCCGCGCAGGGAGGTCAGCGGGGTCTTCAGCTCGTGCGACGCGATCGAGAGGAAGTCGTCCTTCACCTGCTGCAGCCGTCGCACCTCGGTGACATCATGGAAGACGATGACCGCCCCATCAATCTCCCCGCCCCGGCCACGGATCGGCGCGCCGCTGAGGCTGACCGGCAGATCGCGGCCGGTGGCGGTGCGCAGGGTGACCTCATATCCGGTGGTGATCTCACCCGCCAGGGCCGCGAACGTCGGGCCGACACGGTTCCCCATCGGGGAACCATCGGGGAGGCGCGTGTTCCAGGCTTCGCGCCGCTGGTCGATCGTTGACGGCACCTCCCCCTCGAATAGCCGCGTCATCCCCGCGTTCGTCTGCACCAAATTCCCCGCCCGATCGAGGATCATCACCCCATCGGGGATGGAGACGATGATCGCGTTGAGGCGCTCGACCGTCCCTTGCAGGCGGCCATTCGCCAGGCGCACGCGCCTGAAGGCGTCGCCGACCAGCGCCATCGCGCCATACGTCACGCTGATGAGGATGAGGCGAGGCCAATCCCCGCCCGCGCCGAAGGAGAGGGAGCGCGCAGGCGACACGAAGTAATACCAAACGAGGAGGAGCGACAGGCTGGCGGTCGCGAAACCGGCCCGCCCGCCCCAGCCATAGGCGACGCCGAGGATGAGAAGAATAAACAGCAGAGCCGGATTCGGGATGACGGCGATCGTGCGATTGAAGAGGAGGATGCAATTCGTCAGAGCGACAACACCACACAGGCCCACCAGGACACCGACGGGCCGCCTCCAGACCCAGGCGGGAAGTTGGCGCATCAGTTCAGCCACTCGCATCGCAAGGACTTCCTGTTCCAGAAGCGGGGAATGGGGTGGCAGCATCCGGGGCAGCCTTCCATCTCCATTGTAGCGTTGCGTCTGCGAACGGGCAAACAGCGTGTGCGGAGATCCATTTTCGCACAGGAAGCGTAGAACTTGTGGGGAACCTAAAGCTATTGGCTGCCGTTTAAGATCGCGAAGTCGCGCGGCGCGATCCGTTGGCAATCGGTTCGGTTAAGGAGAGGCGGAGCATAGTGAACATCGGCAAAGCCGGTCGAGACATGGACTATCTGAAACGGTACCTGATCGAGGAAGAGATCGAGGAATACCAGGAGAACCACATCTCCCGGCGTGAGATGATGCGCCGCGTGCTGATCATCACCGGCAGCGTGCCGATGACCGCGTCGATCCTGCTGGCGGCGGGCTGTGGCGCATCGCCGACCGCGACCAGCGCCCCCGCCGTCGCCACCACCGCGCCCGTTGGCGCGACCACCGCCGCGACGCGCGCCGCGACCACGGCCCCCGCCTCGGGGACCGCGACCAGCGCGACAATCGCCACGGCGACGCGCGCCGCGGGCACGACGGCCCCTGCGGTCGCCACCGCCACGCGCGCCAGCACACCGAGTGGCACCGCTACCCGCTCCAGTACGCCCGGCGGCACCGCTACTCGCACCGGCTCGCCGACCGCCGGGAGCAGCGGCGTTACCGTCCCCCCGACCGATCCGGCGATCGATGCCGGCGCGGTGCAGTTCCCCGGTCAGGGTGGCGTCACCCTGCTGGGTTATCTCTCGTCGCCGAAGGCCGCGACGAAGGCACCCGCGATCCTCGTCATCCACGAGAATCGCGGCATGACCGAGCATATCAAGGACATGACGCGCCGCTATGCCAAGAGCGGCTTCGTCGCGCTGGCGGTGGACCTGATCTCGCGGCAGGGCGGCACCGAGCGGATCGCCGATCCGGCGCAGATCCCCAATATCCTCGGCCAGAGCGCCGACCGCGAGGCATTGGTGCAGGATATGCTCAGCGCGGTCGCCTTCCTGAAGACGCAGCCGAAATTCGCCGGGCCGAAGGCCGGCGTGGTCGGCTACTGCTTCGGCGGCGGGATGACCTGGCTCCTCGCCACGCGCAGCACCGATATCGGCGCTGCCAATCCGTACTACGGCCCGCCGCCGGACCCGATCAGCGCCGTGCAGAATATCGCCGGCCCGGTCCTCGCCTTCTACGGCGAGACCGACCAGCGGATCAATCAGAACATCCCCGCGATCGAGGCGGCGATGAAGCAGTACAACAAGCCGTTCGAGGCGCGGATCTATCCGGGCGCGGGCCACGCCTTCAACAACGACACCGGGCAGGCGTTCAACGCCGGGGCCGCCCAGGATGCCTATCAGCGGTCGGTCGCCTTCTTCAACGCCAATCTGAAGTAAGACCCTCGACACACCAGAACGAGACGCGCACGCGGGCCGGGGGGTGATCGCCCCCGGCCCGCCCTCTCGTCCGGGGGCCGAGCGCTCGGCCCCGCGAGTGGCCGGCGGTCACCCCGCGCGGCGGGACTCGGCGGCGATCACCTCCGCCAGCACGCGCACCCCGCGCGCGAGTTCGGGGTGCGCCAGCCCGCCATAACCGAGCACCAATCCCTGCCGATCGGGTGGGCCGAAGTAGTAATCGCTCAGCGCGCCGACGGCAACGCCCCGCTCCCATGCCCCGCGCACGATCCGCGCGACATCCACCAGCGGGCTGAGTTCCAGGCAGGCGTGCAGGCCCGCATCCAGGCCGAGCAGCCGCGCCGGGCTGGCGGGGAGGTCGGCGACCGGGGCGAGGCACGCGCGCAGGATCGCCCGGCTCTCGGCATAGCGCCGTCGGGCGCGGCGGATGTGGCGTTCGAGCTGACCCTCGGTGAGCAGCGCCAGGGTCGCCCGCTGGACCGGCCAGGAGGTGTGGCGATCGACGAGCACCTTCAGCGCGACGATCCGCTCGCGCAGCGCGGGCGGGGCGACGATATAGCCGATCCGCAGGGTCGGCGTCAGCGACTTGGCGAAGGTGCCGATGTAGACCACCCGCCCTTCCCGGTCGAGGCTGAGCAAGGCCGGGAGGGGCGGCGCATCGAAGCGGAATTCGCTGTCGTAGTCGTCCTCCACGATCAAGCTATCCTGGTCCCGCGCCCACGCCAGCAGCGCCAGCCGTCGCGCGAGCGGCAACCGCCCGCCCAGCGGATACTGATGCGACGGGGTTACGCAGGCGAGGAGCGGAGCCGCCGGGCCAGTCGGCAACAATTCCACCCGCATCCCATCCTCATCGACCGGGACCGGCGCGATCCGCACGCCGTGCGCCAGAAGGAGATTACGAGCGGCGAAGTAGCCCGGTTCCTCGAACGCGACGGCGTCGCCGGGCGCGAGCGTGGCGCGCGCGATCAGATCGAGTGCTTGCGCCGCCCCGCCCGTAATCACCACGTCATCGGGGCCGCAGGCGACGCCGCGCGTCTGACCGACCCAGCGGGCCAGCGCCTCGCGCAGGGCCGGTTCGCCTGCGGGCGAGGCGTAACGATTCGGGGGCAACTCGGCGGTAGCCGCGCGCCAGGCCCGTCGCCAGATGTCCGGCGGCAGGAGATCGAGCGCCGGGACACCGGGCCGGAACGAGATGATCCCCGGCGCGCCATCGTCCGGCAAGAATGCGGGCGAGGGGGGCGGCGCGGCGCGGCGCTGCCAGCGATAGCCGACTGTCGGCGCGGCGGGGATCGCGCGCGGGCGCGTCGGCAAGGTCGCCTCGACGTAGGTTCCCGAGCCGTGCCGACCGGCGATATAGCCCTCGGCGAAGAGTTCGTCATACGCCGCGACGACTACATTGCGCGAAACGCCGAGCGCCAGGGCCAACGTTCGCGTCGCCGGCAGGCGCGCGCCCGGTGCCAGGGCTCCCTCGAAGATCGCCGCGCGCAACTGCGCGATCAACTGCCCCTGCAGCGGCTCGCCCGCAGTCCGATCGAGCGTGACCGGCAGTTCGAGCGCTGCGCTACCGGCCATCACTTTCCTCTCTCAGACGCAAACGTCCATAATAGAGCAAAATGCACGCCTAGTGGTCCCCCTGAATCGTCCGTTAGTGGCACTCGCGGGATAACCATTCGGGGGCTAGTATAGCGGTAGTTCGCCGTAGTGCGCGGGGATGACGCCAGGGAAGGACTGCGCGACGATGACCACCGATGACGCGGCAGCGGCCTCGCCCGTCAGGAGAGGATCCAGTAATCGGCGTGTCACCGTAGAGGGGGCGCGCTCGCTCCCGCTGCCGCCCGGCAATCTCGCCGCCCCGGCGCTCAGTCACGGTTCGATGATCGTCGAGTATTACGCGCCGCGCGGCGTCGATACCCAGCAGCCCCACACGCGCGACGAGCTCTATATCGTCATCGCGGGCGACGGCACGTTTGTCAACGGCGACGAGCACCATCCGTTCGGGCCGGGGGATGTCCTTTTCGTCCCGGCGGGCGTCGTCCATCGCTTCGAGGACTTCTCCGCCGACTTCGCGACCTGGGTAATCTTCTACGGCCCCGAGGGCGGCGAGGCGGGGCAGCCGTAGATCCGTCGGCCAGGAACGCAGTCCACCACAACCGGGATGACGCAGACAGGGGGATTGAGATGCCAGACGCGACCAGCTTCGGCCTGTTCTTCGTCGCGGCGCTTGTGCTGGCCGCCACCCCGGGGCCGGGGATGCTTTATGTCCTGGCGCGGAGTGTCGGCGACGGGCTCGGCGCGGGGCTCGCCTCCACGGGTGGCACCGCGCTCGGCGGCCGCTGCCACGTCCTCGGGGCGGCGCTCGGACTCTCGGCGTTGCTCGCCGCGTCGTCCGCCGCCTTCACCGTCGTGAAGCTGGCGGGCGCGGGCTACCTGATCTATCTCGGCGTGCGCACCCTGCTCGCGGGCGATGATGCTACCATAGCGACCGGGGCAGCGTCGGGAGGTTGGCGTCGGGCCTTCGGTCAAGGGATCGTCACCGAGGTACTGAATCCGAAGACCGCGCTCTTCTTCCTGGCTTTCGTCCCGCAGTTCATCGCGCCGGGCGGGGACGTTTTCGCGCAGTTTCTCGTCCTTGGAGCGGTCGCGGTGCTGCTCAACACGGGCGCCGACCTGCTCGTCGCGATCCTAGCCAGCCCGATCACGGCGCGACTGCGGCGCAGCCCGCGCTTGCGGCGCGGGCAACGGCTGGGCTCGGGCGGGGCACTGATCGCGCTCGGCGTCACAGCGGGGGTGACAGGCAAGGGCGGGTAGCTCCCGGCATACCACCCGCGTGCCAAAGGAATAAGGAAAGGAGCAGGGAGACCGATGAAGATCACCGTCGTCACCGCAGAGGCCGAATCGCGCCGTCGGCCCAGGCCGCTCAACGATGCCCTCCAGGTCCTCGATACCAGCGGGGCGTGCCGGATCACCGTGACGACCGACGAAGGGATCGTCGGGCGGGGCACGATCAGCTTCGGGCGGCTCGATCGCGGCCCCGCCGTCCTCGCCAGTCTGGTCGAGGAGATTCTGGCCCCGGCGATCATCGGCGACGACCCCGCGCTGATCCGGGCGATCCGCGACAAGCTCTGGCGACTAACCGATTACCACGGCACCGCCGGGCTGGCGCTGCTCGGAATCGCCGGGATCGACATTGCCCTCTGGGATTTGCTGGGGCGGGCGACGGGGCAGCCGGTCTGGCGGCTGCTCGGCGCGCAGCGGGACCGCGTGCCGGCTTACGCGATGGTCGGCTGGTCAAACTACGACCTCACGGAGTTGCAGCGGATCTGCGCGCGGGCGATCGAGGTGGGCTTTCGCGGGGTGAAGATGAAGGTCGGCGCGGCGACCCTGGCCGAGGATGTGGCGCGGATCCGGGCGACCCGCGCGGCGATCGGCGACGAGCCGCTGCTGATGGTCGACGCCAACCAAGTCTTCGGTCGCGCGGAGGCGCTGCGCCGTGGCCGGGTCTACGAGGAGTTGGGCTGCTACTGGTTCGAGGAGCCGCTGCGCGCCGACGACACCGCCGGGCTGGCCGCGCTGGCCGACGCGCTGACGATCCCGATCGCCTCGGGCGAGAACAATTACGGCAAGCGCCAGTTTCTGCCCCTCTTCGAGGGTCGCGCCGTGGACATCGTGCAGCCCGACCTGCGTCGCGCCGGGGGCGTGACCGAATGCCTGGAAATCGGGCTGCTCGCCGATGCCTTCAATATTCCTTATGCGTCGCACGGCGGCGGCGTCCATCTGCACATCCTCGCGGCGCTGCCGAACGCCCTCTTTCTGGAGAGCGGCCTCGCCACCGACGGGACAGCCCCCGGCCTGATCGACGGCGCGTATCGTCTGCCGGAGGAACCGGGCTTCGGCGGCGGGGGGTAGCAGGGGGCGATGGCGCGTGGCGTCCCCGTCGCCGGCGGACGCGGCCGCCCTCCCTTTCGCGCTGGTGATCACCGCCCGGGGCGGCACTCTCGTCATCGCCGTGCCGCTTCCGGCCCTCCCGGCGTACGTGCTGCTGCACTTATTACCCTGAGCGCGGGGGGCGCTCACCCTCGCGGCGCGGTGAGGGCGAGGGCGAGGGCGGCGTAGCCGATCAGCCCCTCCTGCAACATCGGCAAGGAGAGTTGATCGTGGATCGTGTGCGCGTAGCGCTCCTCGCACGGTGAGAACCCGATCGTGTCGATCCCGGCGCGCATGAACCACCCGCCATCGGTGGCGAAGTCCCAGGTGCCAACGTCGATCGGGCGCCCGAAAAGATCGCCGAGGGTCGCCCGCGCGCCGGTGACCAGCGGATGATCCGCCGCGAGTTCGTAGGCGGGCGACTCGACGATCGCCCGCTCCTCGACGCCGGTATAGGTGCGCGTCGTCCGTTCCTCCCGGCGCACGGTCCCCGTGACCTGCCCGGTCAGCGAGGTCGCGAGGAGATCGCGCACCGTCGCCTCGATCTCCCCCGCCGACTCCGCCGGGACATTGCGCCAGTCGAGGAACAGGCGCACCCCATCGGGGATAACATTGGTGCTCTCGTTGTTGCTGTGCAGGACCGTCGGGGCGACCGACGAACCACCAAAGGTCGCGTCCGGTCGCCCCGGCAATCGCTCCAATGCGGCCAGGAATCGCGCCAGCGCGTAATGCGGATTCGCGCCGCGCTCGGGGGCGCTGGCATGGGCCGCGACGCCGGTGAACTCGACCCACAGCCCGACTCGCCCGCGATGACCGCGCCGCAAGCCGTTGCCTGTCGCCTCACCGAGGATCGCCACGTCGGTGCGTACCTCCTCGACCAGGATTCGCGCGCCTAGCCCGCCCACCTCCTCCTGCACGACCGCCGTGACGTAGAGATCGCCCGCGGGCAGCAGCCCGGCCTCCTTCAGCACGGCGGCGGCATAGACCTGCGGGGCGAGCGCGCCCTTAATGTCACTGGCACCGCGCCCGTAGAGCACGCCATCGACGATCGCGGCGGCGAACGGGTGGTGGGGCCAGTCGGCCGGATCGCCGACGCCGACATGATCGAGGTGCGTATTGAGCATCAGCGACCGCCCGCCACCGGAGCCGCGCAGCACCCCGATCACGTTGCCGCCGCGATCGATCCAGGCGTCGTCGTAGCCGATCCGCTCCAGCTCGGCCTTGACCAGGCCCGCCAGCGCGCCCTCTTCGCCGGGCATACTCGGCTGGCGGATCAGCCGCTGGCAGAACTCGACCGTCGCGGCCATCTGCCGCTCGCCCGCCGCGCGCAAACGCGCGGTGACTTCCGTGTCCAGCATAATCCCCTCCCCTGCGGGTATCACTCTGCCATCTGGAAACGCGCCGATCGCGCCCGACCATCGGGTGCCATTGTAGCCGCAACCGTGCTGGCCTTTCGCGATGCGGATCGCGCCCGCAGCGGGCTGCGCCACTGGAGAAATTGACATCCGCCCCGGCGATCATTACACTTGCTCCCTGGTCGTGCTAGATGGGGAGCTAGCGATACCCTGTAACCCGGAACTCGCTATACCGGGATTGAACTCCCTCTCGAGGTCCGACCCTATGGAACTAACCCTCTCGTGATGTGTTGAGAGCAAAGTCCTGCGCGGCGGTGCGCTCCGAACCAGGTCAGGACCGGAAGGTAGCAGCCTTAAGGAGAATGCACCGGGTGTCGCGGGGTCGCTGGGCTTGAGCTGATCGTCTGGGGATAGCCACGGGGGTACGATCGACGGAGGGTGCACGACCTCCCGGAAATACGCGGGGCGGGGCAATTGCCCCGCCCTGTTGCTTTGCCCGGCGACATCGGATCGCGGCGCAGTCGGCCCTGTCAGCCAACCGCGCTGCCCGCAGCGCGATCGCCCCCACGGGATGCGCTTCGTGCTGAAGTAGGAGCTATACGCCTGCCAGAGCGCCTGCGCGTAGCCAAAACGTCGAAGGGTCGGGGGGAGCTGCAATTCCCCGACCCTTCGACGAGCGATCCCGTTCAGCGGGGCAGTGGGCGGCTCAGCGGCCCTTCCCGACGGTGCCGGTGGTACGCTGGCGGCGCTTCTCGGCGCGCGGCGAGCGCGACGCTGCTGTACCGTCGGCACCCATCGGGCGCTTGCGCGCCTGCTGCTGATAGTAACGCTTGGCCTGCTGTGCCTCGTACGCGGCCAGTCGCGACCGATACCTCGTCCGCCAGTGGTAGGCGATGAACCCGACCACGGCCAGGACGGTCACAATGCTGACCCAGGTCCAGACGCGCCAGCCGAGGAACGGTAGCCCCATCAGCTGGAAGAGATAGCAGACGAGGCCGAAGCCGAAGGCCCACATCAGCCAGTTGGCGTAGTTCGTCGCCAGCCGCCGTTTGATCGCGTGCGCCTTGATCCGCGCCGGTGGGCGCAGGGAGAAAGCGAGCGCCGCGATGAAGCCGAGCGCGAAGATGACCAGGAAGGTGAGGGCCACCGGCCCGCGCATCTCGTCTTCAAACGGTACTTCCGTCCATCTCGCGGGATTAAGCCAATCGCCCATGCCGACGCCACCCTCCCCACGCTGCAATTTTGCCCGTTCACCAGGGAAGTATAGCGACCGCCCGCAGGGCTGTCGAGGGTCCGGCGGGCGGCGAGCAGTCCCCGGCAACCTGGGCCACCGCTCGCCCTGTCACCTGTCCGTTCACGCCTTGACAGCGCGCGGCGGGGTGACTATATTCTGACCGGTGCGCAACCAGAAGCGGCGTGCGCCGTTACATCATGTTGGGTGGCGCGAGTACGCTGCCGCGACCGGGCGCGCTATGTTGTGCGTCGGCGAACGCCGACAGGGGGGATTCGTGCGGATAGCGATGGTCGGGACGCGCGGTATCCCGGCCAGCTATAGCGGCTTCGAGACCTGCGTCGAGGAACTGAGCGCCCGGCTCGTCGAGCGGGGCCACCGGGTGACCGTCTATTGCCGCAGCCACCACATCACCCACCCCGGCGCGACCTATCGGGGGGCGCGGCTCGTCAAGCTCCCCACGGTGCGCAACAAGTATCTCGATACGATCGTCCACACCACCCTCTCCTGCCTCCACCTGCTGGCCGACCGCCACGACATGGTGATGATGTTCATCGCCGGCAACGGCCCGGTCGCGATCCTGCCCCGGCTGGCCGGGATGCCGGTCGCGCTGAATGTGGACGGGCTCGATTGGCAGCGCGACAAGTGGCCGGGGCCGGCGAAGCGCTATATCCAACTCGCCGAGTGGCTGGCGACCAAATTCCCGCACGCCGTGGTGACCGACTCGCGCACCGTCGAGCGCTATTATCTCCGCCAGTTCGGCCTGCCGACGACCTGCATCGCCTACGGTGCCAAGGCCAAACCGCTGCCACCCGGCGAGACGCTGGCCCGGCTCGGGCTGGAATCGGGGCGCTATGTCCTCTACGTGGGTCGCCTGGTGCCGGAGAATTGCGCCGACCATCTGGTCGACGCCTTCGCCGCGCTCGGCGACGAGCTGCGGCCGGGGATGAAGGCGGTGATCGTCGGGGACGCCCCCTACGCGGCGGACTATATCGCCGGGCTGCGCGCCCGCGCGGGCGACCGGGTGGTGCTGCCCGGCTACGTCTTCGGCGATGGCTATTGGGAACTGAACAGCAACGCCTACGCCTACGCCTTCACCTCCGGTGCCTCCGGCACCCACCCCGCCCTGCTGGAAGCGATGGCCGCCGGGAACTGCGTGATCGCCAACGCAATCCCGACCAACGCCGAGACCGGCGGCGACGCGGTCCTCTACTACGACGGCGAGCGGGGCGGGGCGGACCTGGCGGCGCAACTGCGGCGCGTCTTCGCCGATCCCGCGCTGGCCGCCACCTTCGGCGCGCGCGCGGCCGAGCGCGTCGCGGCGCGCTACAGCTGGGAGCGGATCACCGACCAATACGAGGCGCTGTTCGCGCGCTTGATCGCCAGCAACGGTCGGGCCGCGACGATGGTGGGGGGTGAGGGCGCATGATCGCTCGGACGCTCGATCGCTATGTCCTCGCCTGCTTGATCATCGACGCGCTGGTGGTACTCGCGTCGCTGTCGGTCGCCGAGTATCTGCGCACCACCCTCCCCTTCGGCCTCCAGCTGGAAGATCGCGGCTACCTCAACGGGGCGGTCTATCTCCTCGTCCTCGTCCTCTGGCTGGCGAGTGCCTTCCACTTCCGCCTCTACGAGTGGCGCTGGACGGTGACCTGGCGCGGCGAGCTCGGGCGGATCACCGCCTCGGTCGGCGGCTTCGCCCTCCTCTTCGCCGCCGCCCTTTATCTGAGCTTCCGCGACGTGCCGCGACTGCTCTTCGTCTACTACGCCCCGCTCACGCTCCTCGTCATCCTGGCGACACACCTGCTGGTACGCCGGGCGACGGCGGCCTTGTCGCGGCGGGGCGCGACGGTGCGGATCGCCATCATCGGCACCGGGCGGCTGGCGGCGGTGCTGGCCGAGCGGCTGGCCCAGCGTTCGCGCGCCTGGCCGCCGACAACGGTCGTCGGCTTCATCGCCGCCGATGGCGTGGGCGATCAGCCGGAGGGCTTGCCGTTCCCGATCCTCGGGCAGGTGGGCCAGTTGATCCCGATCATCAAGGCGCAGAAGGTGACGACGGTGCTGCTGGCGCTGCCGCCCGAGGAGCACGCCGTCGCGCTGCACCTGAGCGAGGCACTGACGCAGCAGGCGGTCGATGTGCGCCTGCTGCCCGATGTGCTCAACCTCGCCTCGGCGCGCGCGACGATCGAGTATGTGGAAGGGTTGCCGCTGCTCGGCCTGCGCGACCCCGCCCTCACCCTGCCGAGCAGGCTGGTCAAGTACACGTTCGACCGGGCCGTGAGCACGGTGGGGCTGATCGCGATCTCCCCGCTGCTCCTGCTGATCGTGGCGGCGATCAAGCTGGACTCGCCGGGGCCGCTGATCTACCGCGCGCGACGGGTCGGCGAGGGCGGCTGCGAATTCGATATGCTGAAGTTCCGCACGATGCAGGTCGGGGCCGATCAACGCCTCAATGAGGTCATCAGCCCGGAAGATCGCCAGCGCGGCGTCTTCAAGGTGGTGAACGACCCGCGCGTGACGCGGATCGGGCGGTTGCTGCGGCGGACCAGCCTGGATGAGTTGCCGCAACTGGTCAACGTCCTGCGCGGCGAGATGAGCATCGTCGGGCCGCGCCCGGAGCAGCCGTTCATCGCGGAGCAGTACGAGGCGTGGCAGCACAAGCGGACGGAGTTGCGCCCCGGCCTGACCGGCTGGTGGCAGGTGAACGGGCGCAGCGACAAGCCGCTGCACCTGAACACCGACTTCGACATCTACTACCTGGAGAACTACTCCTTCTGGCTCGACCTGCGCATCCTGGGGCTCACCGTCAGCGCCGTGCTGAAGCGGCGCGGGGCATACTAATCACGCGGGATCCAAGATTGCAACCAGCCCCGGACGCGCTACAAGAGAAGCCCCCTCAACAGGTGTCGCCACCGACAACGTCACCTCGGCCCTCGCCCGCCCCCTCATTACTCCGAAACATCATCCTTAATGTAGGAGGTCGCGGCTCATTATCACTCCTGGCGCTCATTACCACCCCTCTGATCATCCATCGCTTGGGTACCGACACCTATGGAGTATTCATTCTTGCCTCAACTTTGGGCGGCATTCTCGGATTGCTTGATCTGGGGATAACACCGGCGCTTATCACCTCGCTCGGTTACGCATTCCGGCAGGGTGATCACGGACGAATACAGAAGATTGTAAGTACTGCGCTCAGTCTGTACCTTGGGCTGGGGCTTATCGGCGGTACGGTCCTCGCACTCCTCGTTCCCTGGATGGTTACAACCTTACTCCGTGTACCCGACTCGCTCGCCGCTGCGGCGCGCTTCGCTTTGTACATTAGCACCATCTCTTTCGCGGTTAATATGTGGTTCGCCGTCTTCAATGCCATTCCCACGACACAGGAACGCTACGATCTCGTGGCGGCCCGCATGGTAGGGATGTCCTCCATCTCCCAAGCCGTCATGATCGCCTATCTCTGGCAGGGCGGTAACCTGCAAGGGATGATGCTCATTAGCCTGCTTACCAGTCTGTGTGGCACGTTTATATTCTGGCTGATTAGTCGCAAACTGTTACCTGAAATTCTCTTCCGTCCAGGATTTGACAAAGACGTCTTCCGGGAACTGAGTCGCTTCAGCGCCTTTAAATTCGCTGGCACTGTTGGCGGTGTGCTATCCTTCCGCTTCGATCAATTCGTGATTGGCACAGTCCTCGGGGTGAGCGGG
This sequence comes from uncultured Thermomicrobiales bacterium, assembly GCA_902806415.1. Classification (GTDB taxonomy): domain Bacteria; phylum Chloroflexota; class Chloroflexia; order Thermomicrobiales; family CADCWN01; genus CADCWN01. The sequence continues at coordinate 788 of CADCWN010000008.1, read as the reverse complement.
GTGGCGCTGTACGCCGTCCCCTCGAACGTTACGCAGCGCGTATTTTCCATATTAGGCGAATTAACAGGTCCGCTCTACCCGCGGGTAAGCCGTCTGCGCGGTGAGAGCGTGGAACTTCAGAAGCTCTTTCTACGAGCAAGTCGCCTTGTCGCGTTCGCCTCAGTGGCCGCCTTGGTGCCATTGTTTATGCTGTCTGATCTGGTACTCACCTACTGGATTAACGGTGCTCGGGGGCGGGAAATCGCAGCAGAAAGCTCCACCGTGATGCACTGGTTGATCGTCGCATTCTTCATCCAGGCGTTGGCGGCGGTATCGGTCACCTTCTGCGAAGCACTGGGGAAGCCGGAAATCAACAACTCCTTCTCCATAGCGAGCGCGCTTATCCATATTCCGCTCGCCCTGGTGCTCATCCCGCATTTCGGCCTCCTCGGCGCGGCAGTTGCCCTGTTCTTGAATAGCATCACGCAAACGGTAAGTTTCGTCCTCTTCACCGCGTATCACCTGATGTGCATCAAGCCGTGGGAATTACTGCGAGACGCGTTCAGCCGACCATTTCTCATCGTTGTTCTCCTTGCGCCGATAGGTTATCTCAGTCGGCCTATCGTTCAGAATACGGTGACGTTACTCGGCGTATTGCTGGCACTCGCCGCAGCCTCTATCCCTCTAGCGATCCTCACCAGGACAATACAAGCTGCGGAGTATGCCTCCGTGGGGCGTATACTTGCTCGCTTACCTGTGGGTATTCCCGGACAAGCGCTGCTAACACAATGGTGTCGCGCGCGCGCGGC
>CADCWN010000007.1 GCA_902806415.1 uncultured Thermomicrobiales bacterium | reverse complement strand
TTCCAGCCCTTCTACCGGGCCGAGAACGCGGCGCAAGGGAGCCCGGAGGGGCTGGGCTTGGGCCTGGCGCTCAGCCGGGAGATCGTCGAGGCGCACGCCGGCCGCATATGGGTCGAGGCGGCGGAGGGCGGCGGCAGTGTCTTCCACATCGCCTTGCCGCTCGGCGACCGGGTGCTGCCGCCGGGTCCGCAGCCTGCGACCCACATTACCCCCGCCGCCCAGATCGTGCAGTCCCCAAACACCGCCCGCGATGAACGGGTGGGATACCAGCCGCCGTCGTAGAATGGCTGGTATCCCACCCGCCTGGACTAAGCAAAGAGTGCATCGAGCTGGTCAGCAGCGGCACGACCCATGCTCGGGATCGGGTGGGAGTAGATGTCGAGCGTCATGGCGATCGTGGCGTGACCGAGCCGTTCTTGCACGACTTTCGGGTGAACACCCTGGGTGAGCAACAATGTCGCCGCCGTGTGCCGCCGCGCGTGGAACGGCACATCGGGCAACCCTGCGCGAAGCATGATCAGCTTGAACGCCCGTAGCACATTCCTGTGTCCCAGCGGCTTACCCTGGTGCGTGCAGAAAACGAGATCCGTCTGCTGCCATTCCGGCCCTACCAACAGCCGTTCCTCGGTTTGCTGCCGCCGATGATCGCGCAGCACGGCGACGCATGTGGCGGGGAGATCGATCGTGCGCCGCCCCTTAGCGGTCTTGGGTTCGCCATAGGTGCCGTCGCGCTGCAACTGGCGCTGAACATGTAGCTTCTGCCCCGTGAGGTCCACGTTGGCCCACTTCAGGCCGAGCAATTCCCCCTGCCTCATGCCAGTCGCGAGTGCGGTGGCGATCAGCGCCTTCCACGGATCGCCACGCACGAAGGTCAGCAACGCGCGCACTTCGTCTGCTCTGAGCGCGATCACTTCCTGTCGATCGATGCGCGGCGGATGTGCAAGGCTGGCAACGTTGCGCGGCGTGAGGTTCCAATCGACCGCCTGATTGAGTGCGTGCCGCAGGACCGCGTGAACGTTGCGGACGCTCTTTGCCGAGAGGCCCGAATCGGTCAGTTGGCTATGGAGTTGCTGCACATGGTTCGGCTGGATTTGTGTCAGCTTCATTTTCCCCAAGGTTGGCACGATGTGCAGGCGGGCGATGTCGCGATAACCCTTGGTTGTGCGTGGGCGCACCGAAGGCTTGATCACGTCATCGAGCCAGCGTTCGATGTGCATCGCCAGTGTCAGACGCTCGGACGGTGGCAGGAGGCCGCGATCGGCGTCGCCCAACAGCTTCCGTAGCTTTTCCTGCGCTTCCCGGCGTGTCTTGCCCGTCACGCCATGCCGCTGCCCGTTGACGACGACCTGAGCACGCCAATTGCCGCTCGGTAACTGTGCGAAAGTGCCTTCCTGATTCCCAATCATACCGGAGGAGCCTCCTTCCTCCCGCGACGTTGAATAGGCCCTGCGTGCCGATGCGCGGGGTAGCGACGCCCTCCCCCGCGTGCTATCGTACCCGGCGGATCCGCGTCCCCTCGCCCTTTGCCCCCGCAGCCTCGATGGGCAAACCACGTTCGACAAGCGGCGGGTTGCGACGGTGCCGCTTCTGGCGGACGGGGGGCAACACGGCTACGCCTACCCGCTGCGCCTGCTCGCCCTGCCCGACGGCGCGCGACTTACCGGGCTGCGGCTCGATCCCGTCTATGGTGCGGCCGCAACGGGCGCGAACACCGTCCGGATCGCCGATTTCCGCCTCATCCGGGGGGGCGAGCCCAGCGCCTGCGCACCATAGTGGCCTTGAGCAGCGCCATGACAGCCGCCATCGAAGGGCGATGCGCGGGCTACCGTTCCATGATTGGATTATCCCACGCGCCGGGAGCGATCCCTCATCCTGCGCCCCCCGTGGTCTGTCGCGGGTGAGATGCGGGATAGGGTCGCCTGGGCGCGGCGTGGGCGGGCGACGGTAGGGGGAGCAATGAGGCCGGAACCCGGCAGAGCCTGATCGGCGAGCGGATCGTATAGCAAGGACACCTTCCAGAGCGACAACCATGGCCGCGCCAGGTGATCCTGGAAGTACTTGGCCGCCACCACCGCCACTGTCAGCACCCCGGCGTCGCCGACCCTGGCGCGCATGTCGTCGCGGTGCCCCAGCGCCGCCAGCGTCTCGCCAACGATCACATAGGCCGTCACAATGAAGTCGTCGCTTACGGGCCGCCCCCCGTGGTGCAATCGCGTCGTCAAGCAACCCGATTGTCCCCGGAACGGCGCACGAGCGGCAACTAGCAATCACGGTAGACCTCTGTGGTTGTTTGCAAGACCTCTTTACCCCTTCTCCTATCGGCGCGAAGAAATTCGCGGGCCGGGAAGCATATTCCCGGCCCGCGCCGCTCGTCTCTCGTTTGTACTTCGGGGGGTGCCTATCCCTCGGAGTGGTATGCCAGCAGGCGATTGCGGATGTCGGCACCGCGCAACTTGTGGAGCGCCTGACCCTCGATCTGGCGGACGCGCTCGCGGCTGATCCCCATCTCCTCGCCGACCTCGGCCAGGGTGTGCTGGTGGCCGTTCTCCAGGCCGAAGCGCAGCCGCAGCACCTTCCGCTCGCGGTCGCTGAGCATCTTCAGGACCTGCTCCACATCCTCGCGGAGCAACCCTTCCGAGGCTGCCTGCTCGGGGCTGGTTGCGCCTTCGTCGGCGATCAGGTCACCGAGACGGGCCTCGTCCTCCTCGCCGACCGGCGTCTCCAGTGAGAGGGTCCGCTGCGCAGCGCTCATGATCTGCTCGACCTTCTCGGCCGGCACGCCCATGTGATTGGCGATTTCGTCCACTTTCGGACGTCGCCCGAGGGTCTGGTTGAGCTCCTGCACCGTGCCGCGGAAGCGCGACACCGCATCGCCCATGTGGACCGGGAGGCGGATCGTGCGGCTCTGGTCGGCGATCGCGCGGGTGATCGCCTGCCGGATCCACCATGTCGCGTAGGTCGAGAAACGGAACCCAGTCCGCCAGTCGTACTTCTGCACGGCGCGGATCAGGCCGAGATTCCCCTCCTGGATGAGGTCCAGCAGGGAAAGCCCGCGCCCGACGTACTTCTTGGCGATACTGACGACGAGGCGCAAGTTCGAGCGGACGAACGTTTGCACCGCCTCCACATCGCTCGCCTCGACCCGCTTCGCCAACTCGATCTCTTGCTGATGATTCAGCAGGGGGGCGTGCGCGATCTCGCGCAGGTAGAGCTTGACCGGGTCGGTGACGAAACTCGGATCAATCTTCTGGAGCGATTCGAGATCCTGCGCGAAGCCGCGCGCCTCCTCGGCCTCCTCCTCAGTCTCGAGGACCTGATTAAAACTCGGGCCTTCGTCCTCGGGCAGGGGCAGCACATCGGCGGCGGGCCGCCGACGGCGATAGTTCCCCTCGGCCAGCTCTTCCATCTCATCGGGGATAATTTGTCGAACGTCTCGCAAGCGCTCGTCCACCATAAAACCCGTACCTCCGAATACGGTGCGGTACACTGTCAGCAGCGACGCGCGGCACACCGTAGTACGTTCTCGGTGCCGGGGGCACCATTGCCCACCCGCCTCCGCAAGAACGGTTCCATCCACTACTACTCTATACGCTGCACGCCCACGATCGGACACAGCGCGAGGATAAACGGGTCAACTAATCTAGCATACCCGATCACTCCTCCCAAGGCAAGGTGTACTATCTACAATAACGCACGAGGGGCGAAAACGATTCCTCTCGCGGGCAGGCCGTGATGAATTGGGCCTGTACGTGCGGTAGAATTGGGGAAACAAGAGCCGAGTGCCGAGTTGCGGGTGCTGAGTAAGAGCGCCTGTTCCCGCCGTCCGCCCTTCCGATTATGTCGCTGCTATCCCCCTAACCGTACTCGGCACCCGCAACTCGGCACTCGGCACTAATTCAGGAGCATCATGATCCCCACCAAACTTATCCTGCGCAACTTCCTGCCGTACAGGGGGGAGGTGTCGCTCGATCTGCGGACGATCCGCATCGCCTGCATCGCCGGCGACAATGGCGCGGGGAAGTCGAGCCTGCTCGACGCGATGACCTGGGCCTTGTGGGGCAAGGCGCGCGGCGGCGTCGAGCGCGATCTGATGAGCCTCGGCACGACCGAGATGGGGGTCGATTTCCACTTCCTCCTCGGCGAGCAGGAGTACCGCGTCCTGCGTCGTCGTCGCCGCCGTGGGAGCAGCCCCGACGTGGCGCAACTCGAAGTGCAGCTGCGCGCGGTGACGCCCGATGGCGACGCCCCCTGGCGCGCGATCACCGGCGACACCCTCTCGCAGACGCAGAAGCTGCTGACCCGCGCCGTCGGCATGGAATACGACACCTTCATCAACTCGGCGTTCATCCTCCAGGGCCGGGCCGACGAGTTCACCACCAAGGGCGCGACCGACCGCAAGCAAGTTCTCGCCGATATCCTCAACCTGGGGCGCTACGATGATCTGGAGGATCGCGCCCGCGTGCTCCGGCGCGACGCCGAGGCGAGCCGCAAGGCGATCGACGCGAAGCTGGAGCAGATCGCCCACGAACTCGTCGCTCGCCCCGGCGTCGAGGCGGAGTTGGGGGCCGTCTCGGCGGCGTTGATCGCGCTGATCGCCGCGCTCGCCGCGCTCGCCGACGAATACGACCTGGCGCGGACACGGCGGGGGGAGTTGGAGCGCCGCGACGAGGCGGCGCGCGAGGCGGAGCGGCGGCGGGACGAGCACAGCCGGGAGGCCGATCGCCTGCGCGGGCGCGCGATCGCGGCGGAGGGTCGGCTCGCCGAGCTCGCCCGGACGATCGCCGAGGCGACGACCATCCGCGACGGCTATCGGGAGTTGCAAGATGCGATCGCGCGCGATGGGGTGGCGAACGCCGCCCTGGCGACCCTCAACGACCTCCAAGGTCGGCATCGCAACGCCGAGAAGCGGGTCGAGGCCGCGCGCAATCTGCTCCTGCAGGAGCAGCACGCCCTCGACCATCAGGCGGCGGAGTTGGGGGTGCAGCAAGCGCGCCTGCCGGAGATCGAGACGACCTACGGTCGGATCGCCGCGCGGCTGAAGGACGTGGGCGAGGCCGAGGCGCGTCGGCCCATCCTCACCGCGAGCGTGAACGCGGCGACCGAGGAGAGCGGCGGGCGCAAGGCCGACAACGAGCGACTGAAGAAGGAGATGCATCGCGTCAAAGATTTGCAGACGCAGATGGATTCCGCCGGTGCCGTCTGCACCCTCTGCCGCCGTCCGGTCGGCGACGATGAGCGGCGGCGCATCCACGACGAGTATCAGGCCGACGGGCTGCGGTTAAAGGACGACTACACCGCGAATCTGGCCCGGATGCGCGAGCTGGAAGGGGAGATCGCCGCCTGTAACGCCCAGCTGACTGAGATCGCCACGATCGCGCGCGAGGGGTTGCGCCTGGCGCGCGAGGAGGGCGACCTGCGCCGTCAGGTGACGACCGCGCGCGACGCCGGGGTCATGCTGCTCACCGTCACCCGCGAGCGCGAGCGCCTCGCCGACCAACTCGCGCGCGGCGACTTCGCTCGGGAGGCGCAGGCGGAAGCGGCCGAACTCGCCGCCGCGATCGCCACAGTCGCCTACGACCGCGAGGAGCACCGCCAACTCCGTGCGCGGATCGCCGAGCTTGGTGTATTCGATAGCCGGGCGCGCGAACTGGAGCGCGCGGAGCACGCGATCGGGCCGGAGCGGGAGCGGTTGGCGGAGGATCGCGCCACCCTCGCGTTGCGCGAAGGGGCGCGCGACGAGGAGACCGCCCGCGCCACCGAGTTGCGCGCCGGTCTCGCCGAGTTGCCCGGCCTCATCCGGCGCTGCGATGATCTGGCGATCGAGCTCGATGTCCAGCGGCGCCAGCAGGACGAATTGACGCGCCGCCAGGGGCGACTGGAGGAGTCGCTGCGCCGCTTCGCCGATCTGGATGACGAGGATCGTCGCCTGCGCGAGGAGCGCCGTGCCCTCAGTGAGGCCGAGGGGGCCTACCGCGAACTGGTCAGGGCATTCGGCAAGGGCGGTATCCAGGCGATGATCATCGAGGCGGCGGTGCCGGAGTTGCAGGACGAGGCGAACGCGATCCTGGCGAATATGCCGGGGAACAGTATGCGCGTCGAGTTCCGCACCCAGCGCGAGACGCGCAAGGGTGACACGGTCGAGGCGCTGGAGATCGTGATCGGCGACGAGGCCGGGCAGCGCGATTACGCGATGTATTCCGGCGGCGAGGCGTTTCGGATCAATTTCGCGATCCGCGTGGCGCTGGCCAAGCTCCTCGCGCGGCGGGCGGGGGCGAAGCTGCAAATGCTGGTGATCGACGAGGGCTTCGGCACGCAGGATGCGCGCGGGCGCGACAGCCTCGTCGAGGCGATCCGCTCGATCGAGGGGGAGTTCGCGACGATCCTGATCATCACCCATGTCCAGGAGATGCGCGAACTCTTCCCGACGCAGATCCTGGTGGAGAAAGGCGTCGGCGGTTCGCAGATCACCGTCGCGTAGGGACGCGGTCTCCCCGGATGCGGGTCATGGCGTGTTTGCCACCCCATCCTCATCCAGGGCGTAGTTGATCGCCTCATCGACCGTCAGCGCGCGCCCCGCCTCCCATTCCGCCGCGAAGGTGACCGCGTCGAGTCGCTCGCGCACACGGGCGAGATGGGGGCCGTAGATCGCCTGATCGCTCGGTGACCACCGGGCGAGGCTTTCGAGTTCGCGCACCATCTCCGCCGCGCCGAAGAGGCGCGCGGCGCGGCGACAATCCCGCCGCGCCGTGGCGATGCTCGCTTGCGTATCCAGATTGAGGGCGATCGCTCGGCGCACGCCTAGCTCGCGGCTCTCCGCGAACGCGGCCCGGTTCTGCTCGTCTGCCGTCGCGTACTGCCCCGTCGCCAGCGCCGCCTGCGCCAGATTCATCGCCGCTGCGGCGCTGTAGCGTCTGTCGCCAATCTCCTTGGCGAGTGGCAACGCCTCCTCGAAGAGGGCCACCGCGCGCGGATAGTCGGCTTCGGCGAGGGCCACCAGCCCCAGTACATCGAGCATCCAGACGATCCGCGCCGTGTCGCCGGTCCGCCGCGCCAGGGTCAGGCCCTCCCCGGCGAGTTCCTTGGCCCGCTCGTAGTCGCCCGCCAGTCGCGCGGAGTGGCCGAGCCTGCTGAGGGTCATCAAGGTGGCCGTCGTGTCGCCCAGCGCGCGGAACTGTTCGAGGGCTTGCCCCAGGCGCGCGATCGACTCCGCATAATCGCCGTGCATCCGGGCCAGCAGGCCCAGCGCCGCGAGCGCCCGCGCCTCGTCGGGGGGCGTCATCGCGCCGTCGAGGGCCGCATGCATCCAGCGCCGCCCCTCGCGATGGTGGCCGCGCATCGCCCAGAAGATGTGCAGCGCCCAGCCGAAACGGGCGACGAGGTCCCGTCGCCCCGTCGCGAGCGCCCAGCCGATCGCCGCGCGCACGTTGTCATGCTCCTGCCCGAGTCGGGCGAGCCAGGCCGCTTGCTCCGGCCCCTCCAACTCCGGCCCGCCCCGCTCGGCGAGCGCTAGGTAGTGATCGGCGTGCCGCTGGCGCGTCGCCTCCGCCTCGCCGCTCGCTTCGAGCCGTTCGCGGGCGTATTCGCGCACCGGCTCCAGCAGGCGATAGCGCGGGCCTCCCCCCGCCGTGGTCTCGGCCACCACCAGCGATTGTTCCCCCAGGCTCGCGAGCGATCCCGAGACGTCGCTGTCCCCCGCCTCGTCGCCCGCCACCGCTTCCGCTGCGGCAAAATCCCAGCCTCCGCTGAACGTCGCGAGTCGGCGGAAGATCGCCCGCTCCTCCGCCGTGAGGAGATCGTGGCTCCAGGCGATCGTGTCGCGCATCGTCCGTTGCCGGGCCGGGAGATCGCGCGGACCGCCGGTGAGGAGCGGCAGGGCGTGGTCGAGCCGCGCCAGCAGATCGGTCGGCGAGAGCAATCGGAGTCGGGCGGCGGCCAGTTCGAGCGCGAGGGGCAGCCCATCGAGGCGGCGGCAGATCGCCGTCACGACCGCCGCGTTGGCGCGGGTCAGCGCGAACGCGGGATTCACGTCGCGCGCCCGTTCGACGAAGAGTTCGACCGCCGGGTTACTCGCCACCCCTTCGGCCGTCGGCAATCGTTCGAGGGTCGGCAGGGGGAGGGAGGCGACCGGGTACTCGCGCTCGCCCCGCAGGCGCAGGGGGGCGCGACTAGTGGCGAGGAGGGCCAGGCCGGGGCAAACGCCCAGGAGTTCGGCGAGGTCCGGGACTGCAGCGAGCAGATGCTCGCAATTGTCGAGGACGAGGCAGGCGCGCCGATCGCCGATCGCGACGCGGAGGGCGTCGCGCATCGCCCGTGCGCCTGTCTCCCCGATCCCGAACGCCACGCCGATCGCCGGGAGGACCAGGGCCGGATCGTCGAGCGGGGCGAGGGGTGCGAAGGCGATGCCGCCGGGGAAGTCGCCCGCGATGGTGCTGGCAGCGGCAAGGGCCAGGCTCGTCTTGCCGACACCGCCCGGCCCGGTGAGGGTGACCAGTCGCACCTGCGGGTCGCGGACGAGCGACGTGATCGCCTCGCGCTCCTGCTCCCGCCCGATCAGCGGGGTGGTGTTGGTCGGTAAGCGCGGGGGGCGCTCTCCGGGGGCGGTCGCAAGCTGAGGCGGGGATGCGCCGCGCGCCGCTTTGCTGCCAACCAAGGCGTCGCGCTCTCCCGCCGACAGATCGAGCGCCTCGGCGAGCGCCGCGATCGTATGCGGATAGGGACGCTGGCGTCGCCCGCGCTCGATCGCGGCGATCCCCTTCGCGGTC
>CADCWN010000006.1 GCA_902806415.1 uncultured Thermomicrobiales bacterium | reverse complement strand
TTGCAACACCGCGCCGAGGAGGTGCAGTCCCGTTGCCGCACGAAGTTGCAGGCACGTGCCGAGTCGCCGGAATCCGCCGCGAAAGGCATGCCCGGCATGAAGGCCCCTGTCGATCCCACCTGCGCTTCAGTTTAGCACCACCCCGGATCATTTCGCCCCCCTTGACGCCTCCCCCTTCCCATGCTAGTGTAAGCGTGGCGGTGCCGACCGCCCCGGAGTGCAGCCTGACCCCTTGTTGGAGTGTGCGGTGACGATTCTGGCCTTCGCGACCGTTGCGAATAAAAAAAGCCAGTGCCGCATCGCGCCCATCGGGAAGACGTCGGGGAGGTAATCGCACGCGCGCACTGAACCGCTAAACAACGTCAACACCCCCCGTGGGCCGCTAGGGCTCACGGGGTTTTTGTTTTTCGGCAACTGCGTACTGTGTCGAGGTCAGGATGCTCGTAGCGGCACCGATCGCCACCATCCACGCCAATTTCCGCCGCGACCCGGTCGTGGCTGCGGCCCCCGTCGCGGGCGACGGGGGCCTCTTTATCCACCGTCCCGAGGGGCGTCCATCCGGGCGCGAGTGGAAGGGAGCGCCCATGAAACGCCCCCGATAACGCGCTGCCTCGCCTGCGTTTGAGGGGTCGAAGGTCGAGGGTCGAAGGGACCGGAGGCCGCAAACCCTGAGCCTTCCCCTTCGACCCTCGACCTTCGACCCCTGATTGAAAGGAGCCCCCGATGTTCACCGGCTCGATCACCGCCCTGATCACCCCGTTTCGCGATGGCGCGCTCGATGAGGAGGCGCTGACGCGCCTGGTCGAGTTCCAGTGCGAGGGTGGCACGACCGGCCTGGTCCCCTGCGGCACGACCGGCGAGTCCCCGACGCTGACCCCCGAGGAGCACGAGCGCGTGGTGGCGTTGACCATCCGCGCCGCGCGCGACTGGGCCGCGCGGACCGGGCGACCGCGCGTGCCGATCATCGCCGGGGCGGGCTCGAACAACACCGCCGAGGCAATCCATTACTCGCAAGCCGCCGCGCGCGACGGGGCCGACGGGCTGTTGCAGATCACCCCCTATTACAACAAGCCGACCCAGGAGGGGTTGTATCGCCACTTCGCCGCCGTCGCCGCCGCGACCCCGCTGCCGATCATCCTCTACAACGTGCCGGGGCGCACCGGCGTCAATCTGCTGCCGGAGACGGTGGCGCGGCTGGCGCGCGACTGCCCGACGATCGTCGGGATCAAGGAGGCCAGCGGCTCGCCCGACCAGGCGAGCGAGATCCTGCGCCTCTGCGAGTCTGGCTTCACCCTGCTGTCCGGCGACGACTCGCTGACCCTGCCGCTCCTGGCGATCGGCGGGCGCGGGGTGATCTCGGTCGTCGCGAATATCGCCCCCGCCGAGGTAGCCGGGCTGGTCGCCGACTGGGAGGCGGGTCGGGTCGCCGCCGCGCGGGAGCGCCACTTGCGGCTCTACGGGCTGGCGCGCGTGATGTTCATCGAGACGAATCCAGGGCCGGTGAAGGCGGCGGCGGCGATGGTCGGCCTCTGCTCCGGCGAACTGCGCCTGCCGCTGGCCCCGCCCTCGGACGGCACGCGGGCGCGGATCGCGGCGGCGCTGGCCGAGGCCGGGGTCGAGGCGGTCGCGACGGTCGGGGCGACGGCATGAGCGCCCTGCGCCTCGCGGTCGCGGGCGTGGGCGGGCGGATGGGGCGCGAGGTCCTGTCCGCCGCCCGCGCCTCGGACGCGATCACCCTCTGCGCGGGCTTCGTCCGACCCGGCAGCCCGCTCGTCGGGACCGATCTCGGCACCCTCGGCGGGGGCGGCACGCTCGGCGTCGCCGCCGCCCCCGCCGACGCCGCGCCGCTCCTCTTGCGCGACGCCGACGTGTTGGTCGACTTCTCGCACGCCGGGGCGACGGCGATCTTCGCCGGGGCCGCCGCCGGTGCCGGCATCCCGTTCCTCACCGGCACGACCGGCCTGACGGTGCCTGATCGCGAGGCGGTCGAGGCCGCCGCCGCGCGCGTGCCGACCCTGGTCGCCGCCAACACTAGCGTCGGGCTGACGCTGCTGCTGCGGCTCCTCCCCGATCTCGTGCGCGCGCTCGGTGACGGCTACGACCTGGAGATCGTCGAGACGCACCACCGCAACAAGGCCGACGCCCCCTCCGGCACCGCCCTGACGATCGCCCGCGCCCTCGCCGCCGCCCGCGACGAGCCGCTGGATGATCGCGCTCGCTTCGGGCGGGAGGGCCACGCCCCGCGCGCGGCGGGCGAGATCGGGATCCACGCCGTCCGCGCCGGGGCGGCGGCGGGCGAGCACCGCGTCATCCTGGCGAGCGAGGGGGAGCAGATCGAGATCCTGCACCGTGCCAACAGTCGCCGGACGTATGCGGACGGGGCGCTCCGGGCGGCGCGCTGGCTCGTCGGGCGCGCGCCGGGGGCGTACACGATGGGGGAGGTGGTCTGAGGCTGCGGTGGCACTGAGGGGTCGTGGAGGGGTATTGCATACGCCCAACGGCCTCGCCCATCCACGGACGTTGGTGGTAGGACGACGGGCGAGCGTGTGCAATACGCCCCTACGCCCGACCGCATTGCCGGTCTGCCTCGGGTTGTGCTGGCCCTGGCCATATGACTGCGGGCGCTGCCCCGGTAACGAGGACCCCCTCTCCTCGGATGGGCGGGCACCTCATGGGCAGCGGATCGCCGCCCGCAGGCGGCGGGGGGTGAGGGCCGTCCCCTTTCGATCTTCGATCTTCGGCCTTCGACTTCACGCCCCTTGGCGGCGGGGTGAGGGCCGCTACCGCACCTTGAAGACCTCGTAGTTGTCGGTGCTGATGATCCGCTGGTAGCGACCGCGGTATGCCTCGACGTTCGGCTTGAGATTCTGGCGCTCGTTCGGGCCGATCACGACGTACTCGACGTCGTACTGCTGGAACAGGGCGGGGGTGTTCGCGGCGAGGGCGTAGATCGCGCGCAGGTCGCGCTCGCGTTGGGAGTAGTCGAGCCCGAAGGCGAAGAGCCAGCCGGGGTAGCCCATCACGACCGTGCGCCCGGCCATCACCGTCACCGGGTGGTTGTGCTGTAAGCCGGTGGCGAAGACGGCGTGCTCCGGCGTGAGGGCGCGGACCTGCTCGGCGACGCGCAACTCCTCGGCGCTGAGGAGGGTGTTGCGATCCTTGCCGATCAGCTGCTGGAAGTTCAGGAGCAACCCGGAGAGGATCATCGTCGCCACGACGCCGAGCAGGACGCTGCGCACGACGAGCGAGTCGTGCGCGCGCCAGGTCTGCACGAGCAGCGCGGCCACCAGGATGCAGACAGCCAGGAACCAGTAGAG
>CADCWN010000005.1 GCA_902806415.1 uncultured Thermomicrobiales bacterium | reverse complement strand
TGGATGCGCGCGGCCTTGTCGAGTTCGGGCGGCGTGGCCTCGCGGTAGTCGTAGCGCGCGCCCGGCACCGGCCCGGTCGCCCCGATGCCCGAGTTGAAGACGGCCCCGATCACGATGCCGACGCCGCGCTCGACGCAGGCGGGGAGCTCGGCGGTCAGCGCCTCCTGCTCCATCAAGGTATAGCGGCCAGCGAGCAGGAAGAAGTCGGGGTCGAAGAGATCGAGGAAGCGGGGGATCATGCCGTGCGGGTTGATGCCGACGCCGATGCCCCGGATGAGACCTGCCGAGCGGAGATCGGCGAGCGCCTGCCAGCCGCCGGTGATGAGCTACCCCATCAGGGCATCCCAGCGCGGCTGGGGCGCGTGGTAGCCGAGGTCGAGATCGTGGACGATGGCGAGGTCGATCCGCGTCAGGCCGAGCCGCTGCAGGCAGTCCACGTAGGCGCGCATAATCCCGTCGCGGGAATAGTCGAAGCGCACCTCGAAGGGGAGGCCGCCCGCCCGTGGGCTGGCATCGGGGGCGTAGGGGTTCACCGGGGCGCGCAGGACGCGGCCGACCTTGGTCGACAGCACGAACTGGTCGCGCGGGAGGCCGCGGAGGGGTTGGCCGACGCGCAACTCACTCAGGCCATGGCCATACCAGGGCGCGGTGTCGAAGTAGCGCAGCCCCGCGTCCCAGGTGGCGTGGAGCGTGGCCCGCGCCTGCGCCTCCGACACGCCGGGATTGATGCCGATCGTAGCGCCGCCGAAGCCGAGGGCGGTGGCCTCGACCCCGGTGCGGCCCAACGGTCGTCGCGCCAACGCCTGGGCAGCGTTGACGTCGGGACGCGAATCGGCTGCCATGGTCGACCACCTCCGATCATCGCCAGCGCATCGCACGCCCGGATGCGCCGGGAGCTGGCCGAGCCTGAGAACCCGATCGGTCGCGCCGCGATGTCGCCTGTCCCGACGGTGGCGACTAGACGAGCGCGCGCCAGGTTGCGGGAGACCGCCCGGGCAACGCGACCACCTCCCCGCGCGCCACCATCTCGCGCAGGTGGGCGCGCAGCGGCCCGCCGAGCTCGTTGGTCGCGACGCTGAACGGCCCGAGCTGCGGATTGGTCAGTTCCAGCAGTTCCCGCAGCGTCACCTCGCCGCTGGCCGCGACCGTCGCGCGCACGACCTCGCGGGTGCGCGCGACGAAGGCGACGCTCTCCGCCAGGAAGCGCGAGGCGGCCTCGCCCTCGTACACGGCATAATGGGCGGTGAGCAGGCGCTGCGGCGCGAGGGCTTGCAACTGGCGCACGGTCTGCTCGTAGGCCGCCGCGTCGAAGTAGGGCGGCGGGCTGATGATTGCGCCACTCGTGTCCAGGAGCCCCCCGGCGAGGGCGGCATCGGTCACGATCGCCGTCCGCGAGAGCGGCTCCCAGAGCCCGAGATGGCCGGGGCTATGCCCGGGCAGGTGGAGCACCCGCACGACGAGGCGCGGCCCGAGCCGGAATGTTTCGCCGCCGACCAGGTGCAGGTCGAGCGCGGCCGGCGCGCCACCGGCGTCGCGCAGCCAGGCCGCGAGATCCGGCGCGTACCCGATCCCGTGGGCCTCGTACCAGCCGTAGCGTTCCCGCAGGGCGCGCCCGCGATCTTCGATCCACGCGGCGTCGGCGGCGTGGGCGCAGAAGATCGCACCGGGCGCGGCGGCGCGCATCGCCGCGTTCCCGCCGTAGTGATCCACATCGGCGTGGCTGATCAGCACGAAGTCGAGGTCCGCCGGGGCGACGCCGAGCGCGCCGAGGGCCGGGAGGATCGCCTCAGCGGGGGTGGTCGCCACGCCCGTGTCGACGAGCATGGTCCGCGCCCCGCGCAGCAGGTACTGCGCGAACGGCCGTGGCCCGAGGGTGCTCTCGATCCGCGCGATGCCCGGCACGATCTCCAGGTGCGCGTTCACCACCGCCGACCTCCCCTCATCGCACGTCCCGACCCGCGCCGGGCGGCGATGATGCCAGATCGCTCGCCATCGTGCCCGTGCCCCGGCATGTCAATTACCCGATAACAACGGCGAGCCAGGCCCCCGGATTGCGCCGTCGTTCCCCCGGGCGCATACTGCTCGGAGGATAAGTAGTCGCCGCCGCAGTATCGCGGCGCGCGGCGTGGCGCGTCAAGCGACCGGGGCGCGCGGGTGGCGGGACGGCCATGGTGACGGGGGGCGATGGAATACCGGCGGCTGGGCAAGACGGGCCGGCGGGCAGTGGGGGCGGGTGGCGGAGGCGGAGGCGTTCCGCACGGTCCACGCGGCGGTCGATCTGGGGGTGAAGCTCTTCGACACCGCCGACGCCTCCGCCGCGGGGGTGAGCGAGGAGCTGGTCGGCAAGGCGCTGCGCAATCGGCCTGACCACGTCTACATCGCGACCAAGGTCGGCAACTTCGGGCGGCGGCAGGATGCGGCGCCCGGCTACACGTCGCCGCTCCATGTCTATCTCTGCTGCGACGCCAGCCTGGGGCGGCTGCAGATCGACGCGATCGACCTCTACCAGTGCCACATCGGCGACGTGCAGGATCCGACCTTCTTCCTGGAGGCGTTCGAGCGATTGGTGGAACGGGGCAAAATTCGCGCCTACGGCAGCCCCACCGACTCGCTGGCGGTGGCGCGGGCGTTCAACCGCGACGGCAAGTGCGCGACGCTGCAACTCAACTACAGCCTGCTGAACCGCGCGCCGGAGTTGCCTCGGACGGACTAAACGGCCAGGACAGGCCCGTTGCCTCCATCCGGGCGAGGAGGCCACGACGTTCTCTTTGCTATTCTCCCGGCTAGGCCCCTTCCAGGGAACGAATCAACGGAGAAACGACAGCTGATCTGTCGGCGCTGTCACCTGACTTATGTCCTTGCGTCGGAGAATGACATCGCGAAGGACTAGCCTGCGTCGCGCCCTGCAGAGATGACCCACGTCCCTGAACGTCGGGCCGCGGGTGCACGATGATGCACCCGCGGCCCGACGTTCAGCTTCTCAACTGTTTAAAGGGTATGCAAGCGGCACATCACGCAGCTACAGCCACGCACTGGCGAACTAATTCGGGCAACAGCAATGGGAACTATTCATTGATAGAGAACTATAAGAACAATGATCGAAGATATGATCCAGGCGTTAACAATTGACCCGACACTCGATACGGGGCCGAAATGGTCGAGCAGGCGCTCGATCCGCGACGGCCCGATCCCTTTGGTCAGGTGGAAGCCGAGCCAGGGGATGCGCGGATCGCTCACGGGAACCTCACGACGAGTGGCAGACGCCGCATAGCGGGCGGATAGGTGTGAGGCCCGTTATACGGCAGGGCGGATCGCTCGTCAATCGGGCGGCGGACGGGTGTCGCGGGCGACATCCGCGCGGATCGCCGGGAGGGTCGCGGGATCGATCAACCCCGACTCGGCGGCGTGCTCGGCGGGCAGGACCGTATTCCGCGCCAGGAGCAGCGGGACACCCAGTGCTTGCAAATCCGCCGCGATCGCCGCGATCGCCCCGGCGCGCGCGCGGTTATGGACGTGGCGGATGTAGACCGCGCGCACCCGACCGGGATACGCGCGCGCCACATCGCGATAGATCTCCGGGTCCCGCTCGCCGCTGTCGCCGATCAGGATGAAGGGCAGGTCGGGATAGAGATCGAACAGTAGGCGGACGCGATCCAGTTTCAGCTTCGGCAAGCTTGTCCCGGCCAGCAAGGCGCGGCTGCGCCCCCACGCTTGCAGGAGTAACGGACCGGCGGGAAAGCGATGGATCTCAATGAACTCGTCGAGCAGATCGTAGAGATTCCAGGGGCTATTCGAGACATAGAAGATCGGATTCGGCCCGGCCCCCGGCATCCCGTTGCGCAGGGCATGATAGAACGCCGCGACGCCGGGGAAGGGGACGCGCGTCTGGGCGCTGTTGAGCAGCACGATCCGCATCATCGTCAGCAGATCGGTCACGCCGGTGCGGATGATCGTGTCGTCGATGTCGCTGATCACCCCGAACGCGGCTTGCGGCGCGGGAACGAGCCCCTGGCCGGTCGCGCGCACCGGTCCCTGGTCGGGGGTTTTCGGCGCGACCAATTCCAACGGGACATTGTACCAATCCCGGTACGCGGGGTCGGACGCCTGCGGGACGAAGCGGAAGGCGAAATATCCGTCATTATCGGCCACCGTCTCCACCTGCTGACCGGCGAAGCTCGCCCGCACCCGCGCCCCGCCGATCTCGTCACTCTCGAAGCGGCGATACATGTCGCGCAGGTTCCGCCAACCCGAACCGGCGACCGCGCGACGGGTGATCCCCCGATCCTCCAACACCCGCCCGCGCAAATGCATCAGTTCCGGCGTCCCGTAGCCGCGATAGGTGACGATCTGGATCGGATCGACCCGGTCGAAATACCACTTCAGGCCAAGCCGATTGGCGCGCGCGCGCCGCCCGAGTTCGACCAGACTCGCTATCAATAATCTCCGCCAGCCCCGCATCGCCGCCGCCCCTTTCGCTTCATCGCGGGGAGTACGGCAAAACCGGTGCCACAAAGAGGCGAACCGTTCGATAGGTAGGGTCAGCCCGAGCGCCGCGCTAGCTCGCCGCTTCCGCCAAACCACCATCACTCGGCGGCAGCGGCACGACCTCCACCGCCTCGCCGCCGCGCCCGGCGCGCAACGCGGTGACCACGACCGTCGTGCCCACCGGCAGCGGCGCGGGGTGGGTCGAGATGGCCGCGAGGGTGAGTTCGGCGGGGGCGCTCCGCGTCGCGACCACCCCCATCGCGCCCGGCTCGATCGCCACGACGACCGCGGCGAGCCCGCCGACGAGCTCGTCGAGCGCCGCGCGCCGCGCGGCGGCGGCCCGCGCCAGCCGCGCCAGCGCCCCGAAGAGCGCCATGCTGAGCGCGGCGAAAAGTCCGGCCGCCAGCAGTCCCTTGCCCGGTCCGAACCCGAACAGGCGGAGTGCCAGAATCCCCGCGCCGCCGAAGCAGGTCACCCCGGCCGCCAGGATCGCCGCGCCGAGGGGGATTTGCTCGCCGTGTAGCAATCGCCGCGACTGGATCGATAGGGCGGCGGCGCCGATCGCGCCGCCGCAGAGGAGGATCAGAGAGACCGCCAGAACCGTGTCCACGCCGACACCCACCGTCACCCCCGCCCCTACACCCGTTAACTCGTTGTGCTCGTATCTACGCGCCACCGAATCGTTTGTTTCCTCAACATCTCGTGAATCCCTCGCGCTACTCGCTGCGGGGCAGGGAGAGCAGGAGCGCGGCGAGTTGCGCGCCGACGGCCCGATCGAGCCGGAGCGGGCGCAGGGTCCCGCCGACGGTCAGATCGTCGAGCCACCGGTCGCGCATCTCGGCAACACGGTCGCGCGCCGCCGTGAGATCGTCGGGCGCGGACTCCCCGAGGCGGTCGCGAGCGGCGTCGAGGAGGCGTAGCAGGGCGGCGATTCGCGGCAAGCGGGCGAACCGGATCGCCTCGTCCTGGCCGAACGCCTCGGCAACTGTCGCGGGCCGGTCCCCTCGCGGCTCCTGCGCCGCCCAGCCCAGTCCGGCAAAGATGATCGCCTCGCCGCCGCGCAGCGCCCGCTCCGCGCCCGATGCAACCTCCGTGCCGATGAGCCCCGCCCGGGCGATCGCCGGTGCGACGAGGTCCAGCACCGTCCGCCCGAAGGCGAACCACTCCCGCCAGAGCCGGATCCCGTCGTCCATGATCGCCTCGCGCGTGGCACCGCCCAGCGTGCGGTCGGCCTCGCGCCGCAGATAATCGGCGAAGCGCGGGACTATCACCGCGCCCGCCAAGCCGTCCCCTGCGCCAGCGTAACCGACGGCGCGACCGAGCACCGTGTCGCGCCGCGCCGTCGCCTCATCCTCGGCGAGCATCGCGCGAAATTGCCGATACGGGCTGGGCTCTGCCGCCACCCTAGGGCGCGCATAGAGACCGGGCGCGAGGGACACGGCGGCGGGGTCAAGTGTCCCGCCAAGGTCGAGCGGCACGCCGAGCAGATCGATCGCGCGGGCGAAATCCGCCGCCCGCCCCTGCCAAGCTCTCGCGTGCCGGGACTGGGACTGATACGCGAAGAGCGCTGCCCCGCCGATCGGCGCTTCATCGAGCAGGACCGTCACCGGCGGGCGCAGATCATCGATCAGCCGCAACAGGGCCAGCGTCCCCGGCCCACTCGGGTCCGGCGCGGGCGACCGATCCTGCATCGCGTACCGGGCGATCGTCGGCAGGGTCGCGAGCGGCTCGGTCCGCGCCGCCAGCCCATCGGGATCGGCGCAGGGAACCAACCACCAGGCGACCCCCGCCTCCGCGACGAGGGCGGGCTCCGCGACGAGGTGGCGCGCCAGCGTCAGGAGACTCAGCGCCCCGAGCGGCGCAGCGCCGTCGAGCGCGCCGATCGCCAGCAGGGCAGGGGCGCGCACCGGCCCGATCCGCAACGCCGGGATCGTCGCGCCCGAGCGGTCGCGACCGAGCGATTGCACCGTCGCCGCACCGGAGGAAGCGCTGGCGAGCCCGGCGAGCCGCGCGGTAAGCCGTTCGGGGGTGAGCACCCCTTCTGCGTCGGGCAGCGCGGATGTGATCGCGGCGAGATGGGCGCGAAGGCGGTGCAATGGCAACACGGAGGCCTCGAAAACGTTGGGGCGACATACATACGATCGGTACCGCGACCACGATGCGCGTAGAGCGGCTTGCAAGGTGCATCCAGGCGAGATCGGCTGGCGAGCGCGGGGCCAGAGCGGCGGGCCAGTGCGAAAGGCCACCGTCAACCGGAGGGCTCGGTCTCCGGCAGCGGCGCGCGCTCCTTCTCGCGCGCGCCGAGCGAACGCTCATCCCACGTTTCCTCGACCGAGCGCCCGTTGACCTCGCCGAGCGGCGGGAGTTCGGCGAGGCTGGCGAGGCCGAAGTGGCGCAGGAAATTGGCGGTGACGGCGTACTCGACCGGCTGGCCGACCGACGACCGCCGCCCGAGCGCCTCGATCAACTCGCGTGCCAGGAGAGTTTGCACGACGCCGCTGCTGTCCACGCCGCGGATCGCCTCGATCTCCCCGCGCGTGACCGGCCCGCGATAGGCGACGATCGCCAGCGTCTCGAGCGCGGCGGGCGACAGCCGCTCGGTCCGGTGCAGCCCGAGGAAGCGGGCGATGATCCGCGCGGCGGGCGGGGCGCTCGTCAGCGCGTAACGGTCGCCGTGCCGCTGGAGCCGCAGACCACGCCCCGAGGCGGCCAGGGCGACCGCCAACTCATCCAGGGCGCCGTTGATCGCGTCGCTCGGCATGCCGACCGCCTTCGCCAACTCCTCGGCGCTCGTCGGCGCGGCAGCGACGAAAAGCAACGCCTCGCACAGCGCGGGCAAGGCGATGCCGGGGGGCAGCGCGGTCGCGCCTTGCGCTTGCGCCGACCCGTCAACCGGGGCGGGGACGGGAAGCGCCTCAGTCATCGGCGGCCGTCTCGCGCTCGTCGGCGGCGGGGGGCTCGGCGGCGGTCACGACGACAATCTCGCCGAACGGTACCTCCTGCACCGCATCGGCGCGCCGTCGACGCACCAGTTCGAGGATCGCCATGAACGTCGTCACGACCTCGGGGCGCGACCGAGCCCCGAGGGCCAGGCGACTCAGCCGCACGTCACCACGCGGTCGGGAGAGCAAGCGGTCGAGGATCCGCGCGGCCATCTCCCCGACGCTGATCCGCGGGGCGAGATTGAGGACGCGCGGCGCGACCGGCTGCCGCGCGAGGCGGCGATGGACCGCGCGCAGCAGGTCGAACGCCCCGGCAGGGGCCAGGGTAATCTCCGGGGTCGCCCCGGCGGTGGCGTGCGCCGGGACGGTGAGCGGGGCGAAGGTGCGCTCACCGTCCCGGTCGCGCGTCGCCAGTCCGGCGGCGGCATCCTTGATCCGCCGGTATTCGAGCAGTTGCCGCACCAGATCATCCTCATCCTGGGTCGCGTCCGACTCGACGATCGCGACCCCAGCGGCGCGAGGGAACAGTCCGCGCGTCTTCAACAGGAGGAGGCGCGAGGCGACCGCCGCGAACTCCGCCAGCAAGGCCGGATCGCGCTCGGGCTGCGCCGCGAGGTGCGCCACGAACTGATCGGCCACCAACGCCAGCGAGATGGCGGTGATATCCAACTCCTCGCGCTCGATCAGGCGCAGCAGCACATCCAATGGTCCCTCGAAGCCGGGCACGTTGCACGCGTAGGTAAACGGCAGGAGTTGCACACTCCGTGCCGCGTTGGTCGCGCTCATCTGGCACCCCGACGGTCGCTACGAACGATCATCGGCATCGCGCAGACGGGCCAGGAGTCGCGCAAAACCTACCTCCGTCCCCTCGCACGCCACCCCGCCGCCCTGATGCGCCGCGATCAGCGCGCAGGCGTGCGCGGAAGCCCCGAGGCGCGCGGCCCAGGCCGCCCCCAGGCGCGGGTGGTGGCGCAGGAGATAGTATCCCCGCAGCGGGCCGCGCCGTGGTCGCGCACTCGCGCGCCGCCAGAGGCCGGGGGCGTAGCGTGTCAGCAACACCTTCGAGACCCGATGCGGCAGGCGTACCCGCCCCAGCCCGGCGGCATCGACTTTCCCGAGGTCGTGCAAGAGGGCGGCGACGAGCAGATCGGGATCGCACAAGCCCCCGTCGAGCAGGCACCGCGCGACCCGCACCGCGTGCCGCTGATCGGGCGGCGACATCAGGCGGAATGCGGCGAGTTGGGCGGGGAGGAGGATCGCCGAGGCGAGCGCGCGATCACGAGTCGGCACCCACGGTGCCAACGCACGACCGAACTGCCCGACCCGATATGGCGCGCGGGCGATCAGCGACACCCCTCCTCGCCTCATCGATGGTTGACACACGCGGAGAGTGTGGCAGAGGAGCCCGACCAGAGTCAAGCGATGATCACCGCCGCGCGAATTAGTAGGCCAGACGGTGAGGCGGCCCACCCTAACCCCGCCATGACGCCCGATCTGCAGCGAAAGAGATGGGCCATGCGAGGCAATAGTGGTAAGCTCGACATGCCCAACAGAAAAAAGAGAGTCCCGGTTGTCGTATTCGGACGGTCATTTCAGCCGCCGCTCCGCGCCGCAGGAAGCGATCGGCGACATTGACAAATAGTCATCCGCCACTAAAATAGAGTCAGGGTGGCCGTACGTACGCCCCCACTCGGCTTGCGTTACGCGATTTGGTGCCACGCGCGAGAGCGGGATACTACTCGATGTCGGAACGATCGAGCGCCCCGACTCAAGCGAACAGCACACGTGAGGAGGCCGATTTGCGTGCGGCGAGGCGACAGCGATCCGGGCCGCGACCCGAGCATATGACAGCGGGAGGCGGCATGAGGTCGATCTATCTGCGGGGTATCGCCACCGTCGCGCTCTTCGCCGGGCTGCTGGGGGCGTTCGCGGTGTCGCACGCCGGCGCGGCGGCGCTGGAGATCGGCGGGATCGCCATCGTCGCGACCACCGAGGGGGATCTGCTGGCGATGCGCGGCGGCCCGGGGGCTGGTTACGCCGCGCTGACCGCCTTCGGGGCCGGGACGGAGTTGGCCGTGCTCGACGGCCCACTCGCGGGCGATGACGGTCGCCTCTGGTATCAGGTGGCGGGTCATGGCCTGATGGGCTGGTGCGCGGCGGAATGGCTCGCGCCCCCGGCCGCCGTGAGCGGCACGCGCTACATCGGCGGCTCCGACGGCGAGGTGAACCTGCGCGATGAGCCGTCCCTCTCCGGCGGGGTGCTCCTGCTCATCCCCGAGGGGGGTGCGGTCGCCCCCCTCGGCGCGGGGGGCTACGCCGACGGGATCGACTGGGCCTTGGTCCGCTACGGTGGCACGACCGGCTGGGTGGCGAGCGCCTTCCTCGGCGGGGTCAGTGCCGGCGGCGGCGGCGAGCCAGCCGCCGCAGCGCCGGTCGCCGCGCCCCCCCCTGGCGTCGCCGGCCTGGTCGTCGGCGGGAACGCGCAGGTTGTCGGGACCGACGGCTATGACTTGCGCGTGCGGGACGGGATCGGTGCGGGTGCGCCGATCTTCACCACCGTCCCGGCGAACGCGGTCGTGGCGGTGGTGAACGGCCCGCTGTCCGACGAGACCGGCGCGACCTGGTATGGGATCGCCTACGACGGCCTCTTCGGCTGGGCCTCCGGCCAATATCTGAGCCCAACGAATGCGCCTCCCAGCCTCCGCGCCCAGGCCGGCGGGGGGATGATGAGTGCCTACGGGTCTGGCCCGGCGGTGTCGAATCCGGTGCGCGGCCAGGCGATCATGGCGGCGGCGCTGCAATATCTCGGCACGCCGTATGTCTGGGGCGGCACCACGCCAAGCGGCTGGGACTGCTCGGGGATGATCCAGTGGCTCTACCTGAATGTCTCGGGACTCGCGATACCGCGCGTCTCGCAGGACCAGTGGCGCTACGGCACGCCGCTACGCCCGGACGAGATCGAGGCCGGGGACATCGTATTCTTCTTCGACACCGACGGGCCGGGGATTACCCACAACGGGATTGCCCTCGGCGACGGTCGTTTCATCCACGCGCGCGACGCCTCGCGCGGTACCGTGATCAGCTGGCTCGACGAGCCGTTCTGGGTCTCCCACTACGCCGGGGCGCGACGACCATAACAAGCAATGTCAGGTGGGGATGCGCTAACGCCCTCCGCCCGGCCAGACCAGGAGACTCTCGATGGATTCAACAGATTTCTTCGGGCGACGCCGCTGGCTGGTGCTGCCCCTCGCGCTGATCGTCGGGATCGCGCCGGGGGCGGCGTTGGTCGGGGCCGCCCCCGGTATCCATACGGTGCGACAGGGTGAGACGTTGGGCGAGATCGCCGAGGGCTATGGCGTCCCGGTCGCCGCCCTCGCGGGGGCGAACGCCCTCGCCGACCCGGACCTGATCGTCACCGGCTCCGTGCTGACCCTCCCAGGGGAAACGAACACGGCGAGCGCGGGGGTCGCGACCGGCACAAGTTATCGCGTGGGTGAGGGCGACACGCTCGATGGAATCGCCAGCACCTATGGCACGACTGTCGGCGACTTGCTGGCGGCCAACCCGGACCTGACCGATCCCGACCTCGTCGTTGTCGGCCAGGTGTTGCGCCTGCCCGCCGCACCGGGGCCGCTCGGGGCGCTCCTCACCGCGACCGCGCTCCGCTACGGCCTCGATCCAACCCTGCTGCAAGCGGTGGCCTGGCAGGAGAGCGGCTGGCAACAGGGCGCGGTCAGCGCCGCTGGGGCGTCCGGCGTGATGCAAATCTTGCCGGAGACCGGGGACTGGGTGGCGAGCGATCTCGTCGGCGAGCCGCTCGACATCGCGGACAACACGGCGGATAACATCACCGCCGGGGCGGCGCTCCTGGCCTGGCTGATCGCGCAGAGCGGCGACGAGGATGTGGCGCTCGCCGCCTATGTCCAGGGGCAAGGGAGTATCGCCAGCGAGGGGATCTTCCCCGAAACGTGGCAGTACGTCGCCAACGTCCGCGCGATCCAGGACTACATCGCGCGCTACGGCGAACCGCCGAATTAAGTCGCGCCCCTACCGGATCGGCACGCACGATGGGGAAGCCTACCCCTCATCATCACGCCACGCCAGTTGCGGCGGACGTTGGAGATCGAGCCAACCCTGCAGCATGATCGCCGCCGCCGCCGCGTCAATCCGCGCGCGGCGCTCCTCGCGGCTCATCCGCCTCGCGATCATCATCCGCTCGGCCTCGGCGGTGGTGAAGCGCTCGTCGGCGAAGGTGTGCGGCACCCCATCGAGGTGGGAGGCGAGGCGACGCGCGAACGCGCGCACCGTCTTGGCCTGCGGCCCCTCGGTGCCGTCGAGACTGGTCGGCAGGCCGATCACGACGATCTCGATCTCGCGCTCGCGCGCCATCGCCGCCAGCGTGGCGAACTCCTGGCCGCGCGCGGTCGGCACGGTGCGCCACGGCGCGGCCAGGAAGCCGAGTTCATCGGACACCGCCACGCCGATCCGCCGCGAGCCTACATCGATCCCCATCGCGCGCATCGGTTCAGCGCGCCTCCGTGATCTGCACCCGAATGTGCGAGGCTAACCAGGGCATCCGTTCCGGGAAGGGGCCGGTCTCGTACTTGATCGCGGAGGAGGCGACACCAGGGATCGCGGCGAGGACGTCCCGCGCGTCGGCATCGTCCTTGTGGGCCAACTCCTGCGCCAGTCGTTCACGCTCGGTGTCCGAGCCGAGCGCCGCGCGAGTCTGCGCCCCGCCGGTGATCGCGTAGGTGAGTTGCCCCGGCACATCCTCGACCAACTGCGGCGCGCCGATCTGCACGCTGCCCGCCAC
This sequence comes from uncultured Thermomicrobiales bacterium, assembly GCA_902806415.1. Classification (GTDB taxonomy): domain Bacteria; phylum Chloroflexota; class Chloroflexia; order Thermomicrobiales; family CADCWN01; genus CADCWN01. The sequence continues at coordinate 7,395 of CADCWN010000005.1, read as the reverse complement.
AATAGGCTCGCCCGGCTTCGCCAGCGCGGCGAGCCGACGCTCCGCCTCGGCGCGGGCCTGCGCCTCGACCTCGCCGGGGCTGTAGACGAGCGCCGTCGCCTCGGCGGTCACGGTGGCGGTGACGCTGTCGCCATCGGCCCCCTCCGCCGCATTGAACTGGACCTTGTAACCGCCGACGCCGGTCGTGTCGTGCATGATCGTACCCCCGGCGGGGACCGCCCCGCCGATCGCCGCCGACCCCTTGCCGCGCGCCGCATCCTCGGCCGCCGCTCGCGCCGCCGCGCGGTCCTGCGGCGAGATCGTCGGGATACGGCGGTCGCTGCCCCCGGCGATCGGCGCGGTCTTGTTGGTGTAGTAGACGCCGCTCGCCAACTGGCCGCGCACCGCGCCGATCGCGGCGTTCCCGCCGGCCCCACGGATACTGGCGGCCACCTTCACCGTGGCCGAGCCGAACGCGCCCGAGTCGAACGGGTCGGCGGGGCCGATTGTGACCCCTTCCATCGTGACATAGCCCCGGCCATCGGTCGCCTCCAGGGCCGTCCCTTTCGGCACGGCTACCGCCGTCGTCGAGGGGTTGGTGAAGACGACCGAGCCACCGGCGGTCACATCCGGCTCCAAACGCGCGCCGGTCGCGGGCCTGGTGGCGGTGGCATTTAGTGGCACGGTGATCCGCTTGGCCGGGACGACGATCCGCGCGCTCGTCGGTTGCCCCTGCGGCGAACTCGGGTCGATCTCGCCGACGACCACGCGAAACTCTGTCGAGACTTGGCCGGTGCGGGCCGCCAGGGTCACGGTCGCCGTCGGCAGGAGCAGGTAGAGGGCGACCGCCAGCAGTGTCCCGACGATCAGTAGCGTGAAGAGCAGGCTGCCGAGCGCGAAACGCCCTGCGCCGCCCAACTCGCGCCGCCGCTGCCAGCCCTCATCATCCGCCGCCTCGGCGTACTCGTCCCCGTCCTCGGCGTCGTAGGCAATCGCCGAGGTGACCACCGGCAGTCGCGCGGTGCGCTCCCGACCCGCCGGGGCGGCTATACGCCCGATCGGGCGCGGTTGCCGCTCGGGGTGGAATTCGTCCGCCACCTCATCGTCGGCATCGTCTTCCGCGAACTCCTCCGTCGGAGGGTGGGCCGCGCGCGCGGTGTGGCGCTCCCGGTACGGCGGCTCCTCCCAACCCTCTTCGTCGGCCACAGGCTCCGGCCCTGGCTCGTCGGGATCGGACTCGTAGACCGGGTCGGCGTTGCCGCGTCGCGCCTCTATCCAGGCGCGTACGTCGCCCCAAAACCCGGCGATACCCCCACGTCCGGGCCGGCCGCCGCCTCGCCCATCGGCGTAGTCCCGGTTATCAGCCGACTCGTCATCCCAACCCTCGGTATCGTCCCCCGCCGTCGCGTCGGCATACGGAGTGGCGGGCCGGCGTGAGCGGATCGTGCGCCCGCCCCGCGTCGGCGCGATCTCCTCGTCCTCGTCGTCATCGAGGTAGGGCTGGCCGTAGGGATCGTGCCGTGGCTGGCGCGCGTGCGACCCGGCAGGTATCGGGGCAGAGAGATATTCCTCCGCGCGTGGCAGCGGTTCTTCCCAGCCTGCCGCCTCATCGTCAGCCAGATCGGCGGGCGGCGGTGGAGTCTGTGCGGCGATGCGGCGGAAAACACGGCTATCCTGCACGCGGTCGCCCTGCAAGGGAGGATCGTCGTACCCTTCCTCATCTGATTCGTCCGATTCATCCTGGTCGCGTTGGCCGAGCGGCTGCCCGGCGAGCAGACGCGCGGGTTCGACCACCGTGGGGGGCGGCTGCGCCCGCGCGTCGATCACCTCCAAACCGAAGACGCGCGCCGCATTGAGCAGCTTGCTATTGGCCGAGGCGATCGCGACCTGGACGCCGTGCGCCTGCGCGACCTCGTCGAGACTGTGCAACTGTTGCAGACTAATCAGCAGCGGGCTGCGCTCGTCCACCTCCAGCACCACGTCGGCGCTATCGGTCGAGCGTAGCTGTTCCAGCACGCGCTCCAGGGTATCGTTCGCCGCCACCGCGATCCGCTCGCGGCCCGCCATCGCATCACTCACGGCCCCTCCATCGAGTGCCGATAATCGAGAATAAGAACAAGGCAAGGGCGAGCGATCAGCGCGGGCCACAGATCTGTCTGACGAGTGGCAACGCGGCCACCCGCCAACCCCCCTAGGACCCGGTGCCCAGCACCCGCTCGACGATCGCCGGGACAGCGGCGAGCGCGCCGTCGAGGCGCGTCGGGTCGCCGCCGCCGCCGCGCGCGCGGCCGCGACGCCCGCCGCCGCGCCCGCCGAGCGCCCGCGCCGTCTCGCCGAGGATGTCGCCCGCCTTCAGCCCGCGCGCCACCAACTCGGGCGTCACGATCGTCAGCAGTGCCGGGCGGTCGCTCACCACCGTGCCGAGGACGATCACCCCCGCGCCGATACTGTCGCGCAGGCGGTCGCCGAGCTGGCTCAACGCTCCCGCGTCTGGCACCTCGACGCGCGTCGCCAACACCTTGACCCCGGCGACCTCGCGCACCTGATCCAGCAACACGCTCGCCTGCCCGCCCGCAAGTTGGCCCTTCAGTTGTTCGATCTCGCGCTCCAACTCGCGGATCCGCCCGCGCAGCCCCTCGACCTGCGCCGGGATCTGCTCCGGTGCGCGCGTGCGGAACTGCGCGAAGAGGGCATCGGTCGCCGCCTGGACCTGTCCGAGATAGGCCAGTGCCCCCCGCCCGGTCAGCGCTTCGAGGCGACGCACCCCCGCCGCGACCCCCGCCTCGCCGGTGATCACGATCGGGCCGATCTCGCCGGTCGCCGCGACATGGGTGCCGCCGCAGAGTTCCTTCGAGAACTCCTCGATCGTCACGACGCGCACCTGATCGCCGTACTTCTCGCCGAAGAGGGCCATCGCGCCGGTCGCCAGCGCCGCCCGCTGATCCATCACCTCCGCGCGGACCGCGTCGTTCGCCAGGGTCGCCGCGCTGGCGATCTCGCCGACGCGACGCAATTCCTCGGGGGTCAGCGCCTGCTGGTGGGTGAAGTCGAAGCGCAGACGATCGGGCGCGACGAGCGAACCGGCCTGCTGCGCGTGCGTCCCCAGGACCAGGCGCAGCGCGCGGTGCAGGACGTGGGTCGCGGTGTGGTTGCGCCGGATGTCGGCGCGGCGCTCGACATCGATCCCCGCCTCGACGGTGTCGCCGACGCGCAAGGTTCCCGCCTCGATCCGACCGCGATGGCCGGTGATCCCCGTCACCGGGCGCTGCGTGTCGGTCACCCGGAACTGCCCGTCGCCGCTCGCCAGCAGGCCGGTGTCGCCGACCTGCCCGCCGGACTCCGCGTAGAACGGCGTCCGATCGAGGATGATCTCGATCTCGTCACCCGCGTGCGCCTCATCCTGCGGCCCGCCCGACCTGATGATCGCCAGGATCGTCCCCCGCGCGCGATCCTCGTCGTAGCCGAGGAACTCGGTCGGCGGGAGCTTGAGGCCCGCGTAGGTTTCCAGGCTCCGATGCGATTGCTTGCCGAAGTTGGACGCTTCCCGGCTCAGGCTCTTCTGGGTGTCCATCGCCTGATCGAATTCCGTGCGGTCGATCTCCAGCCCCGCCTCGTTCGCCAATTCGGCCGTCAGATCGAACGGGAAGCCGTAGGTGTCGTAGAGCCGAAAAACCTCAGCGCCGGGGATCTGCGCCTTCCCCTCCGCCCGGACCCCCGCGACCAGGGTCGCGAAGCGGCTGAGCCCGCGCGTCAGCGTGCGCCCGAACGACGCTTCCTCGTTGCGAATCACCCCGAAGATCCGCTCGCGCCGCTCGACCAGTTCGGGGTACTGATCGCGCATCTGCTCGATCACCACGCCCGCCGTCTCGGTGAGGAACGGGCGCTCCAGCCCGAGCAGTCGCCCGTAGCGGACCGCGCGGCGGAGGATGCGGCGGAGGATGTAGCCGCGCCCCTCGTTATCCGGCAGGACGCCATCGCCAATCAGGAAGGTGATCGCGCGGCTGTGGTCCGCGATGACGCGCAACGCGCGATCGGTCTTCGCGTCCTCGCCGTAGCGAGTGCCGGTCAACCCCGCCGCTCGCGCGATGATTGGCTGGTAGAGGTCGGTGTCGTAGACCGACTTCTTCCCCTGGATCACCATCGTCAGGCGTTCCAGCCCCATCCCGGTATCGATATTCTTGAGTGGCAGGGGGGTATCGGAGCCGTCGTCGTTCCGATTGAACTCCATGAAGACGAGGTTCCAGACTTCGAGGAACCGCCCGCCGTCGTCGCCAGCCCGTTCGCCAGTACGCCCCTCGGTATAGCCGAAATCGTAGTAGATCTCCGAGTTGGGGCCACAAGGGCCGGTCTTGCCCACCGGCCCCCACCAGTTGGCTGGATCGTCCACGATCCGCTCGGGCGGCACACCAATCTCGTCGCGCCAGATCCGCCGCGCCTCGTCGTCCTGCGGGTAGACCGTGACCGAGAGGCGATCCGCCGGCAGCCCGTAGCCCTGGGTCAGCAGCTCCCACGCCCAGCCGATCGCCTCGCGCTTGAAATAGTCGCCGACCGAGAAGTTGCCGAGCATCTCGAAGAAGGTCAGGTGGCTCTCGTCGCCGACCTCGTCGATATCGACGGTGCGGAAACATTTCTGGACCGAGCAGAGGCGCGGGGTCGGCGGCTGCTCAGCCCCCACGAAGAAGGGGATCATCTGCTGCATCCCCGCGACCGTCAGCAGGACCGTCGGGTCGTTCTGCGGAACCAGCGACGCCGAGGGCAACTCGGTCCCGAGGCGCTCACTGAAGTAGTCGACGAAGCGGCTGCGCAGCTCCGAGCCGGTCAATGTCCTCGGTTGTGGCGGATTGGTCGTCGTCATCTGAACACCTCCCACATCGACTCCCGGCACGGGTCGTGAATCCTGGCGGCGACCCAGCCTCCGTCAACGCGGCCAGATATGTACGTACATTATCGGACCGCGAACGTACTATGTCAAGACCCCGAAACCGAAAATTCGTTCTCCTAGCGCCAAGTCCGATCCCCCCACATGGTGCGAACGCACGATCGCCGGGCTCGCGCACCCCTCCGCGCCGACCGCATCGGTCACAACAAAAAAACCCTCCGCCCACACCGGGGCGAAAGGTTCCCTTCCGCGATACCACCCTCATTCGGACACCCGCACATCGCGATGTATCCCTCGTTCGTCGCCGTTAACGGTGGCGTCCGGGCGTCCTCCTCATCGCGGCGCAACGGCGGCGATGTCGCGGGGCCGACTCACAGGGGGCCGTGCGGTGGGGTCTCGGGTCGGGCGGCTCGCAGCCGATGGCCTGCCCTCTCTTGTATGACCGCGCACCGCCGCACTCGTCCTGCTCAGTGCCATTGCGCCAATTATAGCGCCGGTGCGCGGAAAAACAATGGCCGCCGGGACAGGGAGATCAGGACAGACCACGCGCGCATCGCGATACATAGGCAGCCGGACCGGCGCGGGCCGGGCGATCGCGACCGCCGCCCCCGCCCGCCGCGATTGGTCCCCGCCAGCGACAGGGGCTACACTACCCCCGGTCACGACGCGCGACCAGCGAGGGGACCGATAGCAGCGCCCAGGGAGTATGGCACGTCGCGGCATCGAACTCGAAGTGAAATTCGCCCCGGTCGGCGAGCGGACCCTCGATGAACTCGCCGCGCGGACCGCGTTCCCCGGCTGGCGCGTGATCGGGCGCCACAGCGAGGCGCAGCACAATACCTACTTCGACACGCCCGACGCCCTCCTCGAAGCGGCGCGCTGCTCGCTCCGCCGCCGGATCCTCGACGGGGGGGCGGGCGGTATCGAGTGGACCTTTAAGCGCGGGCGCGGCCCCGGTCGCGACGGCGTGGCGCGGCGGCGCGAGGTGAACGCGCTGCTGCCGGGCAAGAGGGGCGAATTCCCGAAAGGGAAGTGCGAGCCGATCGAGCGGGCGCGGCGGATCGCCGGTGTGCAGCCGCTCCAACCCCTCTTCACCCTGCTGACCGATCGGCACCAGATTGAACTCGGTCGTGCCGACGGTGCGCGCGTGGCGCTCGCCCTCGATCGCCTCTGCCTGGAGGGCGAGTCAGCCTACCGAGAAACCGAGATCGAGATCGAACTCTGCGACGGCGACGAGCGCGCGGTGGCCGACCTGGCGCTCTGGCTGATGCGTTCTTACGGGGTCTTGCCGATGCGCGGTAGCAAGCGCGGCCGGGCGCTCGCCTGGCGGCGCGGCCTCGGCCTGCCGGTGGTCGCACCGGCCCTGGCGCTCGAACTCCTCGCCGAGCGCGTCGCGCCGTCGCGCGGGGCGATCGCGACCCCCACACCGCTGATCGTGCTCGCCTCCCCGCTCGGCTCCGAGCAGGCGGAGCGGCTGGCGGAAGCGCTGCTGGCGCGGCTGCCGGGAGCCAAGCGTGCGCTTGCGGGGGAATCAGGGCCGACCGCCGAGGGCGTCACCGGTCCCCAAATCGCCGTGGGGATCCCGGCGCTGGCGCGCGACGACGCCGCGATCACCGCCTGGGTGAAAGTCGGGTTGCCGCAGCCGTTACTCCGGCGCTTGACCGACGACGCGGCGGCGGCAGGCGTCGATCCCTGGACGATCCTGCGCCGCCTCGGCGAGTATGTTATCCCGTCGCAGCGGCGTTTCCTCGACCCCGCCGCGCGGCAGACCGATCTGATCGTGATCGATAATTTCCCCCCACCCGGCGATGATCAGCATCTCACCCCGTCCGAGCAGTTAAAGTTCCTCGGCTGGCCGACCGACACGGCGCTGGCGTGCGCCGGGGCCGTCGCGCTCGGCACGGCGCTCGAACGAGACCACTTCCTGCGCCCGACCGCCGGTGGGGCGAGCGGGTATCTGCGGGTGCGCCTGCGCGAGGATACCGCCTGGGTTTCCTGCACCGAGGCGGGTGATGCGGCGCGGATCGCGACCTATGAGGCGCGACCGCGTATCCTGCCCTTGCTGCACAATCTCGGCTATAACGGGGCAGGTTCCCTAACCAAAGAGCGGCGACGCTACCGGCTTGGAGGCTGGGAGATCGCGCTCGACCGCGTCGCGCAACTCGGCCACTTCTGCGAGTTGCGTCGCGTGGCCGCCGATGAGCGGGATCTCAAGACTGTCGCGGCGGCGCTCGGCCTCGCGGCGGTGGCGCGCACCGGCAAAACCTATCGGGCGCTGGGGCGCGAGATGGCGGCAACGTTCCCAGCGCAACCGCCCGTGAGCAACCCTGCCCCCGCCCTTTGATCGCCCCGCCGTCAAAATTGCGGATGAAGTTGCGCGTTAATTGCTTGCTCTGCGCTCGCCCGCTATCTAACCTTAGGAGTGATGACCCCTCTTCGTGGCCGGGCTTGCACTTCCCGGCGGGGTGGGATGCGCGCCGTTGCCCCGCGCATCGCACCCCCCCCCAAATCCGATTTCCCTGCCCCCATCACCCCCT
>CADCWN010000004.1 GCA_902806415.1 uncultured Thermomicrobiales bacterium | reverse complement strand
GATCGCCATCGTCGAGAGCAGGAGGATCAGAACGCTCCCCATGAAGATGGCGGTCATCCCGAGATTCTGGTTCGTCGGCGGGATCATCGGCGCTCCCTTCGATCTAGTCGTGAGTCGTGAGTCGTGAGTGGCGCGGTGCCGACTGGTAGGCACTCGGCTGGCAGCGAACCCTCTCACGACTCACGACTTTGAACCCGGCGGCTACTTATCCGCCGCCGCCCCCGCGAGTTCTGCGACCGGGGCGCGGCCCACGCGCACGGCGGTGTACTTGAACTCCGGCGTCCCGGTCGTCGGCTCGAACGCCTCGCTGACGATCCGCCCGATCGGTGCCTGGGGCCAGTGGATGTGCATGCGGACCATCCCCGCTGGCAGCGAATCGGTCACGAGCGCGCGCAGCTCCACGTCGCCGCGTTGCGAGGCGACCCGCACCAGATCGCCGTCGCGCACATTCGCGCGCTCCGCGTCCTCGGGGTTGATCGCCAGCATCGGGTCCGGTTCCAGCACGCGCGGCCCGACCGAGCGGCGGGTCCGCTCGCCGGTGTCCCAGTGGTAGAGCGACGCCTCGACTTGCAGGACGAGCGGGAACTGCCCATCGACCGCCGCGCCCGGCAAGGTGTGGCGGGTCGGGACGAACTGCGCCTTGCCGCTCGGCGTGGCGAAGTCGTCGAGGTGGAGGGTCGGCGTGCCGGGGTGGTCGGCGGATGGGACCGGCCAGTGCATCCCATCCTTGTCGATCCGCCGGTAGGTGATCCCGGCATAGTCCGGCACCAGCGCGGCGATCTCGTCCATGATCTGGCTCGGATGACGATACGGCAGATCGTAGCCGAAGCGCCGCGCCAGTTCGATGAAGATCTGCCAGTCGGGCTTGCCCCCCGCCATCGGCGGGAGTGCCTTGCGGACGCGCTGCACGCGCCGCTCCAGGTTGGTGTAGGTGCCATCCTTCTCGTAGCCGCTGACGGCGGGCAGGACCACGTCGGCCAGTTGCGCGGTCGAGGTCAGGAACATCTCCTGCACGACCACGAACTCGGCGCGCTCGATCGCGCGCTCCATCCGCTCCTGGTTCGGCGCGGCATTGATCAGATCCTCGCCCTGCACCCAGAGGGCGCGAACCTTGCCGCTCTCCAGGGCCAGCGGCAATTCCGTCAGCGTGTAACCCGCCTCGGTCGGCAGCGGACGGATCTGCGCGTCCGGTGCCCAGCGCGAGAGCCAGAGCTCCTCCAGGCGGGCGCGGGCCTCGGCGTCGTCGTAGCTGGCCCAGCCGGGGAGGCGATTCGGCGCGATCCCCATGTCGCTGGCACCCTGGGTGTTGTTGTCGCCGACGAAGGTGTTGACGCCGGCGAACTCGCGCCCGACGTTGCCGGTGAGGATGGCGAGGTTGTTCAGCGCCAGGACGTTATCCACGCCGCCGATGTGCTGCGTCAGGCCGTTGCCGAAGAAGGTGGCGGAGGGACCCCAGCCGTCGCCCTCCTTGTGGTTGTAACCGGTGGCGTACATCCGGGCGGCGGCGGCGATGTCGTCCGCCGGGACGCCGGTGATTTCGCTGACACGCTCCAGCGTGAAGTCGGCCAGGGAGGCTTCCCAGTCCGCGAAGCCCTCGGCCCGGGCATCGGTGAACGCGCGGTTCGCCAGCCCCTCGTCGATGATGTACTTCGCCATCCCGTTCAGCAGCACGCCGTCGGTCCCCGACTTCGGGCGCAGCCAGATGTTGGCAACCTTACAGAGGAGATTCCACTGCGGGTCGATCACGATCAGCCCGGCGGGGTCGCCGTGCGTGCGCACCGCCAGGTTCATCCAGTAGGAGGTGATCGCGTGCGTCTCGGGCGCGTTCGCCCCGATCAGCAGCATGCACTTCATCTGGCGGATCTCGGCGATCTCGTTCGTCGTCGCGGCGAGGCCGAACGACTGCGCGAAGGCGCGCTGCCACGGTGCCTGGCTGTAGCGGGTCTTGCTATCGAGGTTGTTGGTCCCCATGACGACGCGGGTGAAGAGTTGGAAGAGATACGCCTCCTCGTTCGTCACCTTCGTCGAGCCGACGCCGAAGAACGAGCCGTCCCGGAACTCGCCGAGCCGCAGGGCGATGTAGCCGAGCGCCTCGTCCCAGGTCGCCGGCTCGAAGCGCCCGCCGCGCCGGATGAGCGGTTGCTTGAGGCGATCGGAATCCTGGGCGTAGTCGTAGCCCCAGCGGCCCTTGACGCAGAGGTAGCCGTTGTTGACCCCCTCGTACATCACGCCGTCCATCCGCTTCAGTTCGCCGCTGACCGTGCGCGCGTTGATCTTGCAGCCGACCGCGCAGTAGTGGCAGGTGGTGACCGTGTGGTCCATCTTCCACTCATGGTCGGCATAGTTGCGGTTAAGGATCGCCCCGACCGGGCAGACCGCCACGCAGTTGCCGCAATGGGTGCAGTGGGTGTCGGCGAGGCTATTGCCGAAGGCCGGCACGACCTCCGAGTCGTAGGAGCGCTGGGCCATCGTGATCGCGGTCGCGCCGACGATCTCGTCGCAGACGCGCGTGCATTGCGCGCAGATGACGCAACGGTCAAGCTTATACGAGATCAGCGGCGAGTAGTGGCGCGTCTCTTCCGCGCGCTTCGGGCGACGGAACGGGTTGTTGTAGACGTTGTACTCGTAGGTGTAGTCCTGCATCTTGCACTCGCCCGACTTGTCGCAGACGGGGCAGTCGAGCGCGTGGTCGATCAGGAAGAAGCGCATCATATCCTG
>CADCWN010000003.1 GCA_902806415.1 uncultured Thermomicrobiales bacterium | reverse complement strand
GCGCCCGGGGGCGTCGGGGCCGCGACCGCGGCCGGCGCCGTGGTGGCAGTCGGCTCCGCGGTGCCGCCGCAGGCGGCGAGCAGCGCCGCGAGCGTCGGCGCGCTGAGGCCGAGCGCCAGCGCGCGCTTGAGCGCCTCGCGACGGGTCATGCGGCCACCCAACACTCGTAATGCCAGGTCCGCCGTTCGCCGGGCGTCGTGCCGCTCGTCCATCGCTTCCTCCATCGCTTCTTCCTCACGCCGCCCGAGAACCTGCCTGGCCTGCCTGGTCGGGCCGTCACCGCCCTCGCCGTTTGCTCGCGCCGTCTGGCGCGGCCGACGAAATGGTGACATACCGGGGATACGTTGCGACCAATGCGACCATTCGCACCGTAGCCTCAGCCTCGACAAGCGGCTCGAGGCGATCCTCTTCCGGCGAGAGGATAGGCTACATCGGCCCTCGTCGGCGCACCGGGTAGGCTACAAACGCTGTTCACATCGTTGTGATGCGAGCAGTATAGCATAGCGGTCGCGCCGATGATGTCGCCCCTGGTTTTCTCGCCGCCGCCAGGCGGCGGCGAGAAAACCAGGGGCGACCCGGGTGATCAGGGTTAGTTCGATCATGCCAGCGAGTTGCGACGGTCCTCTTGCGTCGTGTCAAGGTGTGCTATCCTCCGTCAGCGTGAGCGGTGGACGGTGGGCGGGGGCGACGGTCAGCAGCGAGGTGGTGTGTCTCGGATGCGGCTGGCTCCAGGCACGGACGTGGCCGCGACGGGGCGGGGCGCTCCTGGGGCTGTCGTGGCCGAGAGTCCATCCCAATGGCGTTATGCGGCTCTCGCGTAGGTGTGGTGGAGGCTATTCAGGATGGGGATGGCCTGCACGCTGCCATCACGCGCCCCCAGAGGCGAACCTTCCTCGGGTGCCGCCGGGATCTGCTGGGCTCGCCCCTGGTGCGGGCGGTGATGGTTGACGCACAGCATGTAGTCGCGGAGGACACGCCGTAGCTGGCCTCGCCCAGGACCAGGAGATGATCCAGGCACTCCCGCCGCACGCTGCCGAGGAAGCGCTCGCGCGTGGCGTTCTGCCGGGGGGCGCGGTAGGCCGTCCGCAACGCCGTAATTCCCGGAGTCGCGGCGACACGGGCGAACGCCGAGCCGTACTTGCTGTCGTTGTCGCGGACCGGATAGCGCGGACGCTGGTCGAACGGCGTGGCCGCGCGCAGCTGCCGGGCGACCCAGACATCGGTCGGATGGCGCGGCACGCCGATATGCACCACCCGGCGGGTCTCGAGCGCGACGATGAAGCAGGCGTAGAGCGGCCGGAAGAGGAGATCGGTGACCGGTAGGAAGTCGCAGGCCCGGAGGTCCGGGGCGTGGTTGCGCAGGAAGGTCGCCCAACCCTGGTCGGCGCGGTGCGGCGGGCGGGCCTCGCGCGGGTAGCGCTGGATCGCCGACTTGGCGACGCGGATGTCGAGCGTGAGGAGCGCGCCCCGGATGCGCCCCGCGCCCCACCGCCGATTCGCCGTCGCCATCTCGCGGATCGGGGCGACCGTCTTGGGGTCGAGGGGCGGCCGGTGCGCCGGGGCCACCGCCCGGGATTTCCGCCGCCAGTATCCACAAAACAACTGGCGATGCCAGCGCAGCAGCGTGTCTGGCTGAACGATCAGCAGCGCCGACCGCCACGCGCGGGCGTGGCCGGCCAGGAGCACCAGGAGGGCGCGATCGGCCCGGGTGCGGCGGGGTCGTTTGGCGCCACGGTGCAGGATAGCGAGTTGGTGGCGGGGGAGCGCATTTTCGGCCACGAGCGCCGCCTTGCTCCGCGCCAGATCGGCGAAGGTGCCGGCAACCGGGGGCGCGCTGGCCGGGCGTGTCGCGGCCCGCAGTCGCCGACGGAGGCCCTGCGCAGTGGCGCGGCCGAGCCCGATCAGGTGGTGAAGCAGGCGACAACGCACGGGCGACTCCCCTTCCTTAGGACGGTCCAACATGAAGCGAGGAGAGTGCAGCCGCTGCCTGGGGCGGCGGCTACGGCGTGGGGGAGAAGGAGCAGCGGACGGCGCAGGGCACCGACCGGGCCGCCCGGATGGACTTTTCGGCCACGGCAGGGCAGCGCGCAGGTATATCTGGATTGTCGAGGTGGCCGCGCGGATGTCGAGCTTCAGGAGCTCGCCGTGGGTCCGCTCCGCACCCCGCGGGCGATTCGCCAGGGCCATCTCGCGGATCAGGGCGACGGTGTCGGGCGTGACGGGAGGCCGGCGCGCCGGGGCCGCAGCGCGAGGCTTCCGGCTACGTCGCCTGGGACAACACGGGCACGCACGAGGATGACGAGGTCGAGGACGTGGTGCGGGCCGCTGCCGGTCGGCTCGTCTTGTTGTACCTCCCAACCTACAGCCCGTGGCTCAACCCCATCGAGATGCTCTGGCGCCACGTCCGCCGCGAGGCCACGCACGGCGAGTGCTTCCCGACGAAGCGGGCGCTGCTCGCCGCCGCCAGGGACTTCTTCGCCCGCCACAATCGGCAGCCCGATAAAAACCTGTTGGTTATCGGGGCGAAAGCCACGAACCCTGTCCGACTGTACTCAGCCGTGTGCCACGCCGCCATTCGCTCGCGCCGGAACCCGCGTTACCGCGCGAAGGCGGGCAACCAGGCGGTCTCGGCGGCGAGCATCTCGTCGGTCATCGAGCGGATCTGCTCCAGCGTCAGGACCGCGCTCGTCAGCGGATCGAGCATGATCGCGTGGTAGATGTGCTCGCGGTCGCCGGTCAGCGCTGCCTCGACGGCGAGTTCCTGCACGTTGACGTTCGTCCGATTCACCGCCGCGCACTGCGGCGGCAGCGCGCCGATAGCGGTCGGCTGCACCCCATTCCCATCGATCAGGCACGGCACCTCGACGCAGCAGCCCTCGGGGAGGTTGCTGATCAATCCCCGGTTCGGGACGTTGCCGTAGATCACGCGGGGCTGCCCGGTCACCATGCTGTGGATGATGTACGCGCCGAACTCGGTCGACGGCACGAGCTCCTCCTTGAACGAGGCGAGCAGTTCGCGGGTCCGCGCCTCGACGTCGCGCACCCGCACGACCGGTGGCCAGCGCTGGGGAATGAACGACGCGATCAGCGACGCGTTCTTGCGGAAATAGGGCAGGTACTCGGAGGCGTGGTGGCTCGACTCGGTGTGGAAGTAGCCGAAGGCGCGCATGATCGACGTCCGCACCCGCTCCTGCGCCCCCTCGTAGGTGGTCGCCCCTTGCGGCGCGCTGTGGTCGCCGGAATCGGGCGCGATGGCGCTAGGCCCGCCGGGCGCGAGGCCGAATCGCCCGGTGAGGACCTCGCGCAGCCGGGGATAGAGATCCTCCTCGCCGCGCCGCAGCTCGAGGAACCAGGCCTGGTGGTTGATCCCCGCCACCCGGTAGCGCAACTCATCATACGGCACGCCCAACTGTTCCGCGAACATGTGCGAGGTGTTCTGCACGCTGTGGCAGAGTCCGACGGTCGCGATGCCGAGACGCTCCAGGTACCAGCAGTTCATCGCCATCGGGTTGGCGTAGTTGATCACCTGGGCGCGCGGGCAGACCTCCTTGATATCGGCTGCGATCCCCGCATAGACCGGCGCGTTCCGCATGAAGCGGATCACGCCGCCCGGGCCGAGCGTGTCGCCCACCGGCTGATCGATCCCGTACGCGTCGGGGATCGCCTTGTCGACCCGCGCCGTCTCGGCGTCGCCGATGTAGAAGGTGATGATCACGAAATCGGCGTCCGCGAGCGCGGCCCGGCGATCGGTCGTCGTCTGCACGTGCGCCGGGAAGTCGTAATGCCCGATCAGCTCGCGGGCGGCGGCGGCGGTCCGCTCCGCACCGTCCAGGTTGACATCCATCAGCGCGAGCGTGCAATCGCGCAGCGCGGGGAAGCTGAGGATATCGCCGATGAGGCGTAAGGGGAAAACGTAGCCCCCCGCGCCGATGATCGCGATCTTCGTCACCGTGTCCCTCCTAATCCGTGTTCTGGCTGGTTGGCGCATCCCGCGCAGTTCATCGGCACTTACGCCGCGAGCCGGTACGTATGATGCAGTCCGCCAAGCACCGGGACGGCCTGTACCTGTCCGCCGGACTGTGGCCGGTGCGCCGCTCCCTCGGTGCTGGCGGGGATGCCTTGTTGCAGGCCCTGGTGCGGCCGCGCGGCGTTGAAGTACGCCACGTACTCCCGCAGGACACGCCGCAGGTGCACTTCGCCTAGGACCAAGACGTGGTCGAGGCACTCGCGCCGGACGCTGCCGAGGAAACGCTCGCAAGTGGCATTCTGTTTGGGAGCGCGGTAGGCGGTGCGCAGCACGGTGATCCCGCTCGCCTCGGCCACGCGCGCGAACGCTGGCCCGTACTTGCTGTCGTTGTCGCGGATGAGGAATCGTGGTCGCTGGTCGAAGGGCGTGGCCTCGCGCAGCTGCTGGGCGACCCAGGCGTCGATCGGGTGGCGGGTGACGCCGACGTGGACCACGCGGCGTGTGCCGAGCGCGATGATGAAGAAGGCGTACACGGGGCGGTAGAGGAGGTCGGGGACTGGCAGGAAGTCGCAGGCCCAGATCCCGCCCGCGTGATTGCGCAGGAAG
>CADCWN010000002.1 GCA_902806415.1 uncultured Thermomicrobiales bacterium | reverse complement strand
CGATCCATCAGCGGCTGGCAGCAGTGATGTCCGGCGCGGACACAGACCCCCTCCTCGTCGAGGATGGAGGCGAGATCGTGCGGGTGAATATCGTCGAGCGTCAGCGAGAAGACGCCAGCGCGATCGACCGTGTCGAGCGGGCCGTGGATTCGCAGCCCGTCGATCCCGCCGAGGCGACCGAGCGCGTAGGCGACCAGCGCCTCCTCGTGCGCCTGGATCGTCGCCATCCCGATCGTCTCCAGATAGTCGATCGCCGCGCCGAGGCCGATCGCGTCGCCGACACTCGGCGTGCCGGCCTCGAACTTCGCTGGGAGTTCGGCGTAGGTCGAGGATTGCAGGCCGACTCGCCGGATCATCGAGCCGCCGCCCATGAACGGCGGCATCGCTTCCAGCAGTTCGCGGTGCCCCCAGAGAGCGCCGCTCCCCATCGGGCCGAGCATCTTGTGGCCGGAGAAGGCCAGGAAGTCGCAGCCGAGGGCGCGCACATCGGTCGGCAGGTGCGGCACCCCCTGCGCGCCATCGACCAGGACGACCGCGCCCGCCGCGTGCGCCCGCCGCGCGATCTCGGCCACCGGGTTGATCGTCCCCAGCGTGTTCGAGACGTGGGTGACAGCGACCATCTTCACGCGCCCGGCACCGTCGGCGAGGATCGCGTCGTAGGCGTCGAGGTCGAGCCGACCATCCTCGGTCAGCGGGATCGCCGCGAGGGTCGCGCCGCGCTCCTGCGCCACGAGTTGCCAGGGGACGAGGTTGGAGTGGTGCTCCATCTCGGTGACGACGATCACGTCGTCCACACCCATGTTCGCCCGCCCCCAGGAGTGGGCGACCAGGTTGATCCCCTCGGTAGTGCCGCGCGTGAAGATGACCTCGCGATCGTCGGTCGCGCCGATGAACCGCGCGACCTTGTGCCGCGCCTCCTCGTAGGCGGCGGTGGCGCGCTCGCTGATCTGATAGATCCCGCGATGGACGTTGGCGTTGTAGTGGCGATAGTAGTCGTCGAGCGCCCGCAGCACCGCTTCCGGCTTCTGTGCGGTCGCGCCACTGTCGAGGTAGGTCAGCGGCTTACCGTTGACCGTCTCCGCCAGGATCGGGAAGTCGGCGCGGATGGAGGCGTCGAGCGCCTGGACGGGTGCGCTGTGGAGAGTCATGGGCACCTCCAGTCGTCAGTCGTCAGTCGTCAGTCGTCAGAAAGGAGTCGGTAGTGAGTGGGGCAACACGCGGCATTCGCCATCCACTATCTCTCTACTGACGACTGACGACTGACGACTACCCACTAGACGGCAGAATCTTCCTTATTCCGAGGCGGCAGGCCCATCTTGGCCTGGATCGCGTCGGAGAGGCGATCGCGGACCTCTTCGAGCGGGATCCGCTGCACGATCTCGTCGAGGAATCCCTCGACGATCATCCGCTCGGCCTCCTCACGGGTCAGGCCACGACTACGGAGGTAGAAGAGGTATTCCGGCTCGACCTGCCCCATCGTCGCGCCGTGGGTGCAGCGGACGTCGTTCGCGCCGATCTCGAGCTTCGGCATCGAGTCCACGCGCGCCTTGTCAGACAGGAGCAGATTGCGGTTCGCCTGATAGGCGTTCGTCTTCTGCGCGCCCGGCTCGACCTTGATCATCCCCGAGAAGACCTGCCGCGCGCGGTCGCGCAGCGCCCCCTTGAAGAGGAGATCGCTGGTGGTGTTCGGCTTGACGTGGTCCTGAATCGTGTGCTGATCGAAGTGCTGGGTGCCGTCACCGAAGTAGATGCCGAGCATCTCGCTCGTGGCCCCCTCGCCGCGCAGCGAACTCTCGACGTTCGTCTTGGTCAGCTTCGAGCCGAGCAGGATCGTCAGCGAATTGGTCGTGCTGTCGCGGTCGGCGATCAGGCGCTGGGTGTTGAAGTGCCAGAAATGCCGCCCCCAATCCTGCACGTTGAAGTACCGCAGGTGGGCATTCGGGCCGCTGTAAAGCTCGACCGCGCCGGAGGAGAAGCCCTGGCCGCTCTCGGCGGTCGGCGAGATGAACTCGTCGATCAGGACCGCCTGGGCGTTGTCCTCGACCACGATCAGGGTGTGCGCAAAGATCGCCGGGGCGTCGGCGTCAGCGAAGACGCGCGTCTGGAACGGTGTCTCGATCGCGACGCCGCGCGGCACGTAGAGGAAGGTGCCGCCACTCCAGAACGCGCCGTGCAAGGCGCTGAACTTATCGTGTTCCGGCGCGACGGCCTCGGCCATGAAGTACTTCTTGACCAGTTCGGGGTGCTCGCGCACCGCCTCGTCGAGCCCGGTGAAGATGACGCCTTGCCCGGCAACCTCGTCGCTGAGGGCGCGGAAGACCATCCCGGAGTTGTGCTGCACCAGCAGGCCCGCGCGGCCCTCCTCGCTCAGCCCCGCGCGCACGTCGTTCGGCAGTGCGCCGAGCGACGACTGCGGCATCGCGCCCGCGCCGAACGGCGTCACCTGGTCCAACTTCAGCGCGCGGATGCTCGTGCGCCGCCACTCCTCGTCCCGCGCCGTCGGCATCGGGGTCGCCTCGTAGGTCTCCCAGGAGCGCAGCCGCGCTTCCAGCACCCAGGCGGGCTCACCCTTCGCGCGCGACAGCGCCTCCACCGCCTCGCGCGTGAACCCGCGCGCCTGCGCCTCTGTCGGGCGCTCCAATGTCGTGCTCATAGCTGCTAATCACTCCCTTGTTCAATGACGAATGACGAGTGACGAGTGACGAATCGTCGCGTTGGCGCGGCAAGGGGCGGGGCTCCGAGGAGTTCCCGCCCCTTGCGCTGGCTACCACCCCGAGTGACGAGCGATGGGTTAACACCCCAAATTCGTCATTCGTCACTCGTCATTCGTCATTTACCCGACGCTGCCGATCATCTCCAGCTGGATCAGGCGGTTCAGCTCGACCGCATATTCCAGCGGTAGTTCCTTGGCGATCGGCTCGATGAAGCCGCTGACGATCATGCTCATCGCCTCGTCCTCGCTGAGGCCGCGACTCTGCAAGTAGAAGAGTTGCTCCTCGCCGACCTTCGAGACGGACGCCTCGTGACCGATCGTCACGTTGTCTTCCTCGATCTCCATGTACGGATAGGTGTCCGTGCGGGACTCCTCGTTCAGCAGCAGGGCGTCGCAGACGACGCTCGACTTCACGTTCGTCGCGCCCGGATGGACCTTCACCAGCCCGCGATACGATGAGCGGCCCGCGCCCTTCGAGATCGACTTCGAGGTGACGGTCGAGGAGGTGTTGCCGGCGACGTGGACCATCTTCGCCCCGGCATCCTGGTGCTGGCCGTCGGTCGCGTAGGCGATCGACAGCACCTCGCCCTTCGCGCCCGGCTCCATCAGCCACACGGCGGGATACTTCATCGTCAGGCGCGAGCCGAGGTTGCCATCGACCCACTCCATCGTCGCGTCCTTGTAGGCGGCGGCGCGCTTGGTGACGAGGTTGAAGACGTTCTTCGACCAGTTCTGGATCGTCGTGTAGCGGCAGCGCGCGCCCTCCTGCACGATGATCTCGACCACCGCCGAGTGCAGCGACTCCGAGCCGTAGGTCGGCGCGGTGCAGCCTTCGACATAGTGGACATAGGAGCCGGGCGCGCAGATGATCAGCGTCCGCTCGAACTGGCCCATATTCTCCGCGTTGATGCGGAAGTACGCCTGGAGCGGCACATCCAGATGGACACCCTCGGGGACGTAGACGAACGAACCACCCGACCAAACCGCCGAGTTCAGCGCGGCGAACTTGTTGTCGTTCGGCGGGATGATCGTGCCGAAGTACTGCTTCATCAGCTCGGGGTACTCGCGCAGGGCGGTGTCGGTGTCGGTGAAGATGACGCCCTTCTGCTGCAAGTCTTCGCGCAGCGAGTGGTAGACGACCTCGCTCTCGTATTGCGCGCCGACCCCGGCCAGATGCTTGCGCTCGGCCTCGGGGATGCCGATCTTCTCGAACGTATCCTTGATATAGGACGGGATATCATCCCAGGTCGCGCCCTGCTTCTCGGCGGGCTTGATGTAGTAGAAGATATTGTTGAAGTCGATCTCGCCCAGCGCGCCGCCGCCGCCCCAGGTCGGCATCGGTCGCTTGACGAAGTAGTCGTACGACTTCAACCGGAACTCGCGCATCCAGTCCGGCTCGCCCTTCATCTCCGAGATCTGCTCCACGATCTCGCGCGAGAGGCCGCGTTGCGCCTTGAAGTGGTAGTCCTCCTTGTCGGAGAAGCTGAAGTTGTAGTCGCTACCGACCAGGATCTCGTTCTCGGTGGTGCTCATTATGAATCCCCTCTTGAAGTACGAAGCACCCATACGGGCATAAATGCGAAGTCGGAAGTACGGAGTAGCGGTGCGATGTCGCCGCCTGGTTCGTACTT
>CADCWN010000001.1 GCA_902806415.1 uncultured Thermomicrobiales bacterium | reverse complement strand
GTACTGCGCCGCCCCCCGCAGCGCCAGCACCTTGGTGATCGCCGCCGTCAGGCTCGTCTTCCCGTGATCGACGTGCCCGATCGTCCCCACGTTGATGTGCGGCTTCGTCCGCTCGAACCGCTGCTTCGCCATCCGTACCCTCTCCTCACAAACACCGGGTCGCACATTCGACCCCATGACGCCAAGCGAGGCCCCGAGGGGCCTCAGACCGCGATAACCGTTGGAGCCCATGTCGGGACTCGAACCCGAGACCTCCTCCTTACCAAGGAGGTGCTCTGCCAACTGAGCTACATGGGCTTGACCGCCGGCAGGGCCACAGCCCCGGGAACAGACAGGACACAAGCACAGAATACCGGTGTCACGCCCATTCCTCGCGACGCCAAACTATACCGCGAAACGCGATGAGCGTCAAGGCTGGCGACAATCGCCGCGCCGCGCCCACGCTGGTCGGGTGGAGGGCGAAACGACTCATGCAGGGGCGATGCGCGAGGTGACGGCGGTGACGGTGTAATGCCGCATCTCGGCGATATCCTCGACAAAGGGCCGAATCGCGGCGAAGAAGGTGCGGAACTCCGGGCTGCGGCGGAAGCCTTGGAGATGACCGTCCGCCGAGTCCCACTCGATCCGCAGGATATAGGTGGTCGGCTCCTCCACGCAACGCGACAGCTCATAGCCGAGGCAATGCGGCGAGCCATCCAGCGACACCGCAGCCTGCCCATACGCCTCCTCGAAGGCGTCGCCGCGCCCCTCCGCGAGCCCATACCGGATATACTCGACGATCATCATCCCCCCGATTTGCCAATTTCACACCATCGTTCCACACCCGTAGCGTAACCACTCGCAGGGCGGAGCGTAACTGCCCATCCAGGTAGGGCGAGTTGCCGAAGTGGGCGGTATGGGCATGGCAGGCCGGTTGACTGCGGCGAGGGAGTACCCTACGCTCTGCCGGGGTGATAATTCGTCTGGCGGATAGGGTGGAGAGGGCAAGCGCGCATCGCGCGCCGAACGCGAGAACAGGCCGATGACACGCCCCGGCGCGAATGAAGAGAGCACGGATGAATCGCTCCCGCGCGGCTTCCAGCACCTCAATATCCTCCAGTTGCCGCGGCGCTCGCCCTGGCGGACCCTGCTGCGTCGCCTGATCCTGGCGCTCGTCCTGGTGCTGGCGACGACCCTCCTGCTCTGGTTCACGCGCGACGGCCTGCGCGACAATGCCTACCCCGAGCGCCCGCTCTCCTTCACGACGGTCTTCTACTTCACGATCGTCTCGCTGACGACGCTGGGATACGGCGACATCGCCCCGGTGACCGACAGCGCGCGGCTGCTCAACGCCGTGCTGCTGACCCCGGCGCGGATCGTCATCCTGCTCCTGTTCGTCGGCACCGCCTATGAGTTGACCCAACTGCGCGCCCGCTATGGGGAGGAGTATCGTATGCAGCAGTTGCGCGAGCGGCTGAACGGCCACACGATCGTCTGCGGCTTCGGCGTCAAGGGGCAGGCGATCGTCAACGAACTGGTCGCCCACGGCCAGCGCCCGCAAGACATCGTGATCATCGACCCCACTGCGGAAGCGACCGAGGAAGCGGCGGCGCAAGGGCTCGTCGCCCTGCGCGGCGACGCCTCGACCGAGGCGATCCTGCGGGCGGCGGTCGTCGAGAAGGGCGCCCATGTGCTGGCCGCCCCGAACCGCGACGACGCCTGCGTGCTGATCTGTCTGACGGTGCGCAGCCTGGCCCCGGCGGTCTGGCTGGTGGCGTCCGCGCGCGAGGAGGAGAATATCAAGCTCCTCTACCGCACCGGCGCGAACCTCGTCGTCTCGCCCTCCCTCTCCGGCG